>NZ_JPOO01000003.1:2552999-2872124 GCF_000733925.1 Arenibacter algicola
ATTCTAGGATTAGACTTTATGATAGGTTCGGTATTCTTATGTTCAATTTTAACATTGTCTTTTGCCCAGGAAGCCGGAACGCCTCAGGATACACTTTTTTGGGATGTGGATTATTTATTAAGCAGGAGCTATGAAAGTCTTATGGATATGCAAGATGAGGCTTATGGAAACAAATCTCTACAAAGACTTCGAGTTCTTACAGAAGTTCATGCCCGTAAAGCTAAAAATGAGGCCAATCCTATTGAATTGGCCAATGCTTATTATTATAGAACCATTATTGAGGAGCCTGAATTGGCGGTTTCCTATGCGGATTCAATTATTCTAGCGACCAAGGATAGTGACCATTCGGAACATCCAACCTTTGGCTATATTCTTAAGGCAATTATCTATTATGATAAACGGGATTATCAATTGGCAATGCAAAATTATATAACCGCATATAACCATGCCGTGAACAAAATGAATTTAGAGGACCAAATTACCTGCTCTATGGCCATTGCTGCCATACGCAACCTTAACGGTCAACCTCATGCCGCAGCAGATATTTATACCAGAACGTTGAAATTATTAAAAAAGGAGAAAGATTATGAACATACACATTACGAGGATTATATGCTATTGATGTATAACCTTACCCTTGCACACCTACGATTGTCCCAGTTGGACTCGTCACGTCTGTATTATAATATTGGAATAAAAAAGGCAATAACAAATAATGACAGCATGGAATATCGTGATTTCGTCCTGGTAGGTGCGCAGTTGGACTACTATGGGGATGATTTTCAAAAAGCTAAAGATACTTTGTTAAAATATACCCATTTGTTGGATGGAAATAGCCAGGCCATGAAACTTTATTATTTAGCTAAAATTGCCCAGCAAACGGGAAACAATAACTTGGCCATTCGCTACTTTCAACAAGTCGATTCAATTGTAGAGGAAACCAATAAACCATTTGATGCTATAAAAGATGTATATCAACAATTGGTTATGCATTATGGATTAAATGATGATCAGCAACGGGAAATTGAGTCCATCGAAAAACTTATTTATTTTGATAGTTTGATGACAACTGAGCAAAAAGGAATTATTCAACAGGCTACGGTAGCATATGATCTTCCCTATCTGAAACAACAAAAGAAAAGGGCTGAGGAGCAGCTTAAGGCCAAAAATTCCATGAATCTTGTATTGGGTATTATGACGTGTCTAGCTTTTTTGGCCGGAATACACTTTTATGTTAGGGCTAGAAAGACCAAAAAAATAGTCAGAAGATTGTTGCAAGATTCCAAGTCGGTTAAATCTTCTTCCAAAAAGGTAGGTGTCCACCCAAATTCCGTTCCCGAAGATATCCGGAACGACCTTCTATTGAAATTGGAGGCATTTGAAAAGTCCGACCTTTATTTGAGCAAAGATTTGGATATGGCCCAATTGGCTCAAGATATGGACAGTAATACCACTTATTTGTCCACGATTGTAAATCATTACAAAGAAATGAGTTTCCCCAATTATTTAAAGGATCTAAAAATTACTTTCGCAATTGAAATGCTTTCCAAGGATCCCCAACTCTTGAAATACAATTATCAGGGATTGGCCGACACCTTTGGATTCAAAACTGGGGAATCTTTCTCTAAAGCATTTTATGCCAAGACGGGGGTATATCCTTCCAAGTTATTGAAGGAACTAAAGAATAGAGAAAATGCACGTCATTTATAAATGGTGGTTTATGTTATCTGGAGTATATGTAAAATCGGACTAACTTGGTTTGGCACAATTATTTGTTAATCTATAAATTCAATGTCATGAGAAAAAAAATGGAAGACTACAAGAAAAGAGCTTTAAAGTCACTTACCAAAATCAAGGGAGGTGTAGATGGACCTATAGATACGGATAAAATAAAAAGGCCAAAAAGAGGGCACAGAGATTAAGGCTAAGATATAATTTATGATTAGGGACCAATTCAACCGGTCTTAACTTTCTATGTTGAAATGTGAAAATTATGGGAAGACCAACATTATTATTTTGTGGACTATTTTGCTTCCTACTTTCATGTAGCCAAAAGAAGCCTATGCCCATATGGAAATATCCTGAAATTTCCCCCACACCTGAGGTTCAAGACTACTTTGGAAGAACGGTTACAGATAGTTACCATAATCTAATGGATCTAGAGGATAGCCTTGTGCAGAACTGGTTCAAGGTCCAAGATTCCTTGGCGGAAGCATACTTTTTAAACAATGACCTTACCACCCAATTTAAAACTCGCTTTCATGAATTGGAAGGCAGGACAAGCGGTGATATCCGCATGATCCGAACAGATGAAAATGAAAATTACTACTATTTGCGCTATGATGAATATAAGGATATCGATGTGCTTTTTTACAGAGAAAAGGGAGGCAATTTAGAAACTGAACTTTTTGATCCAAGCAGCTATACTAACGAAAAGCGAAATATAAGTTATTTGGAACCCTCCTATGATGGCACAAAAATAGCTATTGGCTTGGACCCAAAAGAGGAATTTACCTCCACAATTCTAATTTATGATGTGATAAACAAAAAGTTCTTAAAAGACAAAATAATCCATATAAATCCGGATTTTGGTGAAATTGAATGGCTGCCTGATAACTCTGGTGTAATCTACCTTTATTTTCCTATTGTTGAAAAATCCGATCCCAATTACAAAAAACACTCGTTTTCTGTTATCCATTATTTAGGAGATAATCCTGAAAAACGAACTCCAATATTTGGTTGGGATAAGACCTTGGAAATAGCATCTGATTATTATCCTAAAGTAAAAATAGGGTCGAGTTTGGACTCCTATATTGTTGGGTATGCTGCAAAATCTGGAATTTTTTATGATAGTTTTATTGCCAAGATGACAGATGTAATGCTTGGCAAGCCCAAATGGAAACCGTTTTTTAAAGCATCCGATAAGATTTATTACAATCAAGGGGAGATAAGAGAACAATATTTTATTTATCGCAGAGCTACGCCTAACGGTAATGAACTTTGCCAAGTTGAAATAGGTAATCCCAATTTCAATAATCCACTAATTCTCGCGACCGGAAGCAGGGAAAATCCCATTACCCAATTTGAGGTCACTAAGGACCATATATATTTTGTTCGTGAAAAATTTGGGGTCGAAATTTCAATTTTTAAGATTGATAATCAGGTAAATATTACTCAACTGAACCCACCTTTTGTTCCTGGATATGCAGCTTTTTTTGGAGAGTCGGTTGCACATAAAAATATTGGTATAGGTATGGATGGATGGACTTCCAATTATATTCGTTATTGTATAAATGACGAAGGAGATTTTACTAATGAGGGCATTTTGGATTCCCCTCAATTCCCGGAATTTGAAGATTTGGTAAGCGAACAAATTATGATCAATTCCCATGATGAGGTTGCGATTCCATTGTCTTTGGTTTATAGAAAGGATATGAAACTTGATTCCAATAACGATGTGTTTATCTATGTTTATGGGGCTTATGGTGAAAGTATGAGTCCATTCTTCTCGCCTACATATCTAGAATGGGTTAAGCAAGGGGGTATTCTTGCTTTTCCACATGTTCGAGGGGGAGGTGAAAAGGGGGAAGACTGGCATACTCAGGGGATGAAAGAATTAAAATACAATTCTTGGAAGGACCTTATTGCTTGTACGGAAGCCTTGATAAACAAGGGGTATACCCGCAAGGGATTGATATCCCTTTATACCAACAGCGCCGGGGGGATTACTGCTGGGATGGCCGTTAATGAACGTCCTGAACTTTATACTTCCTTTATTGCGGAAGTACCAAGGATGCATCCCTTTGGTCTAGAATCTGCCACTACGGCCAGTAGCACTAGCTATATTGAATACGGTACAATAAAAGATAGCCTGGAGTGTCTTGGTCTTATACAAATGGACCCCTATATAAATCTAAAACAAGACAAATACTACCCGGCAACCTTACTTATGCCAAGCAACAGTGATGACCGGATACCCCTATGGGATAGTGGTAAATATATTGCCAAACTTCAAAAATACAACCTCGCCGAAACTCCCATAATAATGGATATTGACTATCAGTCAGGACATGAGAATTCATCGAACTACGACCATGCAATAGAGGCCAACGCTCGGATATTTAGCTTTGCGAAGACTATTATGAAGCATTAGTTAAATCGTTTTTCTTTGTTTTCTTCGGTTGGTTGATAATTTTAAGGTAAACATAGTATGTTCTTGTGGTACTTTTAATTTCTTCAGTGAGGTCTTCATAAGACCATTTAAATAAGGATTAATCTTATGCTTTATATTGATGATTAACAGATAATTTGATTGAGAATCGATATTTTTTTAGTTAATATTTTGACCATATAATTATTTTGTTATATTTGTAGGACAAAAGGGATTTATAGGAATAATATGAAGTCGAAACTAACAGTTACAACACTCACCGATCAGGTTGAGGCAAGTATTATCGAATATATTAAGGATAACAAACTTGTTCCTGGTGATCCCCTTCCCAATGAAAAAGAATTTGTTGAAATGTTCAGTGTGGGTCGAAATGTGGTAAGAGAAGCCATGAGCCGTTTGAGAATGTTGGGAATTCTGGAATCACGCACGAAACGAGGTATAATAGTGAAGGAGCCTCCTTTGTTAAACGGATTCAAGAAGGTATTGGACCCTCAGCTTCTAAGTGTGCCTACCATTAAGGAACTGATGGGGATGAGGATAGCAATGGAAGTTGGGATTGCGGAGTTTTTATTCACAAATGTTACGGATAGGGATATTGCAGAACTGGAAAATATTATTTCAAGGCAACAGGCAATAGGCATAAATAATTTGTCCATTGAGGATGAAATGCAATTTCACCAAAAAATCTATGAGATAGCCGGAAACAATTTTATTCTGCATTTCTATGAATTAATGCAACCTGTTTTTGTATTCGCCAAACATAATTATGAGAGCTATTTTGAACCGATAAACAAGAAACTTCAGGAAAGTGATGGAGTCGTTACCCATAGTGATTTATTACAGGCCATAAAGAATAAGGATAAAAATTTATATCAGGAAAGAATCAGAAGGCACTTAAGACCTTATTGGGAGTTCTTGTATAATTATAATAATATAAAATGACAATAAAGAAAACTAAAGGATTAATTGCCGCACCGTTTACTGGAATGAACGCGCAGGGAGGAATTAATATAAACAAGGTTTCATCCTATGCTGCCCACTTGAAAAAAATGAAAGTAAAGGGTGCATTTGTGGCAGGAACCACAGGGGAAGGATTGTTTTTGAGCGATAATGAGAGGTTGGACGTGATCAATGCTTGGGTTGCGTGTAAGGAAAATGATTTTCGTGTAATAGCACATGCCGGAAGCACGAGCTTGGCGAGTGCAAAAACTTTAGCCTACGAATCCGCCAGGGCGGGAGCTGATGCGATTGCAATAATGGGCCCGCCTTTTCTTGGGCCTAACCAAGAGGAAAATTTAGTAGAATTTTGTGCTGATGTGGCATTGTCAGCTCCTGAGATCCCTTTTTATTATTACCACATGCCTTCTCTTTCTCGTGTAAATGTTTCGATGGCAAAATTCTTGAGCCAAGCCAAAAATAGAATTCCAAACCTTGCAGGAATTAAATTCACAGACAATAATTTGATGGAAATGTCCAATTGTCTTTCCGTGGATAATGGTAAATGGGATATTCTCCATGGTTATGATGAATTGCTTTTAGCAGGATTGTCCTTTGGAGCGGAAGGTGCCGTTGGGAGTACCTACAATTTTTTAGCACCATTGTATTATGGTATTATTGAAGATTTTGAAAATGGTAAAATAAATGAGGCAAGGGAAAAGCAGCGTAAGTCAATTGAATTTATTGGCATACTAATCCGATATCATGGAGCATTGGTTTCGGGTAAAGCAATTATGGGATTAATCGGGGTAAGTTGTGGGCCATGTAGAAAGCCCCTTGGGAATTTAACTCCCGAAGAAACGCGGAATTTGGAACGTGAACTTAGTGATTTGGGATTCTTTGAAATGATCGAATCTTATTAGTAAAGCTTTGCAGGTAATTATTAAAGCTAGATTATAAAAACAGTAAAAGTTTTTATAATAAAAAAGCCCCACGTTGGAGCGTAGGGCCAGTATTAACTCAAAAAAAGTATGAATTAATTTAAACACTTCAAATTTATGAAAAATATTACTTATTCAACTTCGAATAGGTACTTTGTTCTTTCTGCATTGAGAAAGACAATACCTATTAACTTGCCTTTAATTATATTTTGTTTTTTGACCTCGGGTCTATTCGCACAGGAAACTATTACTGTGAATGGTTCGGTTTCTGATAGCCAAGGGGTTCCTTTGCCTGGAGTGAGTATTGTTCAGAAGGGCACTACCAATGGGGTTACTACCGATTTTGATGGGCAATATAGTATTAATGCACCATCAAACGCCACATTGATTTATACTTATATAGGTATGTCTTCCCAGGAAATACAAATTAACGGTAGACAGGTGGTCAATGTGGGTCTTCAGGAATCCACAGAAAGTCTTGATGAAGTGGTAGTTGTTGGTTTTGGTACCCAATCCAGATCACTCATGTCAAGTTCAGTATCTAAAATCAAACAAACCGAAATTCAAAATAGTCCTGCAGTTAATCCAGTTCAGCTATTGCAGGGTAAGGTGGCAGGCCTAAGTGTAAATGTTGACTCGGGCCAGCCTGGTTCCGGAGCAGCTGTTTACATTAGGGGAGGTACCCAAACGGATCCACGTTCAGGAGCCAATGAACCTCTTTATATAATTGATGGCGTTTTTAGGGAAGATCTTAATGGTGTTAGCCCTAGTGACATCAAATCCATTGAAGTTCTAAAAGATGCGGCCTCGACAGCTATATATGGTGCCCGTGCTGCCAACGGTGTTATCTTGGTTACAACTGTTACTGGGAAGGAATCTGGAAAAGGGCGTATTAACATACGTTATTCAACAGGAGTTGATCAGCAAGCCAAAGACTATAATTGGACAAGTGTAGAGGATTATCTAAGGGTATCAAGATTAGCTGCCCAGAAAGGGGTGAGTTTAAACAGTCCGGGAGCTAGGCTGACAAATGCAAACTTTGGATATTCTGTTCAGGAACTATCGGAAAAAGGGGAATTTGGTTTTGAACGTATTGCTCTGACCTATTTGGACGATTTGACTTCTTTGGAAGGGCAGGCATATGTAGATGGTTTATTGGCCAATGGCTATAGAACCATGACGGATCCAGTCACAGGCAGGGAGCTGATATTTATTGATAATAAACTTAATGAAATTAGGGTCAGATCTGCAATTACACATGATATAAATGTAGGAATGTCAGGTTCGTCGGAAATGGGTAATTATAACATTAGTGCCGGTTATTTGGATCAAGAAGGTGTCGTAATCGGAACAGGTGCGACTAGATTTAATACTTTAATGAATGGTACTTTTAATATTAATAATAATCTAGCTGTTAATGGACAATTCACCTATCAATTCAACGATATTGACCAGCCCAGGAGCACCAACAATACCATCAATAGATCTTCTAGGTTGCCGCACACCTATAGAATTTGGAATGATGATGGTACTCCGGCATTAGGAGAAAGTACTGGTTCACCAAGAAATATTTTCCATGAATTGTACTATCAGGATGACGAAAGAAAACAATTTAGGACGAGCAGTAAAATTGGCCTGGACTGGAATATTATAAAAGGACTTTCTTTTTCACCAAGTGCTTCTGTTTATAGGTTGGAAAGCAACGGGAATTTATTTGAACGGGCTTCCAGAGAAGTTACCAATCGGGCAATGTCCAGATTTAATGATACGCAAAACCAGGTGATGCTCGATGGTTTATTGAAGTATACGAATACTTTTAATGAAAAGCACAATTTGGATGTGTTGCTGGGAACCCAATATGTTAAAAATCATTTTGAAAGTTTTAGTGGTAGTGGAAGTAATGCCCCTACTGACCTAATATCAACGCTAAATGCCTCGGAGACGGAAAGAGAAAGAGTAACTTCCGATATTTCTACCAACAAGTTGATGAGCTTTTTTGGAAAACTGGATTATAATTTTGCAAGGAAATACCTTGTAGGTTTTAGCATCAGGCGAGATGGATCCTCAAGATTCTCAGAAAATAATAGGTTTGGTATTTTTCCTGCGGTATCCGCGGGTTGGAATTTGCATCAAGAAGAATTCTGGAAATCGGATTTGTTAAGTAAGGTAAAAATTAGGGGTAGCTGGGGTAAAGCCGGTAATGACAACTTAGCTCTTTCGGACACTCAAGGTGGGTTTTCTTCAACTTCCTACGCCTTGGGCAGTGCTGTTAGGATTTCCAAACTTCCAAATCTGAACCTAAAGTGGGAAACGACTACACAAACTAATATCGGTTTGGACCTGGGCATAGCCAAGGACCGTTTCAATATTTTAATCGACTACTACAATAAGGTTACTTCGGACAGATTGCTAAATATGCCTCTTCCGGCGCAAACAGGATTTAGTAGTATCAGAAGTAATTTTGGGTCCCTAACCAATCAAGGGGTGGAAATGGAACTGAGTGGAACCATTATAGCCAAAGAAAATTTTTCATGGAACTTGGCCGGGAACCTTGCATATAATAAAAGTGAAGTTACCAAATTACCTGATAACGAGTTTGATAAAAACCGGAATGGAGGGCTTATTATTTGGGATGAAAATGGCAACGAAACCAGGGTTGGAGGTCTTGCGGAGGGTGAAAGACCCAATGGAGTTTGGGCCTACGAAATGATCGGTGTTTATGCAACGGACGAAGAAGCGGCAAATGCACCTGATGATCAAGTAATGTCAGGATACTATAGGTCACAATATGGAGGAGCTAAAAACGGCGGTGATGCAATTTGGAAAGATGTCAATGGTGACAACATTATAGATTCTAGAGACCAGGTATTTATGGGGTATGTCGATCCAAATTTTCGTGGGGGAATGGTGAATACTATATCCTATAAAGGGCTTTCGTTGCGATTGGTGCAAGATTGGGCTACTGGTCACGTCATTTGGAACAATTTTAGAGCGAGATCAAATGCAAATTCCAGAAATAATGTGGTAACCAATACCGATGTTCTAAGTGATGCCATGTGGAAAGAACAAGGAGATATTGCTACTTTACCCAGATATGATAACGCTTCTGGTGCTGATAACGGACCGGGCAATCATCATAGACAATCCAATATATATACAAAAAAAGGTGATTATTTGTCATTCAGGGAAGTATCTCTAAGCTATTCATTTCCTAAGGATATAAGCTCAAAATTAGGGATGAGCAATACTAGTCTCGGATTGGAATTTTACAATTTGGGATATATAACCCAATATGACGGTCTAACACCAGAACAGTTTGATGGCACGGACGAGGGAATATATCCAAGACCCTTTCAAATAAGGCTAAGACTAAATGCTTCATTTTAAGTAAAACGAAAAAAATAATTTGATTATGAAACACGTATATAGATTTTTTATGTTTCCCATTCTTTGTGGGCTTTTAATCGGGCTTGTGGGATGTGAGGATGTTTTGGACACAGAAGTACCTTCAGATATCGTTTTTGGAAATTTCCCGGCCAACGGACAAGAGGCTCAGGCTTTATTGCTAGGAGCTTACAGAGATCTTAAGGACGATTACAATAGTACAGCATATCACGAAGATCGGGGAGATGGTTTTGATGTTGGGGTAATTGGCACGGTATCAAATGCCTGGGGTCAAAATATTACTTCAACCAATGGCCCTTCATGGACGGGTTATTACGGTGCCTTGAATAATATCAATTTCTTGTTGTCGGTAGCGGATGACATTTCTTTTTCAAATGAAAACGATAGGGATAAATTAAAGGCAGAGGCTTTGTTCTTGAGAGCTACATATTATTTTTATATGGCCAGAATTTGGGGTGATGTTCCACTGCTCACTGAACCAGTTCTATCACCTGATGCAGAGGTAATAGGAAGAACACCAGTTGGTCAGGTATTTACTCAAATAAATCAAGATATTTCAGAGGCCATAACATTATTTCCCAATGATGGTTTCGGGGACAAAAATTTTGCTTCCAAACCGGCCGCATATGCATTGCAGGCGGATGTAAAAATGTGGACAGGCAAAGTTTTGGGTGGAGGTGTCGCCGATTTTGATGCGGCTTTATCTGCTATTCAGAAAATTCAGGATCAAGGCGCTTCACTATTGGATTCCTTTAATGATGTATTTGACACCAAGAAGAATGATGAAATAATTTTCGCAATTTTCAATGACAGGGACGAAGTCAATAACCACTATGCTAGTACATTGTCCGTTAGGGATGTTAATTATGATCCTGTAGCCAGTCCCGATATTCCTGGTAGCAGTGCTAATGTTAGGCATAATTATTCACCAAGTGAGAGGACTCGGGATTTATTTACAAGTAGTACCGATGTTAGGACAGATAGAACCTTTTTGCCATTTTATTTGGAAGTGGATGGACCTATAATTTCTTATTCCCAAACCAGGTATTATGGAGAAATTATTGATGGAGTCCGCTTATTTACAAATGACTTTATCATTTACAGATGGGCGGATATGTTATTGTTAAGGGCTGAGGCTTACGCTGCAAAAAACGATTTAGAAAATGCCGTCATTGCTTTAGACTTGGTGCGAAATAGAGCGCAAAATGAGGACTATTCAGGTCCTTTGGATCAAAATTCTGTAAATCTTGAGATATTGGCAGAAAGGGGCAGGGAACTCTTTTTGGAGCCAAAAAGATGGTGGGATCTAAGAAGATTCCATGCAGACGGTACCATTGACGTGTATGATTTTGTTCCCAATTTACAAGGGCTAACAACGCCATTGTATTGGTCTGTGAGTCAATCAGTAATGGCTGAAAATACTCTAATTGAACAAACAGAAGGGTATGATTAATTACCGATTCCTTCCTTTAATGGGTAGAATATTGAAAACTAGTAATGGTCCTAAAATTGATGAAAAATGAAAAAATTTCTAAAGTTGTCCTCCTTTATCATTACTCTTTTGATGGTCACAAGTGGATTATCTCAAGTTTCTGGTAAACTAGGTTTTGATATACCTATAATTGATTTGGATGGTGAAGATAGCATCCAAATTGTCGTAGACAGGGAAAAAGACCAATATCTTGGACATCCGACAACTGTTCTCCTGGAAGATGGTAAGACAATTATCTGTGTGTATCCGAAAGGTCATGGAAAAGGTGGAATCGTAATGAAAAAATCCATCGACGGAGGCAAAACATGGTCTGATCGCTTAAAGACTCCTGAAAACTGGTCCACGAGTAAGGAGGTTCCAACCATCTATCCAACAACCGATGCTAATGGAAAGGATAGGTTAATTATGTTCAGTGGTGCCCAACATCGTTTTCAGGAAGTTATTCGAATGGCGGTATCAGAGGATCAGGGTGAAACTTGGAGCGAATTGAAGGCTATTGGGGATTATTCCGGAATCGTGGCCATGGCGGATTGTATTCCCTTAAAAGATGCTGGACATTATCTGGCTACTTTCCATACCCAGGGTCCAGAAAAATCCATGATCTTATATCAGGTTGAAAGTATGGATGGTGGACTTACTTGGGAAGAACCTAAAGAGTTGTATAGGGCTTCAAGCCATCATCTTTGTGAAGCTGGATTGATTTATAGTCCTGACAAAAGTGAAATAGCCATGTTGTTACGGGAGAATGCCAGAAACTACAATAGTCAGATCATGTTCAGTTCCGATGAAGGAAAGACTTGGAGCAAACCAAAACCGATGCCTGGAGCTCTCAACGGAGATCGTCATCAAGGGATTTATATGCCTGACGGGAGGTTATTGATACAGTTTAGGGACAATACCCCGCGCAATAGACCAGGAAATGTGCTTAGTCCTACCGAGGGTGATTGGGTTGGATGGGTAGGAACTTGGAGTGATTTAAAAAATGGATATGAAGGTCAGTTCCGAATTCGGTTTAAGGATAATAAAAAAGGTTGGGACACTACCTACCCTTCAGCTGAACTATTGCCTGATGGTACTTTGGTCTGTACAACATACGGGCACTGGGACGAAGGGGAACAACCTTATATACTATCCTTTAGATTTAAAACAGACTTATTGAATAAAAAACTGATGGAGCACAGCAAGAGCGCATTGGACAAAATCCAAAATGTCATGGAATAGGCTATATTTTGTTTTAACATTAAGATATATAAACACAATATTGGAAAAACATGCCAGACATTATTGGAATTGAAATTACCGTTGAGTTGATATAAGTGATAATGGTAATTGTCGAATTTAGATTTCAGAATTGAATAGATTGAGTTGAGTTAGGTTAGTTTGTTTAATTGAAGCAGAGGGTAACTTCTGCTTCAATATTCTCACACGGATTTTTTTGTTAGTTTTCCAAGTTTTGTATTTGATAACTTGATTGAAACTAAGTTGATCTAAAGACTATGGGTAGGCATTACTTTATGAATTTATTAGTTGTAATAATATGGGATGGAGAAATAGATACAATATGAAAATTACATCGAGAATTTTTAGTATAATCATGGGCTCACTTGTGTTAACCCTCTCATCTTGTCTGTCTAAAAACCCAGAGAAAGGAATACAAAAAGATTCAAGACCCAATATATTGATAGTGATGGTGGATGACCTTGGGTTTTCGGATATTGGCTGCTATGGAAGTGAAATACCCACACCTAATATTGATCGCCTTGCGTTTAATGGATTATTATATACCCAATTCCGTAATGCAGCAAGATGTTGCCCTACGAGAGCAAGTTTAATGACCGGTTTATATCCGCACCAGGCCGGTATAGGACATATGATGAACGATTTGGGACATGAAGGTTATAGAGGAGATTTGAGTCCCAACACTGTAACTATTGCCGAAGCCCTGAAATTAGTTGGATATAATACCTATATGGCCGGCAAATGGCACCTGACGCGTTTTACGGATCCAAAGGGGGCTTCCCATAATTGGCCGCTTCAAAGAGGGTTTGATAAATTTTATGGTACATTGCCTGGTTATGGCAGTCAATACAATCCTGCAGGATTAATGGAGAACAATGATTTCAAGGAGCCTAAAGGGGATTTTTATTACACGGAAGCGCTAACTCAGAAATCAATTTCTTATCTAGAAGAAGCAAGCATGAGCAAAAGCCCTTTTTTTCTGTATTTGTCCTATTCGGCCCCTCACTATCCTCTCCACGCCAAGGAAGAGTTTATAGCTAGGCATAGAGGAAGATTTTCAAAGGGCTGGGACAGTTTGCGCATCCGACGATTTAATAATTTAAAAGACAATGGTATACTTGCCTTAACCACAAAATTATCGGAGCGGGATGGAATGGGAATACCTTGGGAGGAAGAACCGAATAAGGCTTGGCAAGAATCTAGAATGGAGGCATACGCGGGCATGATTGGGCATGTAGATCAAGGTATTGGAAGTATTTTATCTGTACTTGAGAAGAATGGACAATTGGGTAATACCATTATTTTTTTTCTTTCGGACAATGGAGGTTCGGCCGAAGGCCATCTAAATAACACAGTGGAACGATGGGGAACTCCTTGGGAAAGTTCGTTGATTCCAGAAAAAACTAGAGATGGTGAAAGGGTTATCTCCGGTGATTTTGTTGGTTTGGAATTGGGGCCAGAAAACACCTTTGGAAGCTATGGCCCTAAATGGTCCAATTTATCCAACACTCCATTTAGAATGCATAAGAATTGGGTCCACGAAGGGGGAATATCCACTCCGTTTATAGTTCATTGGCCAAATGGAATAGTTGATCAGGGAAAATTACGTAATCAGCCCGGGCATATCATGGATATAATGGCAACATGTCTGGAAGTCTCGGGGGGAACACATCCTTCGGAATATAATGGACATTTTATAAAACCGTTGCAAGGAGTAAGTCTTGTGCCAACATTTGATGATAATCCCCTGAACAGAAATGAGCCTTTATTCTGGGAACATGAAGGAAATAGGGCAGTTATCAAAGGAAAATGGAAATTGGTTTCCGCTTATCCGGGCAGTTGGTCCAATATGATGGAATTTAAAAATAAAGGAAATTGGGAGTTGTACAATTTGGATACAGATCGAACAGAAACCAATAACCTATCCAAGTTGTATCCTGATCTTGTAGAGGAGCTATCCAATGCTTGGCAGCATTGGGCCAATAAGAATGGTGTTGTAGATTATAAGGAACTGGACTTGGAGATTTATTAAAAACAATTCAAACTAAACAATGATATTGATGAAACTAAAAAATACAAATTCGGTAATAAAAATGATGCCACTATTTCTTCTTACAATCTTAGGGAGTTGTAAAGAGCAAGTGGAAATAAGCCAAAATCTTACTGTCAAAACGTTTAACTATCCTGTGTTAAAGGAAAAAAACGATAATCCAATATTAAGAATTCAAATGGATTCAGAGAAGGAGGGAGAAACTGTAAAAGCCATACAGTTGAATATGGGAAATACAAAACCAGAAAACCTTAAAAATATTCGGGTTTATTATACAGAAAGGGATTCGTTGTTTAATGAAAAGGTATTGTATGGAGCCTCTGCAACAATTCAAAAATCCTCACTAATTAACGGAAACCAAAACCTTCAAAAGGGAACCAATTATTTTTGGGTATCCTACGAATTGGCCGATAATGTTGATCTGACCGATAAGGTATATGCCAATCTAGATTATGTCACCATCGGGGAGAAAAAACTTGGAGTATCAAATAATAAGGAAACAAAAGCCTTACGCCTTGGAGTGGCAGTCAGACAACATTGGGATGATAATGTACATACCTATCGCATTCCCGGGCTTACCACAACTAAGGATGGTTCTTTGTTAGCTGTTTATGATGTTCGTAGGGAATCAGGAAGGGATTTACAGGGGCATATGGATATTGGTGTTAGTAGATCCATTGATGGCGGAAATTCCTGGGAACCTATGCGCATAGCTTTGGATATGGGAGAATGGGGCGGACTGCCTCAAAAGTTCAATGGGGTTAGCGATGCCAATATTTTGGTAGATAAGAATACTGGGACGATTTATTTGGCCGGGCTATGGATGCATGGCGTTATCAACGTTGAAGGCGTTTGGCAAGAAAACCTAAATAAAGAAAGTGATGCATGGAACCATCAGTGGCGGACCAAGGGTTCCCAACCTGGTTTCGGTGTTAAACAGACCAGTCAATTTCTGATCACTAAAAGTACTGATGACGGAAGGACATGGAGTGATCCCATTAATTTAACAGAGATGTGCAAAGATCCCAAATGGTGGTTATGGGCACCGGCACCTGGTCATGGAATAACGCTAAAAGATGGAACTTTGGTTATTCCAACCCAAGGCAGGGATGAAAATGGATTGCCATTTTCAAATATTACCTACAGTAAGGATGGTGGGGAAACATGGAAAACAAGTAATCCCGCATCCCATAATACTACCGAATGTATGGCAGTTGAACTTTCAAGTGGAGAAATTATGCTGAACATTAGGGATAACCGTAATGGGGAGAACAAATCGGAAACCAATGGTCGCGCCATTATGATTACCGATGATCTTGGTGAAACTTGGACCGAACACCCTACATCCCATGGTGCTCTCATAGAACCCAAGTGCATGGCCAGTATCCATCGTCATGATTATACGGATAATAAAGGGGATTCAAAGAGTATTTTAGTGTTTTCCAATCCTAATTCCAAGTACAAGAGAATCAAGCAGACCATCAAAGTAAGTTTGGACGATGGTAAAACATGGCCCAAGGAGTACTGGATAGAATTGGATGAAGGACGTGGTGCTGGATATTCTTGTATAACTTCGATAGATAATGACCATATTGGAATTCTGTACGAAGGTAGCCAAGCCCATATGACCTTTCAAAAGATCAACATTAATGAACTAATCAAAAAGTATGACTAAAAAGGTCTTATTGAATAATAATAAGAATATTCAGTTTTGGGGCTATTTATTATCTATCATATGTTTTTTCATTTACTTTAAAGCCAATTCACAGGATAGGTATTTTGAGTATTCCCATTTTCCGAACCTGCCGCCAAACACAGGACAAAAAGTTCAGCCAGGTCTTGCCGGGGCATATACTGGTATAGACGATGATTTCTTGATTGTGGCAGGAGGAGCCAATTTTCCAGATAAACTTCCATGGGAAGGTGGAACAAAAACCTATTATGACGAAATTTTTATTTTAAAGAAAAAAACGGACGGCACTTTTCAATGGGAAACTAATTCAAAAAGAATACCATTTTCTTCAGGATATGGTGGAGCAATATCCACTAACAGGGGCTTGCTTTGCTTTGGTGGAAACAACTCTGATAGCACTATATCAGACAGTTGGTTTATTGATTATATTCCTGAAACAGGAGAAATAGAAATCAGTCAAGGACCTATTTTACCAGTGCCGCTAACCAATTTCGCTTTTGCCAAAGTTGACAATGATATCTACGTTGCTGGTGGAATTTCTGAATTTGGCGGAGCGTCAACCAACAGTTTTTACAGATTGTCTATAGGGGATAATAATTTTAAAGACTGGAAATGGGAATTACTGTCGTCATGGGATGGTGATCCTAGAGCCTTTTCAGTCGGTGTTGGCCAAAGCAATGGTTTAGAGAATTGCTTTTACCTTTTTTCCGGAAGGAATATTGATCCACAAGGGGAATGGAAAGTACTTGCTGATGCACATGTGTACAACCCCACTATAAAAAAATGGCAAATTATATCTAAGGGTATAGACAAAGAATTTAAGGTCATGGCGGGCACTGCTTTTCCAGTAGGTGCAAGTTCTATTATTTTCCCATCAGGATCTGATGGCAATCTGGCAATTGAGGAAATTGATATTAAGAAAAGAATAGAACACTTGGAAAGTCGATTGGTAAATGGCGAAGATGTTGGTGAAGTGTTACAACTGGCTAAACTGAAATTGACCAACCATCTGAATAATCACCCTGGATTCGGAAATAAAGTATACGGTTTTAACACCATATCCCAAGAGTTCTATGAAATAGAAGAAATACCACAAACTGGTCAGGTAACAACTAGTGCAGTGGCATGGGGCGGGGATATCGTAGTGCCATCAGGGGAGGTAAGGCCTGGTGTTAGAACTCCAGAAGTACTAAAAATTACAATTAACAAGGATGCAAAGCATCTTGGAATAATCGATATGTTGGTCATTGGTCTTTATTTTTTAACCCTAGCTTGGATGGGATATTTTTTTTCCAAACGTCAAAAGAGTACTGAAGATTATTTTAAAGGCGGAGGTCGAATTCCTTGGTGGGCAGCCGGATTGAGTATTTTTGGGACCGCTTTGAGCGCAATAACGTTTATGGCTGTACCGGCAAAAACATTTGCTACAGATTGGTCTTATTTCATGCTCAATATGACCATTTTTTTGGTGGCACCTGTCATTGTGTTTTGGTTCATTCCTTTTTTTAGGAAGCTCAATGTTACTACAGCATATGAATTTTTGGAATCTAGATTTAATCTTACCATAAGGCTTCTGGGTAGCCTGTCCTTTATATTGTTTCAAATTGGTCGTATGGGAGTGGTCATGTTTCTTCCTTCCATTGCCCTGAATGTGGTTACTGGTATCGATATTTTTGTGTGTATTTCCTTGATGGGAGTAGTTAGTATGATTTATACCATTTATGGTGGAATAGAAGCTGTAATATGGACTGATGTTGTTCAGGTTATCGTTCTACTTGGTGGAGCTATATTGTCTTTGGTTTTAATGGTCACCTCTATAGATGGTGGGTTGAAAGAAATCCTTGAAATGGCAAAGGAAAATGACAAATTCAATATAATAGATTTGGATTTGTCCCTTAAACAGCCAACTGTATGGGTTATGTTATTGGGGGGGATATTTGCAAATATAACTACCTATGGTTCGGATCAAACTATGGTACAGCGTTACTTGACCACCAAGACCCAAAAAGAAGCCCAAAAAAGTGTTTGGACCAATGCCATTTTGACCATACCGGCGACTCTTATATTCTTTTTCGTTGGCACAACTCTGTTCGCTTTTTTTAAGAATTATCCTAGTGAACTCAATCCGACTTTTGAAAATAATGATGCTATATTTCCTTGGTATATTGTTTCCGAGTTACCTACTGGTATTTCAGGATTATTGATCGCTGCAATATTCGCGGCGGCAATGAGCAGTTTGAGTAGTAGTATGAATTCGGCTGCCACCTCATATGCTACGGATATTCATTTTCGGTTTGGATGGAATAAGAAGACCAATGAATTGAAAATTGCTAGAAAAGCAACATTAATGATAGGGATAATTGGGACAATTTTTGCCATTATGATGGCCACGGTGGATGTAAAATCTCTTTGGGATGAATTTCAAAAGGTTCTAGGCTTGGTTATAGGAAGTTTGGGTGGTGTTTTTCTACTCGGAATTTTTACCAAAAGAGCGAATTCAATTGGAGTTTTGATCGGTATTGTTGTAAGTATTATGGTTCAGGTTTATGTTGGGGTTACTGAACCCGTTCACATATTAGTGTATTCAGCCACAGGGGTGATTTCATGTTTTTTCGTGGGATACGTAGCAAGTTTATTTTTTGCCAAAGATTAATGTTTATCAATTTTTCAAAGTGGTTCCCCACTAATAAATCTTTGAAGTTACGGAATCTTCAAGAGGTGATAAGGAGCTCAAAATATAAAAGTGGTTCTTTAAATCTGTTTATTCTTTGTCATGCTATTCATCTTTATGGGATGGATCCACTTAGTAATTTTTGTTCACGAAATATTAAACACTTATACCTTTTGCAATATTCCGGAAACTATAGACACATCAATGCCAAGTTTAATTCATTTGCCAATCGCCCTTGATTTATAAATGGCAACATAGCCTTTATAAATGACGCCTTGGAGAACTTTTTTTTCCTTACTTTTTTCATGAAATTTAGAAAGTATTGAAGGGATACTTGTATTTAAATATTCTTTCTATCCTATTGGTAAAAGCTTTTCTAAAGGCAATTAAATGGAGTGGATTAGGTCACAGGAGCAAATTGAATCGGAACTGTTTCAGATTGAACAGTCCTTCTTCAATTCAATGGTTTCCTACGATAAGGCTATTTCTTATTGCCAACATATTTTGGAGGAATATCGTATTGCTGTTGTTTCCAATGGCTTCCCTGACGAAGAAGCTGAAATTCAGTTTTTTAAAAAGGATAAACCGTTCCTTTTTGGTCTTCTTCTACAATATAATCACCAGCTTTCTTTTGAATTGAATTTCCCTAATATCCCCTATGGCGGGAATGATGATATTGTCAATAAAAAAATAGAGGAAGTAACTGCCTTTCTCTCAAGCCATAAGGATATGGTCCTATACCTTGAACTGCAAAGTAAAACATTCGATTCTCAATTTTTCCTAAGAAAGAACAGGGGACTTTTTACTTACCCAGGTCGTCATGACCATAGTTTTGATTCCGAATTTTGTACTTCCCATGATGGACTGATTGCCAATATAGTTGGATATCAAGGTTTCCTGCAATTTCTTCAACAAAAAATGAGTACTTCTATGCCCTTTCCAGAAACACGTCATTCCAAAATTAATTGGACAGGATCCAAGATTGCCCTTACGGAACTTGGCTTTGCCCTGTTTTATAGTGGTGCCGTTAATCACGGCAATGCCAGTTTAAAATCTATAATTCAATTGTTGGAGCAGGTAACGGGAACAGATCTAGGGGATTATCACCATACCGCAATTCGAATCAGGAACCGGTCCCAACGCACCAAATTTATGGATAAACTTAAAATTTCCTTGCAGAATTGGATGGCCAATCTGGACGAATAAAAAATGTCAGGTCATAGTCAATTGACTGTTTAACATTTCAGGACGAAATAACTCAAATTATGCCAAATTTTGTCCGGATTAGGGGTATTTTTCTGCTCATTTCTTCATATTTAATGCAATAATCAGTTATGTCAACTGGCTATGACTTGGCAATTTATTCCAAAACTCCTTTTCAACTTTGTATCCGAACCACAGACAACTACAATTAGGTAGCATCTGTATTAAATCATTCACTATGCCAACAGCTATTATCACTACGGACGATCTGCGGGAATTTAAACTAGAGCTTCTCGCCGAGATCAAGGAATTGTTGAACGCCAACCAGGCTAAAATAACAAAGAAGGTATGGCTTAGAAGTACTCAAGTTATGGACATGTTACAGATCAGTATGACCACCCTTCATGGTCTCCGGGTTAAAGGAACCCTACCTTTTATCAAAATAGGGGGGCTTATTTTCTATGAAGCTGGGGACATTGAAAAAGTACTTATGGAGAATGCCGTGAAACCCATAAAGAAAAAGAGATGAATTATATAAAACATTTAAATTCTGTCTTTAAACTATTTACACGGGATTCACGTCTAAATCCAACACATATCAGTCTTTATATGGCACTGTTCCAGTTTTGGAATATCAATCGTTTTCCTGAGGTTTTTTATATCAACCGGGAAGAAGTTATGGTTATGGCAAAAATAGGATCTAAAGCTACTTATCACCGCTGTCTACGAAGATTGCATGATTGGAAATACATTAGGTATTTGCCCTCGCATAATCCCTATAAAGGAAGCCAAATACAGATGCTCAAATTTGGGACAAGTAGTGGTTCAAATACTGGTACAAGTAGTGAACAAGTAGAGGGACAAGCATTAGTACCTTATATAAACATTAATAAACAAAATAAAAACATTAATAAACATAAGCTACCCAAAAATGAAAATGAGGTTTTGGATTTTTTTAAAAAAGAGAAATGGCCCGCTAATGAAGCAAAAAAATTCTTCAACCATTACAATTCTATCGGGTGGAAAGTGGGCGGAAAAATACCGATACTGGATTGGCATTCTACGGCCAAGAACTGGATGTTAAAGGGCGAAGAAATACAAAAAGAAAAAACGGTGCCCGGACCGTCCCAAAAACGGGACAACTTAAAAACCACTAAAGACAAGGACTATGGACAACCCCTCTAAAATAATCGAAGACGGTACGGAATATACCCTTGGTGTGTTCGACGGGAAAGAAGTGCTCTATGATTTCGACAAGATCTTGATTTACTTGAACGCCAAAGGAAAACTGCTCTTTGGCACGCAATTCCAGATTTTTGACCGGGATAGGGACATCGTATTCAAACTGTGCAATTACTTCATCAATGACAAGGACTTTTGCAATAAAGAGAATATCGACCCCACAAAAGGTGTTCTTCTTACCGGTCCAGTGGGCTGTGGCAAGACAAGCCTAATGAAGTTGATCCGCCATCTTGTACCGAAGCAACGCCCTTACCAAGTGATTCCCTCAAGGAATATTACATTCAGTTTCAACCATTTGGGCTATAAGACCATCGAAGAGTTTGGGAACGGTAGATCCTACTGCTTCGATGATCTGGGGATAGAGCCGATTGGCCGCTACTATGGCAGGGACTGCAACGTGATGGGCGAAGTGCTATTATCCCGATATGAACTGTTTCTTCAGACCAAGGGGAAGGTCAAGACCCACGCCACCACAAACCTTAACGCCGAGGAACTGGAAGAGCTTTACGGCAACCGTGTCCGCAGTCGGATGCGCGATATTTTTAACCTGATCGCATTTGATAAGAATACTAACGACAAACGCAAGTAATTATGAAACTGGCCACATTTAATATCCAAAACCTTTTCCATCGGGACCGGACCAATTCGGAAAGAACATTCGGCAAATGTATGTCCGACTGGGTCAATGAACTCGATGGCCTTCTCAAGAAAAACGATCGGCACGGATCAAATGCCGAGCGTATACAAGAACTTAGCTTTTTGCTCGGGTTCGACAAAACATATCACCAACCTTATGCGGTTATGCGCAGCAGGGCCGGCTATCTTTTTCTAAAGGGCAAAAATTACTCCAAGGAGCTGGCGGCCAATGAGATTACCGATTGGAACGGTTGGGTCTCCCTCCGGACCGTCCCTATCAAAACATTGGCCGTAAAAAATAAGGCAAGGGTGATAGCGGATATCGATCCCGACATTTTACTGTTGCAGGAAATTGAGGACAGGGCGTCCTTGGAAGAGTTTAACCAGGAGTTCCTCCCCGAGATGGGTTGTCGTCCTTTTGACGAGATTTTCGTGGTGCAGGGGAACGATAAACGTGGGCTGGAAATGGCCATAATGACCAAGAACGGATATAGATTGCAATCTATTAGAAGCCATATCTACGATCAAGATGAAAATGGAAATCCACTCTTTAAAAAAGACCTATTGGAGTATGAGGTCAAGACCCCGTCCGGTACTACATACCATCTTATTTCCGCGCATTTTCAGGAGCTCACGACAGATATCGATAAAACCGATCGTATGCGAAAGGCCCAGGCTAAGAAAGTAGCAGAGGTTTATAAGGGTTTGCAAGAAGATGGTAAAACTAATATTTCCATTGCTGGGACCCTGAACGACGTCCCTTACAGTGACTGCCTCTCCCCCCTACTCCGAGATACCGATCTTAGGGATATTACCAAACACCAATCGTTTAACGTTGATATTGACAAGGGAAAGGATGCTAGTTACTTTCGTCTTGGGGCATATCGAATGGGGGTCAATATTAAGCAGAAAGATTATCTCTTGCTCTCCCCGGAACTCTTTGGAAAAGCCGAGGCAGGTGGTCTCAATCGTAAGGCCATATGGCCATTAGAAAAACCGATGTGGTCCGTGTATTCAACCGTCCAGGAAAAGTCACAGGAAGCAAGTGGGCATCCTGCGCTTTGGGCGGATATCAAGATTTAGGTTTTCTAATGCCATTGATAGCAGCTTTGAGTTCCAAGGCTATCGTTAGGAGCAATACTCTAATATTCCGGAATACGGCAGTAAACATTTCTTGCATACCATTATTTTGATAGGATTAAACTTTGAAGAACCGACAATGCAAGTGCACGGATATTTCCTTCCTCGCCCATATGCATTGCCTCAACTGAGTTGGATAAAAAACCAAACTCCACAAGCACGCAAGGAATCTGCCGGGACCCTTCCCTAAGAACCTGAAAGTTGGCAAACTTTACGCCACGGCTTTTAAAGCCTAGATTTTTTTGATTGGCTTTTTGAATGTTATATGCCAATAAAATAGATTCATTGGTATGTTCCCCCTTTCGATCGGAAACATAGACTTCAATACCCTTTGCATTGGGGTTTTCCGAATGATTGCAATGCAGGGAAATAAATATATCGGCATTCAGCCTTTTTGCCAATTTTGTCCTTTCACCCAAAGAAATCAAGGTATCCGTATATCTGCTCAGGTATATTTCAAGGGCATTATCAAAGAGATTTTGGTTATATCGCACCATTTCCTTGGCAACTTTCAGCACGACATTCTTTTCAATAATGCCATTGGTTCCCGTAGCACCGGAATCCGTTCCTCCATGACCCGGGTCTATGACCACTACCTTTTTGGAACTTTCTTTGAATTGGGAAAATAATGCTCTTGGGCTCCATAAAATACCTGCCACAATCAACCCTATAAAAAATCGACTTTGAATGGTCATCACACTTTTATTTTTGAACAATTTGCAACGTTTTTCTCCTTTCCTTAGGAATCTTCCAAAGTTTAACAAGATTTCGAGTTAAAGTTTAGAGATTTCCTTCTCTAAGCTTCTTTTCTCAATAGATTTCACAAAATTTATATATCACGTCCAACTCGGACGGCAAACTAAACAGGCATAGGGATTTAATAACAAAAAACGAACAGTTATGAAAAAATCACTTTTTATGTTAATGGGATTGCTGCTTATGGCAATGCCCACTTTTGCACAGATCGGTGGTATCGAGGATTCTGTAAACGATGTTTCGGACACCATCAGGACCATCTTTCCAATAATTTTAGGCGTCATCTTCCTTGTCGGTTTCCTTTTCAATGCAGGACACTTCTTTGGCGAAAACGCAGATCTAAAAAAGGGAATTACTAGAGTTCTTGTATTTGTCCTTATCGCCGGTGCGGTAGTGGGCATATTTACCTATCTAATTTCAATCGTGGTATAGTGAAGCGGTTCGAAGTATATAAGAATATCAGGAAACAGGCGGTCATTTTTGGACTGCCCATTTCACTTTTTGCCCTAATGATGATGTCCATACTTGCGTCATTGATGGTCATCATCTTCTCGTTCAGCTTCGGGATGATTATAGGCATATTTATTTTTAATGCTGCGCTCTACGTGGCATTGACCCGAATTACCAATAATCCACAGCTATTTCAGACGGGGAAGGTTTTCCCAAGAATTATAAGTAATAAACGAAATTCCGACCTCGGTTATGAATAAGATCAATCTTTCGGCATATCGGCCAATTGTAGATATTAAGGACCATATCGTTTTTGCCAATAATGGCAATGTAGTCCTATGCTATGAAGGAAATCTACCGGAAATCTACACCTTGTCTGAAAAGGATTTTGAGGATATGCACGGTGCCTGGTTTCAGGCCTTAAAATCTTTGCCCGTTGGAACTGTAGTTCACAAACAGGATGTCTACCTCAAAAAATCCTATTCCTCGGAGCAACTTCCGAATGCAACTTTTTTGGAAAAGGCCACACACGAGTATTTTAAGGGACGTGGTCATATTGAACATCGTTGCTATTTGTTCTTCATATTGACCAAAAACAAAGCACTTAACAACCCAAAATACGTCAATCCCTTCCGAAAAGTTGCAAATGGAATTGTACAGGAACTGGATGGCAACATTAAAAGCTTCGTCAACTCCGTAAGCGACTCGGTTTCCTTTATAAACAATAGCCGGAAAGTATCTCTCAGAACATTGAATGAAAATGAAATCGTAGGTCTCACAGAGACTTATTTCAATGGCTTCAACGAAGGCTTTGATACCGATATTTTACTGGATAAGAAAAGTGTCAATATTGGTGAAAACCATTTTGATGCCCTGGCCATCAATAGTGAACTGTGCTTTGGCGAAAGCGTACAGAGCAGTAAGACCAATGAAAAATTCACTTCTGACGATTTTGTGTTTCATCAAGGGTTTATTGATGGCCTAGGGCTTACGCTAAATGAAAACCATATCGTCAACCAAATCCTGTATTTGGATGACAAACAAAAGTGGCACAAGCTGCTCGATAAGAAAATTGAGGAACTGAACAAGAGTTCGAATTTTGGTTCACAGAACAAAGTGGTTCTTGGAAAGATCCAGCACATTCTTGACCAAATCAATGCCGATGATAATGCGCGGATTATCCGTGGTCATCTCAATATTGTCTATTGGGCCAAAGAATCCAAAGAGCTCGACAAAATAACGTCAATGATAAAGACCGAATTCAAGGAACTGGATATTATCCCCTACTATCCCCGTGGCGAAGAGCGCAAAAATTATATATTGAACAGTTACTGTTGCTTCTCGTCCAATTTCTCGAACAACGATCTGTACGTTACCGATTTGAAACACGCGCTGTGCCTGTTCATAAACAACACGAATTATAAATCTGATACTACCGGCATCATCTTTAATGACAGGGAACATAATATTCCAGTTCTAAAGGATGTTTGGGACGAAAGAAAGAAACGCATAAAGGCAAGGAACTTTGCCATTTTCGCACCCACAGGCGAGGGAAAATCCTTTTTGGCCAATAACATCCTGCGTCAATATTTTGAAAGTGGCGTTCGTCTGGTCATTATAGATTTGGGGGGCTCGTATACCAAATTCGCAAAACTCTATCCCGAAAAATACACGGTGCTTCGCTACGAGAGCGGAAAGAATTTGGGCATCAATCCATTTTATATCAGTAACCAAAATGACCTGACACCGGAACGTCTTGAAGATCTGTCCGTGTTCCTTTTTGAATTGTTCGCTTCGGATCTAAAAGTGACCAAGGCACAATCGGTTTCTATCAAGAAAATACTGCGCCATTATTACGATAGCACTGTGGAAAATCATTCATTGGAAGGTTTCTATAACTTTATCGAAAAGAATCGGGAAGACCTTCTAAATACCCTTAAAATCCATCCCGACTACTTCAATGTTATAAGCTTCCTGCACGTAATGTCCGAGTACGTCGGCGATGGTCTATATAGTTTTCTTTTTGAGGTAAGTGAAGACCAAACCTACAAAATCGAAGACAAACGATTGATAGTTTTTGAACTGGATGAAGTCAAGGACAACAAGGAAATTCTGTCCGTAATGTTGAAACTGATAAAATCCGCTATCCAAAGAACTATATGGAAAAACAGAGCAGAAAAAGGAATTATCCTTTTCGACGAGTTTGCCAAACAACTGAAATTTGAAAATGTACTGGAAAGTGTGGAATTCTATTATCAAGCTATCCGTAAACAGAACGGTGCAATTGGTATTATACTGCAATCCATTAATCAGCTGCCCAACAATTCTACCTCTGCAAGTATTCTGGAAAACACACAAATCATTTATAGCCTTAACAATGAGAAAGGATATAACGAACTGGTCAAAAGGCTTAACCTTTCCAGCCACGACCTGAACCAATTAAAATCCATTAAGAACAATCTTTCCGGGCCAAGGAAGTACACCGAAATGTTCATCAAAATAGGAAAGGAAAGCAACATTTTTCGGCTCGAAGTCCCAAAGGAGGTCTATGCTGCCTATCTAACGGATGGACAGGAAAACGAGGCCATAATGGCGATTTACGAAAGGACCCAGAATATGGAAGAAGCCATTAAAGAATTCACATCTAAAACATAATAAAATGAAATCACAGATTCACGAATACCAAAATAAATTTTTAGCGATGAGTAAAACAAAAATCCTAATTATCGCAATGGCATTTATTTTTTTATTGCCTGCACCTGCCATGTGCCAAGGAATACCGACTTATGACAACACCAATTTCATCAGCTTGGTAAAACAACTTATAGAATCTGGTAAGCAGACCGCGAACATTATCAAAACCGTAAAGTTCTTGAAAGCACAAAAAGAAAATTTTGAAAAGGTCAACGATGTGGTCAAGCAATTAAGAGCCGTGCGACAAATAGGACGCAATAATCAGCGCCTTATCGATGTGATGCAGGATGATTTAAGAAACATCCTTGATAGCCCCTACATCAAACCCGAGGAAGTGGCAAGGGTTTCGGAATCGTTCACTGCAATAATAGAAAATTCTTTGGACACCATGGATTTTATAGACGAAATCCTATCCAGTGATTATCTTAAAATGAGC
Source organism: Arenibacter algicola (assembly GCF_000733925.1). Lineage (NCBI taxonomy): Bacteria > Pseudomonadati > Bacteroidota > Flavobacteriia > Flavobacteriales > Flavobacteriaceae > Arenibacter > Arenibacter algicola. The sequence continues at coordinate 2,580,155 of NZ_JPOO01000003.1, forward strand.
GATGCCGAACGCGCCGAAATTCTAAAGGAAAAAGAGCTGGAATCTAAAGAAATGGTTTCCAATATCACTACTAAAACAAGACGCTACAAGGATATTATTTCCTTCAGGAAAATGCAGGATAAAATCAATAACCGCGAAACCGAATATTAAAGATGACGGCGACCATCATATTAGGGATAGGACTGGAATATATAGATACTGTTTTCCAGACCATACAGAACAGCAGCTTCTCGGAATACACTATTGCAGGAATCAAAGCGCTTGCTGTTCTGTTCTTTCTGGTCAATATCCTTAAAAAATATAATGAAGGGATTGCGGATAAGGATGGCTACACCTGGGGATTAAACCCTGGAGAATTGGCTAAGAATTTTGCAATAGTTGTATTGGTCATTTTTTCATCACAAGTATTGGGATTATTTGATGGCATTTTAGTAGCAATTGAAGGGCAATATCGCGGCACAGCACCAGCACTATTGCCATTACAGATGCAGGACATTCCCATAGAGGAGGATATCAACTTTATAGGAGCAGCGCAAGCAGCTATGGCATTGCTCTATGAAGCCCTTATAACGCCACTATATGGTTTTAAAATATTCGCCTTTATCATAAGTATCATTCTTTGGATTTTGGATTTGTTTATCTATCCATTATTTCTTGCAGAACGATATTTTCTATTGGGAATAATGCAGGCATTGTTCCCATTGGTCATAAGCTTGGCAGTATTTGAAAAATTTCGATCACTGGCCTACACGTTTTTCAAATTGTATGCTGCAGTTTATATGCTCGTACCCGCCTTCTTTTTGGTCAACATATTTGTGAATGCCATTTACACCGAAATCAATACCAATTTCTGGACAAATCTTTTTGGTACGGATGTAGGTCAAGGCTTTTTTGCCCCTGTGGTACAGCTTGGATCTGTGGGTTTCATTGTCTTCCTGAAATTCAAATTATACAGGCGCGCCACGTCTTTTACCCTTAGATTGTTTACTAGCTAATTTAACTTAAAATGAAAACAGCATACAAGAATATTTATAACGTCCTAAAGCTAAACCGATTCATCGTTTTGACGGTCGTCTTTTTTGCTTTGTTGTCCAGCACCTTTTCGGTTTGGATGGCTTTTACGGCCAATAAAAATGCGCTTAATAGTGCGTTTGCCATCAATACCGATGGGAGTATCATTCCGTTAAAGCTTGTAACCCAAAAAGAGAATATCAGGGTCGAAGCTTTGGCCCATTTGGAACTGTTCCACAATTACTTCTATAATATTGATGCCAGTAACTATGAACGTAATTTAAAAAAAGCACTTTGGCTAGGTAATAGTTCGGTGGATAATCTCTATCGCCAAAAAAAAGCTGATGGTGTCTATAATCGATTATTGCAATATTCCTTGGTTCAAAAAGTGCTGAGCATCGATTCACGGATAACAGAAAATAATGGTTCCTATGGCTTTACGACTACGACCATTTTTGAAATCAATAGAGGGTCTATAATCGACACCTATGAACTTGTTTCCACTGGCAACCTAGCTATGGTCGATCGAAACTTTCCAAACAATCCACATGGCCTATTGATTACTGACTTTTTCGAGAACACTTTAAAAAAACTTAACGATGAAAATAGAAAAAAATAAAATTGTCTTTGCTGCAGTCCTGGCTGTGATATTCCTGTTTCTAATTTCCTATTCGGTAATGGTAATGGGCGATGATGAAAGTGAAAATGAAAACCTGGAGCAAACCTTAGTGCCCGATTTGGAAGAGAATCAAAAAGAATACAATTCCAAACTGGATGCCATCAATGATTTGAAAGAAGTGCGTGAGAACAATGCGCCGAGTATTTATAATGAAAAACTGATTGATTCCCTTGGCTATTATAATCCAGATCTCCCTGAACTTGAAAAAGAGCATATTGTGGATAGCATCTATGCAGCAGGGAAAATTAAATATTCTAAATCGTCCTATCAGAATCTTGGGGAAAGAAAAATAGGCCCCAAAAAAGTTCAGGAAATAGATTCCGCGGAAATAAAACGGGAACAAAAGATTGAAAGCAAAGAACTGGGTTTGGAGCATCAATTATTCTTTGCTGCTTCGCCTAAACCAAACGACATTTCAATTATCGGGAATACGGATGCTACGATTTATGCAGTGGTCGACGGCGACCAAGTAGTCCAGGCCAATTCACGATTGCAGATGCGGTTGACCAACAGAGCGACTATCAATGGCAAGGTAATTACTAAGAATACACCTGTTTTTGGTTTCATCAGCTTTCAGCCCAATCGTGCCCTGATCGAAATTGAAAATATTGACCATCTTCCTACCAAATTAAAGGCCTTTGATGTTCAGGATGGTAGTGAGGGGATCTATATAGAAAATAGTTTTCGGGAAGAAGTAGGCACCGAAGTCCTGAACGATATTATTCATGACATTAATATCCCCAGCGTTCCCCAGGTGAGCGGTGTGACCAAAGTACTTCGACGAAAGAATCGAAACGTAAAAGTTACCGTACTGAACAACTACAAACTGATTTTAAAACCAAAGCTATGAGAACATTTATATTAATATCTACTATACTAATTTTCGCTTTTGCATTTCGATTATGCTTTGCGCAAGCTCCAGCACAACAGGCAATAGTATTGGATACTATCTACGCTAATGACCAAAAGAATGTGGCACTCTTTTTTCCCGATCCCATTCGCCAAGGAATTACTGGGTCCGATAACTTCATCTTTACCTACAATCGGGAAAAAGAACAATATTTCGGTTTGCTTCAGGCAAAGCCCGGAAAGGAAAGCAACTTGCTGGTAGTCAATAGAAATGGTTCAATTTTTTCGTATATTGTAAGGTATAAAAAGGAGCTTTCCAAGCTGAATTATTTTATACCGGATTCCAGTAGTATAGGCAATGAAAAGCCTCAGGCCCAAGTAATTGTCAGTAAAGATTCACTTGTGGATACCATTGACAACAAAACGTTTTATTACAAGAAAATTTGCGCATACCTTCTAAACCAAAAGCAGAAAATAGGGAAGTTAAAAAAGGGTGGCGAAGATATCCTTTTAAGTGTTGAAAATATTGTTTTTGATACCGAAGAACTCTACTTCGTTATCCAGATTGAAAACAAATCTACTTTGGATTACGATTTGAATTTCTTAAAACTCTCGGTTGAAACAAGACAGAAGGGAAAAAGGAAATCTTTACAGAAACTATTCTTGAAACCACTGTTTAAACACCACCTGCCTTCAAGGATCAAGAAAAGCGAAACGGCAAGATTGGTGTACGTCGTTTCCAAATTCTCTTTGAGTGATGACCGCATCGCTGTCCTTGAGTTAAATGAAAAGAAAGGAGAACGAAATATCGAGCTAAAAGTCTCACATAGATATATTAATAACCCAAATTAAAATATTATGAAAACATTGATCACTTCCATATTGGCATTCTTGCTGATCGCCTGTTCTAATAAACAAGACCTATCTCATACAGAGACAGTGAAGATAGTTGTAGAAAGTTTCTACGCCAAAGACAACACTACTTTAAAAAAGCATACCACCTCTGATGGTTATAGTGGTTTAATAATGATTCAGAATTTGGTTCCCGATGAGGAAAAAGGTGCCAAAGTTGAAATCCTGGATGAGGCCATTGAAGGTGATTTGGCTTGGGTGAAATACAATACTTCCTATGACAAAAATCCTGGGGTTTTTAAACTGATTAAAGAGAATGGCCATTGGAAGGTAACCAGTAAAGGACCTAGGGAAAAGGGTCCCTTTTGAAGGCACTAACAAATTATTTAAATACATCCTTTATTTGAATGGATATTTCGGAGTGATGGTTTCAAACAGGAACCAAAAGTGGCACTATTGCACCGAAACCGGAAGCACAAAACGAAAACCGAAGTATCCACAAGGGAGGAGACCAACAAGTGGTCCATGCCAGTAAGGAACTGGGGAATCATTCTATATCAGTTCCTGACGATCCCTGCTCGGCCCGTCAGGCGGATATGAAAAAGGGTCAGACTTTAGATAAAAGTCCAACCCCTGTTATTTTAAACGTGCACATGTTTACGGGATAGTGTCCTTTTCACCATCATCAATTTCAAGCCTTGCTAAAAGAAGTATTTGAACTTAAAAACATTTGCGAATCTTCCGTCATGAACTAAAGCTTCAAAAATATCACCCGGGGTTAACTCTTTAAATAAGTTCATATCCTTCTCTCCAAATACCATTAATGTACAATCCTCACAGCGGATCTTGATTAATGTGGGGTTCACCTTATCCCACCCAGTATACCTGTCAATTGCATCATTGCCATGAATGATCTCCCGTATTTGTAACCTCACTTTGTGTACACCGGGATTAATAGTTTCTAAAATCATCCTTAATTTGAATTTTTATAAACCTCACTTTGTAGTTAGTTCCTCTTATTTTTTAATTTTCAGTCCTTTTGGTCTATTTGTAATATCAAATATTCCGGTATTTCCAAGAATTAATATAATTCCTGAAGAAGCTCTATCTTCATATTCTTCATTTATGAACGTCCGAGTAATCTTCCCGTTTTCGAGTAAATGGTTTATTGTCTTCTTGAAAATCTCAATCTTAATTTTTTGAGACCTTTTATTTGATGTAATTCGTTTAATTCCTGACCAATCTACCTTTTCGATTTTGTTTGTTTTTCCATCATCTCTTTTAATTGTTTTTCCTTCCAAGGGCATTACATAATTTTCCCAAATGTTTTCAAACGAGTTTGATTTAGTACTTCTTTTAGTTTTTTTGGAATTCTGAACTGCAGGAACGTGAATAATCTCAATTTTCAACTTCTTGGCAACTTCAAGGGCATTATAAATTGTCCTGCCATCTGTTGCAATGATTGCTTTAGTACAGTCAAAATAGTCCTTTGCACCGTGAAGTTCCATTACCATTTGTCTGTTTATTGGTCGATTCGAGCCACCATACATCTTTACTTGAATTGCAATTTTTTCTTTGCTTTTGGTTGCAAATACATCAACACCGTAGTCGTTTGAATATTGAGAAACGGTAGTTTTGTAACCTTTGGTTTCAAAGTGCTCTGCTACAATATGTTCATATTCATCAGGTCTCATCCCGTCAAGTTTGCAAATGGCCTTACACCGAATTGTTTAATGTATTCGCTCAATAGTTGTTTTTCAATTTCTCTTGGGTCGTCATTCGGTGTTGGCTTCCAACAAAAGATTAATTCGCTATGGTTTTTAAGTTGCCAAATTAGCCTCCCTCCCCAATGTCCAACATTTTTAGTTTCTCCAAATCTCAGGTATTGACCAAGTCTTGAATTTAATGTTGCCGTTCCTGTTAGACTTCCTGCCTTGCCGATATAAACTACTTGGGAGTTCTCGACATGGTTGCTTTTTAGTACTGAAATCGAAACATTTGGGTCTTTTCCCTTAAAAAAACCTCCTACTCCTGGATTAATGAATTCTACTTTCTCAGAAGTCGGATTAATTATAAGATAAACCCCTTTAATTTTTGGAATGCAGGACTTATCACTCCATAATTCATGCACTGTTCTAAAGCCTATAAATCCGTTTCTCTTGATACTATTAATGTCATTGAAATTCACAATCCTTATACTTGAATTTTTGAATCTAAATTCTTTTCATTTTACCATTAAGCTGGAAGACGTAGCCAAAAGGTCTTTTTTCTTCAGATGCAATTCTGCAAATATCATCCCAATTTTTAGCAAGAGCCTGCACCATTTGCCAAACACTTAGTCCGTGCTTTTTAGACGGGCCACGAAGAAAGAACATTCCAACACCATTCTTTTGATATAATTCCAATTCGTCTTTTCTTCTTGAAATGTTTAAATCTTGGGTAATTACACAACTACGTTCCTTACCTACTTTTGGAATCCATTCCTTATCCTCAGCCCCATAGTTAAATGCCTCTGGCAAAAATTTAACCGTAATATCATACCCGGTTTTTAAACCCTCTGGAGATTGAATGGTATCAAAACCATGGGCCAAATGTCTGGGCATATTTTCATCCAAATAAACAATCATGCCGCTTTACAATATTCTAATGCATGATTTACCTCCGCTTCCGAAATCTGATATACATGTGCTATATAAGCTATGGGATCGCCAGCCTTATGATGATTATATATTATTTCTGGATAAATATTTTTACCATCAATTACTGGATGGCCAAATCGTCTTTTAGGGTCTACTAAAATTGATTTATCCTTTCCTATTGGCCAAAATCTCGATGCAAGGTTGTCTTTGTCAAATTCAAGATTAATAAAGAATATTTCTATTAAGTCTAGATTAAATTGTTTGGTTCCGTTTAACTCAATTATACCATCGATAGTTTTTAAAAAAATATGTTTTCCATCTGAGTTTATTCCTTTAAGAACTTCTTTTCTGGCAAATGGAAAAGCGGTTGAATACATTTTACTTAATTCCCTATGAGCTTCTAAAACCTGCCTAGGTTTCACACCTGCTTCAGAGAAACGCATCATCACATAAAATTCGATAAAAGTATGAAAGCTTACTGCTCGTTTACCATTGATGTCCCACGAATATTTTGAACCGAATTCCTTGCCAATTCGTCCATCCCAATATTTGTTCATCCAAGTATAAACCTTACGATATGGAACACGAAGAATTATCGCTATCTCACTAGCGGAGTAAATGCCTGACCCTATTTTTGGTTTATTCTCGAAGTTCATTGTTTTATTTATAACTCAAATTTACAAAATAAATGAACTCAATAGACTCATTACACCGAGGTAGAGAATCTCCTATATTTTTATTTTGTTCATGCTCACAAGATGACGCTTTAAAAAGACCAAAATATTCTGACCCTACATTATATATTAATTTGTCGGGTAGTCCGTATTCATTTCAACTCCTTGATAGCATCAATTAAACCGTAATACAACAAATTATCTGCCACCCTAGCTTCAGGGTGCGCATATTTAATAAAGAACTTACCTGTTTCATACTCATAGTATTTCACACCTCTAGTTGTATGCATCCATAATTTGTCCTGTGCGAAAGGAATTAGCGTGTGGAAAAAATTAGAGGTTTGAGTTCCACATGCAATTATTAAATCAGGTTTTAGTTGAGGATTGTTATAATACAATTTAAATTGCCTATTTAAAAACTCTTTGTCTTTTGATGAGTCCTCCCAAAGGGACTTAGCATTGGATGTATGCCCACCAGGTGTTTTCTTAATGTTCATTACACCAATAAACCTTAACCACTCTTTTCTAATCTTTATATTTTTAATAGGCTCAATTTCATCCCATTTGAATTCCTTTTTCATGTTATGAATGCCGCATGTCCATTTGGCAATATTATCCCAAGTCTGGGTTCTGCCTCCATTTCTAACAAATTCCTTTAGGTTAAAGCCTTCCTTAGAGTTTACCTCCTTTAGTAAAAATAGAATCTTTATGTCCGCATTTAAATAAGATTTTGGTTCTACAATACCATCCTCACTTAAATTAGGGGTAGTCTTTCTCCATTCGTTAAATAATTCTTTTTCCTGTTTCTCTATGGAGGCTATCATAATTTCATTTTTAAGCCTTTTCCGGCAATCGATCTGAATGTTTTAGTTTTCTATCTAATTCCCTTAAATGATTGGCTGTAATTGTAGTCCATATATCTCTATAGGATTTTCGATTATTATCTTTTAAAAATTTATTTATATACTCACCTGGGCCATTATATAGCACCTCCAATGTACCGTCAGGCTCTAAATGTACAGCTATAAAATGTTCCAAATCTATATTATGCGGGTAGCTGAAATTGTATGCCATACTGGCCTTTATTTGAACCTTTTTATTAGTTGGCCTATGAAAGCCATCATATCGGTGTTCATTCTTACCATAAAGTTCAATATCAAATTTTTCACTTACCAAGGCTTCACCAATATCCCCGACCAAACGACCATCTAAGGAGAAATCTAGCTTGCCTTTATATCTCTCTTTTAAAGAAGCTGTAATATCTAATAATTCCTGTATTTCTTTCACTACTCAAAAGTAATTTTATGGACTAAGTTAGATTCTCCTGAAGCATAGCTGAAAATTTTGAGGTTTTAACTTTTGCATTTTTAACTATGTCAGCTGCCATAACTATTTCATTAGTTGTGAGATCTCCTCCTGGTTTTTTTTGACTAATTTTATGAGTAGTTGCAATTAAAATTAAATAATCTCGTCGTTCTTCTAGTAAATCCTTGTATGCTCCATTTTTACTTCTTCTATTTAACCCTATGGTTGCAATAGTTTTTTTTCCTCTATGCCTTCTATCCTTTCCGTAAGCGACTTCTTTTCTAAATCCAATTAATTGTCGAGGATTTTCAAAGTACGGATTGATAAAAAATGGTTTCTCCAATCTAATATCATAATGATGATTTAAAGCTCTTCTTTCAGGATTTCTAACAGGAAAATAATTTTTTTTATGTCTTTGATTGCAAATTTGACAAACAAGCAATAAATTACTCCAATCGTAAGCTAGCCAGTAATAACCAGGCCTATTGAAGTCATCGGTTTCATTTTGACGATAACCACCTTTAGGCCGAAAGTGTTCAACATCACCATAGGATATACTAATAATATTTTGTTCACAAAATGCACATTTCCCATTTTGATCAATTCTTAATTGTTCTTTGATATTCGCGCTTGCATAAATATTATTTTCAAAAGTAAATGTTTCAGTACCCTGGTCAAAATCATTTGGGGTCATATCATAATTATTGCACATATTATATGTCCCATTGCTTAATTTACAATTTCCTTGTTGGTCTAAAACGGATGGAATAGCTCGGTTTTTTTTAAGTTTTATCATCTATTTTTTCTGTTATTTTTCTAATAAGTAACATCGCTTTTATGTCATTTACTGTTTCACCTGTTGGAAACACCCCAAAATCATTTTGAAATTCTTTTAATTTTAATTCATCACTTTCAGTGATTTCTTCCTTTTTCAGTATTTCCTCACGTGTTTCCATGTATATATCAAGATTGGAAGGACGTGCAGTCGGCAGATCAAAGTATTCACTTACTAGAACCTGGTCAATTCTCCAATTCTCTACAATGTGATTTCCATCATCAATAACCACATTATCACCTTCTTTTCTAAGTAGGAGTAAATTTGCATTTTTGGTGTTTTGTACAATCAATGGACTATGGGTTGCAACCAAAATTTGACTATTAGCGTCATCAAGATTAAACTCCTTTAAAAGATTTATAAATTGACGTTGCCAAATAGGGTTTAGATGAGTGTCAGGTTCATCAAAAATATAGAGACTATCAGATTTTCCGGTAAGCAATAACAGACCTAAAATAGTTAGGATTTGTTGCTCACCTTCGCTTAATTCTTTAAAATTATGATTAATGCGAGCTCCATTTTTACTGATAACTGAGTCAATTTCCTTAATTATTCCAATGGTATCAGCGGCATGTAATACATCAAATAAATCAGCTGGAGTTGGAAAATCTTTAGCCAGGTCATCTTTTAAACTGTCAAAGTTTATTTTATCCAATAGCAGAATTTCTTCATTATTTTTATCGTCAACATAGGCCGTTGGTAAACTGGTAGAAGAGTTGTTATCATATAAGAGTCTTAGAAACTTATCGAGTTTACCCTGAATTCCCCAAAATGGATTTTCAACATCATTTTGTATATTTTCAACAAGTAAGTCTGCATTTTTATCTGGATAATTTTTAGAAAACTCCGGATTTTTAAATGTAATATTTACTTTAGTATTGGCTTCAACTCCAACATATTTTTGGAATAGCTCCTTTATTTTTTCAGCATATTCCTTATCGTTTTGAAACACCCAAAGTGTAAAGAATAATAATTCTCCAAGGTTCTGGTCAGTAAAGAAAAACTTACCCAATGTTGGGAATTTGGAGTTCTTATTATTTTTGATATTGTTAATTCTTTTCTCTGCGTGTTTTCCGAATAAACCTTTAATTCTTTTGTTTTCTCCGGAGTAATATCCAATAACAAAGTCAGGTAGATATAGATGCTTATTTACTTTTAATTGATTAAAGGTCAGTTTAATGTCGCGATTTATATTTAAGTCATGCCTTTCAATTAAAAGAGAACTACTGTTTTTTTCTATTGTAAGTATAGAATCACGACACTCATATTGAATTTTAAATAGAAAGTAGATATTGGTTTTGGCAGAAAAAAAATAGTCCTCATTTGCAGCTAGGTCTAATTCCTTTAATATTAAAACAATAATCTCCAATAGGTTAGATTTTCCCAAACCATTTTGTCCTATTATTAAAGATGTTAGCCCTTTATTAAACGTAAAGGTTTGATTCTTTAAATTTTTATATTCAGATACCCAAAGACTTTTTATTTTCACTTTCTCCCTTTGTTTTTCTTTAATTCTTCTATCTCTTTTAAAAGATTAACTGCATCTCCATCACTATCCAACTGCGCTACCAACTCCCCTTTAAAGGCTTTATGCAGTATAGCTTGTGGCAATGTATCTATTTTAGTTTTTAAGGATTGGTATTGTTGTTCAATGGCATCTGCTTTGGTAAATAAACTTTCTACGCGACGGACGATTTCCTCTTGCTCTTCTATGGGTGGAATTGGTATTTCAAATGATCTACATTGAGTTAATGAAATATTTACTTGCCCTACAACCCCTCTTGTTTCATTAACCAATTTATTTACTGATGAACCTTCACAGAGGAAATAGTACAAAAATTTATTATTCAAACACTCTTTGACTCTAAATAAGGTGATAGCTTGGTTAATATTACATTCAGGAAATTCTTCAGGTACAATTGCAACTTTATTTAATGGTGGACCTACAATATTCATCAATACATCATTTGGAAAACAAATTGACTTTTTACATTGTGAATTTTGAATTTCTTCAGAAATAAATTGAGGCTTATAATCAAATGAAATTTGTTGATTTACAATATTATAAACTTTAAAAAATGGAATTCCAGATTCAGCAAAATTACTTCCTCTTGGAGTTCCCCCACTTTGTACCTTTTCACAACAATCTTTTGCAAATTCTACTTTCCAGTCATTTAATTGTTTCCCCTCACGCCATTCCTCCGTCAACTTACCGGTAACTGCTTGTGTCAACACCTGCTGCCTAAAATCTTTTAAAAGTTGTGGTATGTGCTCCAAGCTTTTTTGCATGGTCGCCACCTGAGCCATTAATGTATCGACTTTGGCAACGATACGGTCTTGCTCAGGGCGTGGTGGGAGAGGAATTTTAACTTCCTTTAGGATTTTATAATGTCGGCTGTATCCCAAGTCTGGTATAGATAAAGCTTTGAGGTAATGAAAAAAAAATTTTGAGTTGAAATTTTCATTTGGTTTCAAAATCTTAGTTCCATCAGCTCCAACTGCGAACTGGAAGTCTACATATTTTATTATCCTTGTGTGGTCACCGAATATTACGATGGGTAATTTTCCTTGATATATTTTTTCAGCATCCTCAATATAACCAGAAATTAAATCTTCTCCTTGGTCTACCACAGGAAATGTTCCTGACAATGCTAGACCTTTGGTTTTATGCTTAATATATTTTGGTGTTTTTTCTAATGAAACTTCAAAAGGAATTGTATCCCATTTCTTGTGTAGTATTGGTTGTACTTTTTGAAAATCAATATCTCCTCTACTAGCCATTATCCCAATTCCTTTATCATCGCCTGCAACTGCCGGGTAATGGTTTCTAACTCCGTTAAGGCCTCTTTGGCAATCTGTACTGGTTCCCCCAAATGTTCTCCATTGCTAACACTATCATCCGCTATTAGCCCTAAATCCAAGGAATCGTTCTTTTTGGCTATGGTTTCGAGGTCAATATATTGCCAGCGCTCGTTGGTAATCCTTTTTCTAGAAGTCTCGTCAACGGTACCGTCAAATTCATTCGATAACTTTTCGGGTTTTACCCCTCCTGTATAAGCCTCTATAAACTCATTAAAAGCCGTTCGGGTAAACGGGGTACGTTTGCCATAACTGGGCACATTGGTACGCATATCATAAAACCATACCCCCTTGGTATTTTCTGTTTCAGTAGTGCCCCTGGTAAAAAATAGTACATTGGTCTTTACCCCTGCAGCATAAAATATCCCTGTGGGTAGCCTTAGAATGGTATGTAGGTTACATTTGTCCATTAAATCACGACGTATTTTTTGTCCGTCGCCATCCTCAAACAATACATTATCAGGTAGCACAACGGCAGCTCTTGCCTTACCGTCTTTCTTTAAACTTCTATAGATATGCTGCAAAAAGTTGAGCTGTTTGTTACTCGTAGGGTAGGTAAAGTCGTCCCGAGTAGGGCGTTCACCCCCTTTTTTGGTACCAAAGGGTGGGTTGGCCAATACACCATCAAAATTATTAAGGTCTTTGCCCATTTCAGTAAGCGTATCACCTAAAATAATTTCACTTTCCATGCCGTGTAAACGGGCATTCATCAAGGCCAAACGGTGGGCATCGCCTACCAACTCTACCCCACTAAAGGCCTTTTCTACCTGAAACTTTCGGTCCTTTTCACTTAAATTGAAATAGTTGTCATACTTGGTCCGAAGGTATTCATCGGCAGATATCATAAAACCAAAAGTACCTGCTGCAGGGTCGTTCCATCGTTCTCCCAATTTTGGAGACATGAGTTCTACCATAACATTGATCAATGGTCGTGGCGTAAAGTATTGTCCGGCACCACTTTTCTTTTCACCAGCATTTTTCTCCAATAGGCTTTCGTATATGTCGCCCATAACATCACGGTCTGTCTCCTCATACCAGTCCAAATCATCAATGGCCTGTACAAGGGTGTTAAAATTTACGGGTTTGCGAAGACTGGTAGAAGCGTTGGCATAGATTTCTTTAATGCCAGCACTGGTGGTTTCATTACTCACTTCCGCCAAAAAGCTGCGATACCTTTGAAAAGCCTCGTTATTATCGGTCTCTTCCACAAAAGAACGCCATCTATAATGTTCCGGAATATGCTGCTCAAAGTCCTTAACTTCGCTTAACTTAAGGAATAGGATATAGGTTAATTCGTTCAAATACTGGTGATAGGTAACACCATCATCCCGCAATACATTGCAAAGGTTCCAAAGTTTATTTGCTATTTCGTCTGCACTCATTTATAATCTTCTTGTATTAAGTTAGGCAACATATAAATTATCATTGATGGTCTTTAATAAGTCATCCAATTGTTGCTCAAATTGTTTGTTTATTCTGTTGTAGCCACCTTCACTTTTAAAAGGTTCCTTGTCCAAATCTTCCTTGGTCAGTATGGTTTCGGCCAAAAGTTGTTTTTGAAATCGATCCAACCATTTTTGTTGAATTCTGTTCCATGGTTTCATGTTATTCACCTTCTCAAAAGCACGGTTTACCCGTTCTTCATGCCCCACTAGATCAATATCCAAGGAAAGTGTGCGAATGTAAGCAATAATATCTGCCGCTATGTCCTGATTCTTTACATCTCGCCACGCGGCATTAAGCGTTTTTGCATTATAACCTTCTTGGTCCAATAATAACCGTAGTTCCTTTAATGATTGCCTGTCCAAAGTACTGGGGCTGGAAACGATCACCTTCAGGGCGGCTATCTTGTTTTGATTTTCCTTTAGGAACTTTTTGAAATTCTCAATATAATCTTCTGGTTTTTTGGCATTGCCATAGTCCCTATCCGTTCCCAGATATTCATCGGCATGGTCTGAGATAAGCTGATGTTTTGGACGATACACTTTCTTGTCCAAATAATTCCAAAGCCCTTTAAATTCTTTGATAATTGCCTTTACTTCTTGGGCACTGGCATTTTTAATGGCTTGTATCACTTCTTTAGGCTCCTTACCACCTGCCATATAGATAAATTCCTCTAGACTATCCTCCTCAATTTTTTTTCGTTTACGTTGCAATTTCGCAATCAGTTGCTCCCCTTGTGTTTTTATCCGTTCGTCTGAACTGATATCGTCCAGTTCGTTTACCAACTGGGTAAAAGAGGTATTGGGGTTAGAGACGGGTTTCATTTGGGTGTAGTCCTGAAGGGCTTCGTGTACCCTGACAGCATCGAATATCTTAAAGTCTTCTTTATTAATTTCGGGACACAAACGGGTTGCGCGGCCAATCATTTGTTCATATAAAATACGGCTTCCTACACGGCGTAAAAACACCAGATTACAGATTTTGGGAACATCTATACCAGTGGTCAATAGATCTACAGTTACCGCAATATTAGGAAACTTCTCATTTTTATATTCCTTGGTCAATTGTTCTGGATCATAAGCTGCACCCGTAATTTTTTGAATGGCCTTTTGAGGGACTTCCAAACCGATGTTTTCAAATTCTTCATAAAGCATATCCACGATCATATCGGCATGGGAATCACGAACGGCAAAAATCAAAGTTTTTTCCTCGCTATCAGGATCAAGGTGTTTCACTAATTCCTGTAACACCTTTCGGTTATATTCTGGGGTAATAACAAGTTTATTGAATTGTTCTATTTCTACCAAAAGATCGTCCTCTAATTCAGCCAGTTCCTCAATTTTGTTGGTTTCTGGATTAAATACCTTGGGTCGCTCCCCTTTTTTCCAAAGGATACCTTCTTCGCTTAAGCGTGTTTTGATACGGTATGGTGGCTCATGATCTGATAGAAAACCATCAATAACTGCTTGGCGATAAGAATAAGAGAAAACAGGTTTCCCGAAAATCTCTGTGGTATGCAAAGCAGGTGTAGCCGTAAGACCGATAATGTAAGCGTTAAAATATTCGATGACCTTTTTATATTGACTTACGTAATCATCTTGATTTTTAAATTCTAGGTCTTCCTCATCCAACTCTTTGTCCAGATTATATCCTCTGTGAGCTTCATCTATGATTATGCAATCATAGGTATCAATTGAAAGACCATCATTTTCTCCATAGAATAATCTCTTAACCATACTTTGAACGGTTGCAAAATGTAAACGGGTCTCTGAGTCCGGTATAAGGGTTTTTGTATATTCCATTTTATAGACCTCAGAAAAGGTATTGATGCCCTCAACTTTATTGTCCTGGTAACTTCCAAATGCCTGTTGAGCTAATAGCTTTCTATCCGTAAGGAACAGGATGCGCTTGAATCTATTCGATTTTATAAGTCGGTACGAAAGTCCAATCACTGTTCTGGTCTTCCCTGTTCCTGTTGCCATTACTAACAAGGAACGATGCTCCTCGAAATTGGTGGTAATATTTTTTTCTACATTTTTAATGGCTTCTATCTGATAATCCCTAAGTCCTAAACCATTGGTATCTTGTAAATAATCATAATCACTAAGTTCAAGCTTTTTATTTTCTGCTTCAATATCACGCTCGTATAGGTCAACCAATCCTTTGGGTGAGAACCAACCCCGAAGCGGTTTGGCGTGACTGCGTTCGTTGCGTATATCCAGAAACCAAATACCACTTTTTGTTCTAATTTGTTCTAGATAGTCACGGCCGTTCGTCGAGAATAAAAACGGGACCTTATACTCTTGCCATTTCCCTAAAGTTTCAAAATCTTCCGATTCAACCAAGCGTTTAGCATAAATGTTTGACTGCCTTAAATTGGTAGAGATGTCACTGGCGTATTTTTTTGCTTCAACAATTGCATATAATGTTGTACCTACAAACAGAGCATAGTCCGCCCATTTACCATCACAGGGCCATTCGGCTATGGCCATATTTCTCCCTTTCTGCGGTAGTGTTTTATTTGTTTTGTTATTCAATAATAGGGTGTCGCACTCCCAACCCGCTTCCTTCAGTTTCGGGTCTATCAATGTAATACGGGTATCTTCTTCGGTCAAATCAAGATTTCGAGCCCTATTATCACTGCGTTGTTTTCTAGATTCAACCTCCTCCTTACTCTTATTGAGTTCTGCAATCTTGTTCTTATAATTCGTTAATTCCTTTGATAGCTTTTCAAGCTTTTCTGAAAGTGCATCTGATGCAGTGTCTTCCTTTTCAGGAAGGGTATAGGACGTTATTTCTATATAATCCTGTTCATAGGTTTCATAGAACCATTTGGCCAACTGAAAGCATTTTTTTAGGATAAAATGTGCCTCTTGAAAGGAGCCAATACCATCATGACTGGCTTTGTTGCCCGATTTGCGAACGGTATGCAGAATGCTTGCAATAATATCCGGGGCAACATTCACATTGGCCAAACGATATATTCTATCGTTCTGTGAGCCTGAAAACTCGCCTAATTCTTCAAATTCCCAAACTAATTGGCTCAGTTTTTCAGAAAATAAGCGGGACTTAGCCAATGAAGAACTGGGGTCAATATAGATTAACTTCTCGGAAAGTTCGCTGATAGCGAATAGGTTTGGGTATTGCTGTTGAAGAAAACTAAAATTGGTATTCATTAAGTTGGTCTGCCCTGATATAATATTACTAAAACTACATTTTATATGGTTTAGGGGGAACTTCGTTTATTGTGAGAATAAATATACAATTCTAAACTATAGAATCATCTGATTTTTCATTTTCTTCTAAAATGAATCGCCTGGGTAGTCTTAACCAACAGAATGGTTTATTAGAATTATGATTTCTTTAAGTGTAGCCCTACCCGTTTTTTGGACTTTTAAAAAATCAAACTTAGGTGCTGTTCTTTTTTATTGCAATATTGGCGATTATTTTTATTTTACGAAATAATCCGATAGTTGCCCGTTATGTCTTAATTCTTCCAATAATTCATGCTTATATTTTTTAATTTTATTGTAAATTTCAATAGCATAGTCATCTTCATCAGACCTAAAACTTATCATTTGACTATCAGAATTAAGATATCTTAATGTAATTCTAGAAAATTGTTTGTTATCCCTACCAAATCCATTTTTGTCAATTTGAATTGATTGCAAACCTAAGATCAAAACTGTGATTAATTCTGAATTTCTCGGCTTTATTTCTAAAGTGTATTCCATAATTGCCTTATCCTCAAAAATTCTACAACGTTATTAACTAAATATTTTTTCTATGTCTAATATAGTCAATCTTTGGTTTCGTGAATTGCTTGTTGATCAATTGGATTAATACAATTGATTTTGATAGGAATTCACCAAATTTTCCTTCTTGTAATAAGGTCTTTTTTTTGCTAACCTCGGGCAAGCACCGCTCAACATCTGATTTCGCGTTGAACAAGAGTTTCCTTCCTTTTGTGATATTAGTAATTTGATCCTGGAGGCGTAAATGGTGGTCTTGATTAAATTTAAATAGGTGGATGCCTAGTCAATATTTGTGTTCTTTTATGCTTCTTTTTCAGTTTTAGATTTAATAGGCTGGAGTTATGAAAAGGAGCTCAATTTGGTGTGCTTCTTTTCTAGGATAATTTTTAAAGGCTTTCCATATCTTTTAATCTTAGGGTTAAAGTTACACATCTGGACGCAGGTTGTAGGTGTGGTGAGCCTGTGGTGCATCTATGGTGTTTTTATATCCACATGGGGTTCTTAGTGATGTAATACCAATGAATCTTTGGTAAAAGGCAGGGGTATCCAAGTGGTTCAGGTGTGGTGTTTTTAAATATCCTTTTTTGTTATAACCCTATACTCAAGTTCTTTAAACCTTGTAGTAATCCTTTTTATTTTATTAAGGATTGTATCAATTCCTCTTAATGAAAATTCATTGTCTTGTAAAGCTTCAAAAACTAGAAGGTCGTTAGCCGTAGATTTAACCCAATCTACATCTGTTTTATACCCAAAAAGAGCTAGGGCATCCGTTTTAATCACGAAATTTTTTAGATGTCTCTTGTCGATATTCATGGTGCTACATGAACCTATAATTATAATTCTGCCTGAACATTTGTCCTCCAATATTTCAGCTAATTCATTAAGGGTGATAGCACGATCTACCAGGTGTACTAGATTTTCGGTACCATGAAAGGCGAGGTATAGAATTGGGTAATCAGAATAGGCCTTCAGGCTCCATCGTTCCAAATAATACTCCAATTCAGTTGTGGTGGCGCAATTTTTATGTATATATTTTAAAGTTTGGTGACTTTCTAGTAATTGTAGTACGGGCTCTATGGTAGACCGTTGTTTGAGATTGCTGTCCCACAAGCCTTCTAGGCAAAAAACATTTTTTGTCTCTGTGTTTTTCCTCATAATAGTCTGAAAAGTGTAAGGTAGTTAAAATAGGGTTGGCCCTTATATTAAACACGTTTTGACATATAAATTACTACTATGTCGTTCTTATTGCATAAGCGATCTGTCAATAAAGGTGAACAATTCTTGATTAACTTGTATGTAGGCTGAATTCAAAATATTTTTTGCTGTTCTGTAGCCACCGGTATTTGGACGCGAGGTAATTTGTCCAAATTCTTCCGTTATTCTTTCTTTCATTCCATTTTCATAGTTATAAATCATAACAGAATAACCTGCTACTGCATTCCATTTCCCTTCTGGAAAAATTCCCCATGCAAATTTGCCATTTGAACTTCCTATGCCAACTTTCACGTCAGCCCCGAATGCAGCGTGATAAGCGGAAATTGCAATTTTAATTGTGAGTCTGTTGTCTTCTGGGTTTTGGTAAAATCTATCACTACCTAATACATTGAAATTAGCTGAAGGATATGTTTTACGAATAAGGTTTGTGAGATTTTCAACTATTATCTCACTTTCACATTCTACTCTACTATTGGTTGTAATAATCCTTGTATCGAATAGAACAAGGTCAATCTCCTTGTTTTCAAGAAATCCAGTTCTCTGAGTAGCTATTTGTTCTTTTTGACACCACACATACATTTTCTGGGAAAATAAACTGGTAGATAGGAATAATGATAATAGGGTAAGTTTAACAATTTTTTTCATATTATAATTATGGTCGTAGTTGAAATTTGGTTGTTTGAATCATCCTCTTATTAAAGATTCATTTAGCTGATAGACAATCATTTGTTAGCAATGATTTAAATATTGTTTTAAAGATTCAATACAATCATCTAGCTTTTTGAAGCTCATATTCTTGTCATATGTGGAATACGAATAGTGATTATTTTTTGAACTATAAATTATGCTACCTTCTCTTTCTCCTGGGAATTGAATTCGATATTCAATAAATTTTCCAGTTGTAAATGACCATCCATTGGTTTCTCTATCTATTTTGTATCCAGACGAAAGTTCAGTATTAGACCAATTTTTTAAATCAATAGTTATTTGTCCTTGAATACTTCTTTTTGTCTCACTGTTAATGTAATTGGAATTTAAGAATTCTATAATACTCTCAATAGAGTTAAGTTCACTACCATATTTTGTTTCATTTACTAAAAAAACATATTCCTCATTACTATCAATTTTTAAAGCAAGTATGTTTTCATCTAAAAAACCGTGTTTGAATAAAAAACTGCCGTCACTGCTATCAATTAAAAGAGCTTCCTTTCCTAAGTACTCCCATTTTGCTTTAGAGACTAAACCATTTTTAGAAATCAATAATTCACAATTATCTCTAAAAATATAGACCATTTTAATATTGTCATTATTGTCAATGACCACCCAATGGTTATTGGTTAACATAGTTGTGTTATCTAGCTTTTGAGAAAATCTCTGAATTTTAGGTATTATATCTGCTAAATAGGTTTTCATTTTTCTTTTATTTCAGCTAAAAATTGAGCACTGCTTTTGATTATCCTAATCAATAGAACTTCTAATATAGCAAATCTTTAATCTGCGAGAATGACTATCGTTTATTTGAACTTTTCAATTTTATCAATCTCAACGATTATTTTATCTGGAATCACACTATCATCAAACATTCTGAAAAAATGAATTGCAGTTGTATGAGCAATTTGATTTGCGCTTATTGTTTTGTCAGGTATGTCCCCATCCTGTTGCCAAGTAAAACATGAATGCTGAATTGCATTAATTCCGGGGTACTTAGCTCTAAATATTGCGATGAACTTTTTCATAATTATATCCTTTATTTGAACTTTTATAAAGATAATGATTTTGAGTTTTGAACTGTGCGAGAAAAAGCGAAGGCTACATTAAAGTCTGACCGATTGAAAGAACATACCCCAAGTACAACGCCCCAAATCAAGGTGACGGGCCAGGAAAATCGGCCTGGACAGGAAAAACGATACAAGAAGATCGAAAAGGAACCCGGACTGACAAGGGAAAATGATCTTTGATCACTTTAGGGACCCCACGGGACCTCGATAGCCATCTGGGAAACTCCTTTAAACCATGGCAATACCCATAGTACGGGGAAACCGGACCCGGTTCAGTCAACACGGCCTTCATGTTTGGCCGTACCGACCACACGAAGACTTAGTTATTGTGTACAGTTTTTACCAGTCATCTTTTTTCTCTTTACCAAGGATATAATTTTTCAGACTTTCATTAAGTACATTGAAATAATTCTCTATTCTTTGGGGTGATTCACCAAAGTTTTTGACAAGTTTTTTGTCGGTTTTAAAATTCGGTATTTTCTTGTAATCAGCTGTTCCGTATTCATTGGAAGTAGTCAGTGATATTAAGTCAAATTTATATTTACCATCTTTAAATGCTATTTCAATAACATAGTCGAGTGGCATATTCATTTTTTTTACGACAAGCAAATCAGATGAAATTCCATTAATTCGGACTTTTTCATTTTCAATTTTCATTTTTAGAACTTTATCAGGATTCTTATATGTTTCTTTTATCCAATTTATTGTTTTACTATAAATTTCGTTTGCGGTCTTTCCTTCAACTTTAGTAACGATGTAGTCATTTATTCCGTTCTCCGAATATTCAAATTTTTCAGGATATTCTGTTTGTCCAAATGTGAATAACGAAAGCGTTAGAAATACTGCGGTTGTAATTAGTTTATTCATCCTTTTTGTTTTTCAAAATTGTACACAACGTTCAGGCTATGATTTCGGTCTGGGAAATCCAATAGGATTTTTCAAGATTGGAATCGGGCCAGATTGAAAGTAGTAATTTTTTTTAGACTAAAAAGCAAGACTGAATTATAGGCATTGTTGAACTAAACCTAAAGGTAGCTTCAAGCAGTTATTAGCCTGCTGTTCACTACCTTTAGGATAGGTTTAATCATAAAGTTTAAAGTTATGAAAAAAAAGTAGTACCCTTATTGATAGGGCCTGTAATTCCGTTCCTGGATTTAATGAACTGTACCATAAGTTAAGACGATCTATCGAGCTTTCCGGCAAAAGCCAAAGTACACTTACCAATTACGCCAGATGCCTGGCACACATTGCACTCCATTTCAAATGCAGTCCGCTGGACCTTGACCAGGAGCAGGTCCTGGATTACCTGCACGTTCTGAAATCCCAGCACAAGACGCCATCGGAGAGTTTCTTCAAGCATACCGTCTATGGTCTGAGATATGCCTACCGTATCTCGGGAATGAAGGAGATGCGGGTCATATTGCCTTCTATAGAACGGCCCAAGAAGCTACCGGTAGTATTAGGCCATAACGAGGTAAGGCAGCTTCTAAAGGCCCCAAAACTTCTCAAACACCGTTTGGTACTGGCCATGCTCTATGGCTGTGGCCTTCGCAGCTTTGAACTCTGCAACCTCCAGCTGAAGGACCTGGACCTTGAGAGAAAGATGCTGCACGTACGCCAGGGCAAGGGGAGGAAGGACCGCTATGTCCCATTGTGCGCGATGCAGGTCCGGGGCCTAAGGAAGTACATCAGGGCGGAAAGGCCCGTCACCTGGTGCTTTAACGGCAATGACAGGGAAGGCAATCCCGTTGCACTGTCCACCACGGGAGTGCGATGGATCGTTCGCGAGGCACGCAAACACAGCGGTATCCAAAAAGAGGTCACCACCCATAGCCTGCGGCATAGCTATGCGACCCATCTTTTGGAAATGGGTCTGGACATCATCAGCGTAAAGGACCTGTTGGGGCACGCCGATATCCAGACCACGCTTGCCTACCTGCATGTGGCACAACTGGGCAGACAAAGGCCGTTCAGCCCGTTGGAGCGGCTTTATAATCTGTAACGGTGTCACGCGCCACTTACGAAGTGGCCCAGGTATTGGAACGCAACAGGGAACAGCTCGCCGGCCTTTGTGCCAATAGCTGGCAGTCAAGGACCCTGCACGCCCTGCGCAAATGCCGCACCGCAGTATTGGGCGGGCATATAGACCGTTGCGACAACCCTGGCTGCCATAAGCTGCACCTTAGCTACAACAGTTGCCGGAACCGTCATTGCCCCAAGTGCCAGGGGCATAAAAGGGAACAATGGATAAGGGCAAGGGAGGCCGAACTGCTGAACGTGCCGTATTTCCATATGGTCTTTACCCTTCCTTCGCAGCTTAACAGGGTATGCCTTTATAGCCCCAAAACGATCTATGGCCTTTTGTTCGGGACGGCCTGGCAGGTAATCAAAGGCTTTTCATCCAATCCCAAGTTTTTGGGGGCCGACCCGGGAATGGTCGCCATCCTGCACACCTGGGGCCAAAATCTGTCCCTTCACCCGCATCTGCATTGCATTGTTCCCGGAGGAGGGACCACAAGGTCGGGCAAATGGAAATCCGCTAGGAACAAAGGAAAGTATTTGTTTCCTGTAAAGGCAATGAGCAAGGTTTTTAGAGCTCGTTTTGTAGCATCCCTTCGCAAGGAATTTCCACCACAACCCACGGCCTTCTACGAAAACCTGTTCAAGCACAATTGGGTAATTTATTGCAAACGTCCATTTTTAGGTCCGGCACAAGTAGTAGAATATCTTGGCCGCTATACCCACAAGATTGCCATCAGTGACCACCGTATAAAGAGCCTAGATAATAATAACGTCACTTTTACCGTCAAGGATTACCGGCATGGGGGAAGGATATCCTTACTGCGATTAACCGATGCCGAATTCGTCCGCAGGTTCGCTCTGCACATCCTGCCCAAGGGGTTCGTGCGTATACGCCATTATGGGATCCTGAGCAGTTCCAGGAAGAAGGCACTGCTTCCTTTGCTGCAACAGGTCCTGGGCGGTCCCGTGCCCAATGGACGGCCTCCCTTGAAACATTGCCGATGTCCTTACTGCCAGATCGGGATTATGGTGACCGTAGCGGTATTCGACAGCCGTGGCCCGCCCAAAGCATGGTCCGATCGACTGAAAAATAGCGCCCCAAGAAGAACGCCCGAAACAGCGTAACGGGATACCCGTGGCCAAAATTAAAATAGCGGGATGGAAAAGGCCGTTCCGGAGAGTAAAATGGGCCAAGGAAATCAAAAAGGGCACCGGAACGGGCTACGAAAGAGGTGACCACCAAATTAAGGGGCCAGCTCCGACAACAAGGTATATGTAAAAGACTCCCTCAAACCTTAGCAATCCCCATAGTAAGGGAAAACAGGACCCGGTTCAGTCAACACGGTCTTCATGTTTGGCCGTACCGACCACACGAAGTCTTAGTTATTACCACACGTTTTTAATTAAATATTTCATTAAAAATGTCATTAACGTCCTTAGCAACTGAAATGTCTAATTTATTGTCGGTTATCTGTAGTTTATTGATGTTTTTTCTAGCTGACCAGTCAACAAAAAACTTACTTTCGACTCTCTCTCCATTTAAAGTCTCTTCGTATTTCTCATTAAGTTCTTTTATTCTAGAGTCAAACAATTCCATTTTTTCACTTGATTCAGTTCCATAAAGTAATTCAGATAAATTTTTCATATAATTTTTGTATTATGATTATAGGACAAAGATATGAAAAAAAGGAATACGATAGATTTTAACTATTGAAAGTAATTTCATAATAGTATTTAGCTATTCATCTCCTTGGTGGGGTAATGCAACATTTAGACTGAATTTTATGCGAGATGTTGTTTCATTCGTCAAGTTTTCAGAAGTTGATGCGCCAAGGTTAAGGACTTGTATCTTAAGTCCTCCGCCGATTTTACTTTCTTCTTCGTTCGATGCTGTAACTGCTACATCAAAATCAATATTCGTTAAACTCCGTCTACCATCTTTTCCGTCTTTTCTCCAAATCGATGTTGTCAGGTCGTGGTCTTCTATGCGTTCCATTATAACGGGATTAATAATTGCTCCATTAGATTCAGCAAATTCCTTTGTATCATTAACGGATTTTATAATAGATTTTATAGTAGTTGTTATAAATTGGTCTAATTCCATAATGTTTTTCTCAAATGTGTGGTAACGTACGGATATAGTAACAAGTTACTATATTTCTGTTTTGTGAGTACTTCTAGTTTGTTGATTTATTAATCCTTTATTTGAACTTCTACTGCTCGTTATGATCATTCTCCCATTCTTTAATATAAATATCCAGTTGTAACAATACCCAATTTACTTTTTCCATATGGAATTTTTCAGGATCATATTTGCCATTGATAGCGACAAGCTTACTTTTTACCCATTTTTTATACTCTTTATATTCAGGGTGCTTGGGCTTGCCCATAATCTTCAAAAAGTCATAAAAACCTGGTAGGCCGCCAACATCCTCCGGGGGGCAGCCCAGCTCGCCAGCGCAACAGACTGGAAATGGAATTGTCAAATCAACTATGATCATTTCCAGAGTCAAGGAATGTTCCCAGTAATCCCCGAAATCATATAGATAATGCAATTCCTGGCCTTTGGATTTTAGAACGTCACAGATTTTTATCCTTTGAGAATCTATTACTTCATGGGGACCATTAAATCCATCGTCCTCAAATTGTTGGCCGATACGATAGCTATCAATAGTGAATTCGTATAGGTGATAGTTCTCCCACCCCATAACAATTTGAACAATATGGTGAAGCCTGTAAAAAGTGATATCGGATGGCACCAAAAATTCCCGCCATATTTTGGGATTACTACCTTCTAACTCAATTCGAAATTTAAAAACTCTACTCAATTGTCAATCCTTTATTTGAACTTTAACCGACTATTTTTAAATACTCTCTCCGAAAGTTAGCAAATTATTGTCTGGGTCAAGAATTGAAAATTCCCTTTGTCCCCAAGGTTTTATTTGAAGACTTGCATTTGGATGAATACTCGTTCCGTTGTCCAACAATAATTGGTGAAATTTTTCAATGCCATCTACTCTTATATAAACTTGCCCGTAATTTTCTTCCGGATTCAGTGCTTTGAACTCAAAAAAGTGGATTTGAATATTGTCTTTTTTAAGCATCAAGTAACCATCATAGTCTGCACTTCCAAATTCTTGAAAATCTAATCTGTTTAAATAGAAATTCTTGGTAATCGTTTTATTGCGCATTGGTAATTTTGGATTGATGTCTGTAAGCATAATATCGTTTATTTGAACTTTTCAATTTTATCAATCTCAACGATTATTTTATCTGGAATCACACTATCATCAAACATTCTGAAAAAATGAATTGCAGTTGTATGAGCAATTTGATTTGCGCTTATTGTTTTGTCAGGTATGTCCCCATCCTGTTGCCAAGTAAAACATGAATGCTGAATTGCATTAATTCCGGGGTACTTAGCTCTAAATATTGCGATGAACTTTTTCATAATTATATCGTTTATTTGAACTTTCGATAACTATTTAGCTCTCTCCTTATATACAATTTTGATTATTTGATTTTTTTTGCGGGTATTTTATTCCCATTTTGAATTACCTCTAAACTTTTAACTTGTTGTTCTTCAATTTGAAAAGTTATTTCAATGCCGTCTATAGGTGAGAAAAAATTGACATTACTTTCGGGATATATGGTCGATTTTTCTTGTCCGGTACCTCGAGCAAATAATTGTGACCCCTCTAATGTTAATGTGATAAAGAAGTTAGGTTCAATCTCATAAACTCCAATATATCTTTTTAGTATCTTTTCTGGTAATTCAATCGCATCACTTTTGAATTTTAATTCAGCTAAATCTGATTCAGGATCGAGCAGGTTCAAACCAACATCATCTGCACCATTTGTTGAATTAGTTAGCAGTACCACTCCCTGCCCCGACTCTTTTACGAATCCAGCAAATGCTCTGTATCCACCTGTTCCTCCATTATGCCATATAATATCACCATTGGACCCCTCCTTAATATGCCACCCAAGACCAACCGACATTTCACCAGCTTTATGGTGTCTAACTTTATGTGTTAACTCCATTGCTTTAGTTAATTCAGTATTTGTATACCCTATATTGGCAGAAATAAAATTAGCCATATCAAATGTAGAACTTCTGATTCCTCCTGCACCCGCCAAAGTTGGTATATCCCAATTTTCAACTATTTGCCCACCACTATGACCTAATGCCAAATTCTCTCTCATTTTCTCTGTAAGTACGATTCTGGTATCTTTCAATTCTAACGGGCCAGCGATAGTTTTAACCATCAGTTCTTCATAGGTAGTATTCTTGTTTCTTGCAAGGAGATTACCCAAAAGCCCCTGAGCAAGATTTGAATATTCATATTCAGAACCTACTGCTCTGATTGGCGTATAGTTTGAGATGAACTCGTACATCTGTTCAATTGTATAATCCAAGTAGGGATTGTTAGGATTTGATGGTGCGAAATTGTCTGGCATTCTAGGAAGCCCAGAAGTATGGTCTGATAGATTTCCAAAAGTAATTTCCGTATCACCCATTACCGGAATCTTTATACTATCCGGGAGAAAGTCATTAATTTCATCATTAAGCTTAAGTTCATCATCCAAAACTTGTTGTGCCAGGAGTATTGCTGTAAAAACTTTTGAGATTGATCCTATTTCATAAACAGTGTTTCTATTGACCTCCATCCCGTCATCCGCAGTTTTACCAAAATTGAAATATTGAATGCCTGATGAATCGATTAAAGCTAAAGCCATACTGTGATTAATACCTTCTTCAATTCTTTTTTCAATAGCCTCAACTACTGCTACCGGTAGATTTTTATTGTATAACTGTTTTGATTTTTTTTGGCAATTATAGTTAACAATTGCCAATAGAATAAACACTAGAATGATTTTATATTTCCTCATAATTTATATCATAAAGCATATCCCCCTTTCCAGAAAATCTAAAAGAGGATTGTAGCTCAATAATTTATTTACACTGGATTATCCTTTATTTGAACTTTTGCATTGCATCAATTACCAACTTCGCTTTAGATGGATCTAGTTTCTTTAAAGATTCTAGCACTTCACCATTAAAGTTAAACTCCGATAATAAATCATCCGATTCAGATCCACTTATTTTACCCTGTTCTTTCAAAGAAAAAAGTAAGTCTCTAAATTTCTTAAAATTATAATCACTCATATTTAGCTATTTGCTTTGTGAATTCTTCGTTTATTTGAACTTTTCTTTTCTCCGAATATCCGTTTTATTTTAACTTTACACGAAGAGGAGGTATATTTAAAGAGGCTTGTCATAGAAAGCATCATCAATATTTCCAACCCAATCATTTAATGCTTTATAATGATGATGAAATATTTCTTGAATACTGTTTTCATCATTGTTCATTATATTTTCAACATCATGTAGTTCTTCCCAAATCCCTTGATTATATACCCCTATAATCTTAAAAGCGATTCGTCCGCTTGCATTATAAACCATTGCGCTTGTCTCAAAAGGCAGTATTTTGCCTAAATCTTCAAATAATGACAATGATTTCTTAAACGTTATTCCGGCAGTAGTAATCATATTTCCGGATTTGAAGTCCAATCTTTCAAATAATACAGGGACTGTTTGCCCCTTTGCCTTTTCCAAAAAAACTTTTTTCAAAAGAACGGGGATTTTGAATACGATTTGACCGTCAAACTTATCTACACCGCTGACGGGTGGAATTAAACGAAAGTCCATAGTTGTTGCTAAAAATTAAATGTTGTTTTAATATAATCACGTGAAAACATTTTTGGGCTTTATACCAGTTTAGTTCTGCTAAGTCTAATGAAAAAAGATAAACGTTTGACATATCAGTTGTATAAACTTTAGTGACTTCATAACCTCCATGTCTCACACTTTCCTTAATGGAAAACGTACTAGCAGTGTTTATCAAAAAAATCTCCCGCCAAAATATCCCTTATTTATGTAAATGTTCAGTGACCTTCTTGTACTGTTGCCCCATCAACAGAATTGTATGTTATTTTATATTGCTACATTGTCTTTTTTTTTGAACTTTGAAGGAAGATACTAAAAATTCCGTCACAAATTAAACTCTTTACAAAAGGTGCGATCTTTAAAGAGTTTAGATAATATTTAAAAAAAATCAGATATACTTGAGGTCAATAATCAGTTTTAGTGTTGGACATTTGATTCTTATAAGGTTAAACAATGACGCTGATTGCTATTCGGAGGTACTTGATTCGGTTGCTTCTTGATTAATATGGAAACAAATAATTAGTGCCACTCAGGTTTTTGTTTTTAAAGTAAAATTTACTTAACCATTTATCTTAGTTTATTAAAAATTCAATTTTCTTTTTATCAATTAAAACGTTTGGTGTATTTGTAGTATATTACTGAAATAGATTGATTGTTGAAACCAAAAAGCTAATAAATAAACTGTTATATGAGATATTTACTATTTGAATATGGAGAGTCACCAACTTATATGACGGACATCCCTCCTGTAAAATATGATTATGACAAAAATTTAAATGTTTTGGAATCTAACAATACGCCTGCCATAAGTGTTTTGGATAATTGTGTTACTGAGACAGGTACTAAGGTTCATAATGAGTCCGCAGATAGTGATAATAACTTCCCTCTGAATTTCGGAACTGAAACTTTTACATTAGTTGATACTGAGCAATCTGATTCTGATGAGGATTCTATTTTACTTTCATCTTCTTTAATAACAATGACGACTACAAGGGTGGAAATGGAGAGCACAGATTCTGATTAAAAATGATATTAATAATATCACATAAAGAGGATTACACTTCCGACTACCTAATCAATATTTTAAACAAGAGAGAAATTCCTTATCATAGGTTAAATACAGATGATATTGGTATAAAACACGATATAAACTATCAATCTGGTTCAAATATTAGAATATCGATAGATGGCTATGAAAATTTTAAATCCATTTGGTTCAGAAGAACCAAGTCTCCAGATTTTTCATTTTCAAATGAGAATGAAAGGGCTTTTTTCGTTAAGGACTTCAAAGCATTTCTAAATAACCTATGGTCCTCCCTTGATATAAAAAACTGGATTAGTCACCCTAATAATATTGATAAGGCAGAAAATAAGCTATATCAATTAAAGATAGCTAAGAGTATTGGTTTTGACATCCCTCAAACTATCGTTTCTACGGATAAGGAAAAAATTGAATTATTCTTCAAGGAAAATAATGAACAAGTTATCATAAAACCTTTATTTGGTGGTCGATTTTTTGAAAATGGAAAAGCAAAACTCATTTTCACAAATAAGGTAAAAAAAGAGCATATATTGAATAGGAAAGATTTCATTTCTTTTCCAATGATTTTTCAACAAGAAATAATTAAAGAATATGAGCTCAGAGTTACTGTCGTAGATGACAAGGTGTTTTCTGCTAAAGTAGATTCTCAATCAAATGTTAGTACACAACTTGATTGGAGAAAAGATAGAACACAGTTCACCAAATATAATTTACCGGAGAGTATTACCGAAAAATGCAAAGAAATTGTAAGAACATTGAATCTGAAATTTGGCGCTATAGATTTGATAAAAACAGATTCAGGCTATGTTTTTTTGGAGATTAACCCAAATGGTCAATGGGTTTGGATCGAAAACGATACAGGACTGAAAATCTCTGACGAGATAATTAAGCTTTTAACTAAATAATATGTTTGAAAAAGAAGATAAAAAAGAGTTTATGTATAACAAGGATTTGCTAGATGATTATATCAATTATCTACTGAGACTATTTCAAAACGAGGATAGTCGATTGAATATTATTGAGAATAAAGTATCACAATTAATAAGTCAATCAGGATTAATAATTTCTATTATTTCATTCATTATTCCGTTGTTTTACGATAAACTTAATTGTCTAGATTTAGGATTCAAGATTGTTTTAGGGTTAATGTTTGTTCTAACAATAATTTTTTTAGGACTGTCCATATTTAAAGCAAGTGGTATATTTAAAATATATAAATTTAAGTATTCTGATAGTTCAGTAGAAACTCTGAAAAAGAATTTCGAAAAAAGCGAAAGTTTTAAGGAAGAGTATATTTCAGACTTAATTTATAGTATCAACAATAATAAGGCTTTAAATAACACTAAAGGTTCAATACTAATTTGGGCAAATAGATTTTTTATTTATGGAATTTATAGCTTAATTCTATTATCATTTTTGCTCATCATTGGATACTACTTTGTTTAATTTCTGTTCGTTACATCTCGTAAAGAAATACAAAAGAAAAAGTATGAGAAAGGTGTTTTTCATTGATCCTTTATTAGAACTTTAACCGACTATTTTAAATACTGTCTCCGAAAGCTAGCAAATTTAAGAAAGCATCCTTTTTTTTTTTTTTGAACTTTCAACGTATCGGTGATATGTAGTGGACGCAGCGATAGCAAGTCTGATCTTATATCACTTGTTACACCTCGTTATTCAAGTGTTTCCATTCCAAATAGGGCTTGAGTTATTAACCGATTTAAAGATTCCAAATTTCCTTGATGCCCTTCGTTCAGAGCTAAATAATATAAATCAGTGTCATCAATTATAATCTTGTGTTCAATTTCAAATAGTTCAGATGCTTGTTGATTTAGAATGAATCTTGCGACTCTCCCGTTACCATCAAGAAAAGGGTGAATTCTTAAAAATTGGTGATGAAAATGGACTAATGCACTTATTTTGTTAGTTGGACTATCTTTCTTAATCTCTGTATAATTAGTTCTCCACCATTCCAGAAGTCCAGTTGTTTCATCAGCTACTATTTCTGGTTCTGGCGGTATAAAAGTGGCATTTTCTATTCCAGTTGCAGTTGGACTTCCAATCCAAACTTTTTGTGTCCTTAATTCTCCTAATTGTGTTCCTTGTTCTCCAAATAGAAGTAATTTATGGAGTGTGCAAAGTTCCGCTAAATCTAATTCACTCGAATTTATGTCACCTTTAGGAAATACTACTTTTATTTTATCTCTTCCACTTCTATCATTCTTCTTCACTAAGTCACTTGTACTTAGAGTGGTTTCATATGTCATGTTTGCGACTCGCTCAATTCTTTTAAGAGGAGACTTTATTGAGCTGAATCTTTTTCCAATTTCATCTAAAAGATATTCAGATTGTTTGTCAAGTAACTTTTTCAAAAAGTTGTTTTGTTGCGAGAAAAAACTTGTTTGTTCTTCCTTATTCATTTCAATTCCAAAAAGTTCAAGCCTAATCCCGTACCCCATTGGACTATTTAAGAGAGCTACTATTCTTTCTTTATGGTATATTATGGCTTTCTTATCTTGCTGTGATGCTAATTCAATTAATTCTGTTCGTTCTCCTGGAGTAATATGTTGGTTAGTTATAAATACTATTCCATCTGCATCGTTTTTGTGGACTCCTTCCAAATCATGGTTGAATTTATCTTTAATATCCTTAAATGCCTTTTGATCAATCCCAAAATAGCATGCAGCAATATAGTCCCATCCATTCTTTTCACAAATGATATCCTTAAGTCCGTCTGGACCCCCTAATGGACATTGAGGATCGACAGATTCAAAGCCTTCCATGATTAGAATTTTGGCTCCCAATCTCTCAGCTTGGACATTTCCTCCTCTCCAGTTTATTAAATGTATTTCAGTACGCATATATATTTTCTAATGAGGTGTAACAACGGGATAGCATCAATGATGCCATCGTTTATTTGAACCTTGACTTCAGCTTAGTTCTATATTGTCACCAGTGCTTTCTATAATTTAATTTCGTAATAGTCAATTTCATATCGATTACATAATTGCCTTTCCGAATCGTTTAATTTCCATGCAACAATAGTTGCCTTAATTTTAGAATATGTCAAAGGCTTCTTGAGTTGAGAGCACCTTAAAACTCGATACTTAATTGCTTGTTGTATTCCGGGCAAAACATTGTCAAGTTCAATTTCCACAACTGTATTGGTCTGTCCATTTAGAGGTTCAAACAAGATGTCAACAAGGTCACCAGAAGTAAATTGATGCTCTATTTTTGCAATAAAATTTTTGGAGGATAATCCAATAAGAGAAGGGTTTTTGGCTATGTATTCCTTTAATTTTTTATGAGCAGGGCTTTCTCCTCCTTTTCCATATTTTCGTTTTAACATGACCTTCTTTGTATAACTGCCCTTTATCGCTCCTTCTACTATGGGTCTTTCAATTGCATAATCTGGGAAGTCCGATTCCAATAGCTTTAAAATCATTGACTGTGTCGATGCATTTTGAACTACTTGAACTAAATCATGTAAGATTGTTGCAACCTGCTCATCGGCTAAGTATCTGAATCGTCCTTGTTTCCAGTCAGGTTTGGATGAATTATTATTGTTTTTGTGATAAAGCCAAAAATCAAGTTCCTTTGCTTCGTCCAATGTTAATCTCAATGATTGGTTTTTCTGTCCAATGATTTGATGGTGGTCATCAACCAGATCTTTAATCTTAAGAAATCCAACAATTTTTCTCTCCGATTCCGAAGTAGAGGGAAAACAGGTCGTTAATATGGCGATTTTTCCTTTGCCCGTTCTCAACATTCTAAATGGTTCACCTGTCTTGAATTTATTTCCGGGATTCCAAGTCCATGTTTCAAATAATGTACTTTCATTACATGGGTAATCCTCAACTGGTCCTTTGAAACCTCTCTTATAGTACTTTTTGCACGAGCATGCAGGTTGACTGCACCATCGTCCTCTCCCTTTTTCTACATTGTAAATGATGTTTTGTATTTCACATCTTTGCTTAAAACCAACAAAAATGTCCTCATCACCATTGTTGTAAATTAAATTACATGCTATATTTTCCATTATCGATATCTATGGTATCTGTGCTTTTCATCCTTGATTTTAATGCATTCTATTTCAGAAATTATGCGCACATGAATAGGCTTTTTTTCTCCAAACTACAACATATACATAAATTAACACTAACTATTCTATTATGGAAATATGTTAATTTGAACTTTTACGTATCTATGTTAATAATCCTTTTTTGAACTTTAGTCTTTCTGTTTTCTTAAATAAAAACCATAAATGATACTCAGAATTAAGTAAATACCAATCCCTAGAACAAATGCATTGATATTTACATTGCCATCTGTTGAGATATTCAAAGCTTCTGTTATAATACCTCCAGATAATAAACTAACTATTAACCTTACCCACCATTTCTTTATTAGAATCATCCTTTATTTGAACTTTTAGTTAGGAGTTCTTTGTTGTAAACTGTGCTTATAAGTCCGATACTTTTCTTTTTAACCAATTCATAAAATCCTCTCTATGATATTCTTTCCATTCATTTGTCAGAAGGTACTCAGTTTCTCGGGTTTTAATTGGTTTTGCATAATATCTCGGATTTCCGTTTATCAGTCCGTTTTCTTTCAGAGATATTTTTTTGTCCACTTTTTTTAGAATAGGAAAGATTACGTTAAAAGTAAATTTAGAGTAGTCTTTTTTCATTAAGTTTTGAATTTCATTTTCAGAAATTAAATCCTTTTCTAATATTATAGACATTGTATTCTTAACTAATTTTCCAATTTTTAATTTGTCAAGTTCTTTCTTTTCACTTTCTGATATTTCCATAATTCGGCTTTACTTTCTATGATTTTTTCAAATACGTACTGTTTTCGGCATGTTTACAACGTTTCAACTAAAAACTGGACGGGTAAAGTAAACCATTGCTTGCTGTCTCGAACTAAGCCTAATCTTATTTTTTTGATTTAATTTTTGCTTAGCAAAAAGGATAAGATTCTGCGTCTTCATAAAATTAGGAAAAGCTTTCGACTAAGACCGAGCCCCGTATTGTTTTTAGTTGTTGTTATGTTGTAACCAGTTTAATTTAATAATTCAATACGTTTTTTACATTCCCGTTTTTACAATACTCAATTGTTTCTCCTTTCAATTGACCATTTTTAAATCTCCATTCAAATATCTTTTCCCCACTTTCATAGTATTCAGTTGAAATTCCTTCTTGTATGCCATTTTTATAACCAATGTCAACATTTTTCTCGCCAGTTGGATAATAGCCAATACCACTAATTATAATATCATTCTTAAATTCCCAAATGATTGCTTTTTCTCCAGTCTTAAAGAATCTGGTTGCAGTTCCGTTTTTTTCTCCATTTTCATAATGCCATTCAGAATATGTTCCGTCCTTATGGTATTCTTTTGTAATTCCATTCAACTGGTTGTTTTTGTGATTCCATTCAAATTTTAAATCTCCGTTTTCATAGAATTCTTTTGTAATTCAGATTACGTTTGAGTAAAAAGTCCAGAATAGTTTAAGATTAATTAAAAATAAACTCAACCGCTTTTTTTCCAAAAGGAGAAAGGTAGAGATGTTGAAAGGCATTGCTGCCTTTATAGGAATTTGATGTAGTGTCATGTTCAAAAACCCCTAAATTTCTCAAATCATGAGCCCAAAAATCAAATTCGTCAATTTCAAAGCTTTCTAATAAGTTCTTTCGTTTAACTTTTATGGAATCCCTAACCCCTTCATTATCTATCAAATCATAATCTAACAATCTTGTTTGGTAATCTGAGTATGTTTCGTTCTTACTAGATTTATTCATTCCGTTGTCAAAATCTTCTCTTAGGCGTCTTCTTTCATTGTCAAATTTTCCGATTATAGATTTATATTTTAGTTCTTCAAAGTACCAATGCTTGAGTAAGATTATGTGGTTTTCATTCAAGTTTGAAACTAGGTCCAAATATTTATCTACTAGGTTATAAGAAACAGGATTTAAAATTTGGTTCGCAGCCAGTTTCTTGAATCCTTTTAGTTTGAATTGAGAATTTGTTTGACTTACTTTTATTAACACTCGTTCAAAGAAATCTCCAAAATCTTCACTATCAACAATCTCAATATCAAAATCTGGTTTAACTTTTTTTATATAATCAGAAAATGCTAGAATGAAGTTTTCTGAGCGTTTTAGTTTAAGTCTGCCTCTAATTCCAAAAAATGTCTCCGTTATTAATGTTACTGCTCCAGTACCTAAAATAGGGTCTCCAGTAAGAACTCCAGCAGAAGCTGCGATTAAAACTTTAGACAATGTAGTCGCACTTTCTGGTAAAATATCTTTGTCCTTGTTTTTATTGGATTTCATTAATTATTTGAAGTTTTGGCTATTTTAAAAATAGTTGGTAACGGGAGTCTGCGCAGCAACCCCATTTTTGATAAAAATAATAACTTCTAGGTTAGTTTAAGTGGATTATGGGAAGTATTGTCGTACCATAAATTTGGGACCTGAAGATTTGGTATATGGACCAGTAGGCTTAAATGGTCCAGAATTGGATGGTATATGGTCAACAATGGAAGTCCAAGCCCTTTTAGCCTGTTCTTTAGCTCTTTTGAGCCAAGTATGGACATAAGTCTTTTAAGGTTGTAGCAGATCATGATCAGGTTAACCTCGGAGAGGACATTTTCTTTACCCTTTATCAGGGTATAGGTGAAACCCCATTGTCTTTTCAGGGTCCCGAACTGGTGTTCCGTAATCTGTTGCCTAAGTCTATAGTATCCTGGATTTTCTTCCACTCTTTTTTGATTTTCTTCCAGGGCCTCTTGATAAATGGACCGCTCGATAAATCGTCCGTTCCTGTTTTTTGTACAGAGGTCCCTGAGGCCACAAGTTTTGCACGCCAGTCTGTTCTTGTAGTGTTTTATCCTGTGTCCCGCCTTATTGTAAATGGTACCATTGGTGTCCAAGGTCTTGCCAGCCGGGCAGGTGTAGGTGTCCTTTTCCTTATCGTAAACAAAGTCGATCATCGGGTAAAGTCCGTTGTGCTGTGAGGAGTGTTCCTTTGGCGAGGAGTAGGGCGTTATCCCGTTTTTGGTACATATGTCCAAATGCTTTGCCGTGGTATACCCCTTGTCGGTCAGGGTATTCATGTTCTCTACGCCCAATAGTGCTTTGGCGTCCAATGCCATGGGGGAAAGTGCATGGGTGTCGTTCACGGTCCCGGTATCGTTGTTTACAAAGAGCTTGTGCCTTGCATCACAGCCCGCTTGTACGCAATAGCCCACATTGATGATATTGCGGTGTAGAACCACGGCCTTGGCATCGGGGTCGGTCAGGCTGATCTGGCGCTCACCGCTCCCTTGCAATTGTCTTTCGATGTTACGGTAATTTTCTTTTTTGGATTCTTGGAACGCTAGCTTGTTCTCGATTTCCTCTTGGTCCGCACCACAGTCCCCTTGGTCCAGCTGTTGTTGGTACTCCGTTATCTTGGCGTCGATATATTCGATGTGGCGGTCGATCTTGTTCTGGTTGAAATTGTTCTTGAGGGCATTTTGGGCCCTGATCTTGAAAGAGTCGATGGCAATGGTCTGCCCCTCGATGAGTTTCCAATCTTTTAACAGCACCACAAAATATCGAAAGGCCTGCTTAAAGGCCTTGGGATTGTCCTTTCTGAAATAGGCGATTTTCCTGGCCGATGGCCTTAGTCCCCTCAAGAGCCAAATAATCTCAAGGTTCACCTTGCAGGCATGTTCCAATTGGCGCGAGGTGCGCAGTCTGTTCTTATATCCGTAGAGATAGAGTTTGAGCATATCGGAGGAACGATAGGGCGGCCTTCCCTCGTCATTTAGAATGGCCTTGAAGCCCAGTTGGGCAAGTGGCAGGATATCCACGAACATATCCACTATCCGCGCCCACGAATTGGGGCCCACTTCGGATTCGAAGTCCATCATTATAAGTTGGTCCCTATTGAAACCATTGATAAAATCCATAATTAAAGTGTTGGTTTACAATACTTTAAGATAATTAATTTTTGGATTTTTCACAAGTAAAAAGGGAGGTTTTTGCGCAGTCTGACGGTTTGTGTATGAATCTGTAGCTTTGGTTTGCGTGATGGCTTTGCGGGGCTATGATTTCATACATATTGTTAGGTGCTTTTTTTTATTTTCTCTTTTAATTTCTTTACATATTTAACAAGTTCCATAACATCCTTCTCTTTTGTCACTATTCTTTGGTTAACTTGGTATGATTCATCTTTAGATCTTTCAATGTATTTTGAATCTACGATTCCTTCAGTATGTTGAAGTAGGTGCCTTCTCTGGAATAGAATATTGATTCTTTCCAATTCGTTAGAAGATAGCCAGTCTGAATAAGATTCATTTATAATCTCTTTCCATAATGCCTCACCAACATCCAATTTTTGAAATGCATTAAATGGAATTTTTGATTTTGCATAAGGGTGCTTAGAATATGTTACTTCACAAAATCTTTGAAAAGCGACAACACAATCTAAAAGTCCTTTCTCAATTAATGACCGACAAGTGTTTTCAGCTTCGTCCTCACTAACTGCGGTTACAGCAGTTCTAACTATTTCAATGTTTTCAATGGTCTTTTCTATCGTACTAACCGTGTTATTAAATGTTTCTTCAGCGGAATTGTGTCCACAGCAAGGACAGAAAAAACCACTTCCGATTACAGCGTATCTGGTTTCACATTCAGAGCAAGTGATTTCCTGTTCAAGTTCTTCAAGAGCGGGTATTGGCAATATGTAAGTGTTAGAATTACCTGAAACATTCATGGTCATTTTAATAAATGAATTTCTGGACTGCTGTCTATTGAAAGCCCTAGCATCATCCTTCATTGCCTTATTAATTCGCCCAGTAATTTGTCTAATTGCATTTTGGTTGGCCTCCTCTAGTTGTTCTGATGTCCACCAACTATCTGAATTGGCTTTATGTCCGCACTTTGGACAAAAAACTTCCTCGTCACTTACCTTGTTGACCCAATCCTCCTCGTAAACTTTAAACCTATAAAGACATTCTTCATTTGGACATTCTTTATCCAAGTAACCTTTGTCATCAGCGTTAATAGTAACGGAGACTTTTCCTTCTTTTTGTATTTTATCCAGTTCTTTTAGAAGTTTCTCAAACATGGTTATAAAAGCTTGATTGTAATTAATGTGATGATAATTATTAGGATTGCAATTCCAATAATTCCTTTTAGTCTATCGGACTTCTTAAGAGAATCAATGTGATCAATACATCTGTCATACGGTAGAAAGAACCCTCTCCAAGCATGATCAGGGGTGGATAAACACCAAAGTGTTTCACTTTCTTTACATTTATACGTATCGAAATAAACAGATTTATGAGACTTTCCCTGATCATTAGCTCTGATGGATTTACCATTACCCAATTTGAATGTCAATTTTTTATCGAATTCTAAAAATTGAGCTTCCGAATCAAAATTACTTATCTCTATGTTGAAGCAATTGTCACACATTTGATTTTCCTTATTGCACCTAACGTACGAATATAGTAACAAGTTACTATATTTCTGTTTTGTGAGTACTTCTAGTTAGTTGATTTATAAATCCTTAATTTATTGTCTGCATTGTAAGGACGAAGCTTCCCTTTAAGCCCTCTATGCCTTAAATACTTGTAATATGTTGCTCTAGAAATATTCACTCTCTGGCAGATTTCAGAAACAGTTAATATACCCTCTTTAAAGTACTGTTCGCAAATTATGGCTTTTTGTTGATTTTTATTACTAATTCCCGTAGGTGC
The DNA here is from genome assembly GCF_000733925.1 of Arenibacter algicola. Taxonomy (NCBI): domain Bacteria; kingdom Pseudomonadati; phylum Bacteroidota; class Flavobacteriia; order Flavobacteriales; family Flavobacteriaceae; genus Arenibacter; species Arenibacter algicola. Next base: position 2,618,596 of record NZ_JPOO01000003.1, read on the forward strand.
ACCTAATATTTTACCCCTTGCTCTCGCAGAGGCCAAACCGGCCTTCGTTCGTTCAATGATAATATCCCGTTCTAACTGTGCTAGGGCAGCGAACATGTTTACAATGAATTGGGAATGCGAAGACTTGTCCGTAGTGTCCAAAAAAGGTTCGGTAATGCTCCGGAACTTGACCCCTTTTTCATCGAGTTGGTTGATGAAGTTTGTAAAATGAATCAAGCTTCTGGCCAGGCGGTCTAATTTCCAAACGACAATAGTGTCCCCTTCACGGGCATAGTCCAGAAGTTTGCTTAAGCTTTTACGTTCTTCTTGAGAACTGGAAACCTTATCCGTATAAATGTTCTTTGTATCAATGCCTTCTTTTAAAAAGGCATCCAATTGCAAATCTAAATTCTGCTCTGCAGTACTTACCCTAGCGTATCCAAAAACCATGACCCAAAGTTTAAATAAACCTCAAAATACAAACTAATTATTTAGTATGGTACTTTAAACTATTTAAAATCAATAAATAATGTAAGGCTATAAAGTTCAATAAAAGGGTCGTTTAAATTTACTTGACTCGTTCTATAAAGGGTGAATTAGCGAAACTAAATGTGGTAGTAGTGTAACCCTCAATTTAAGCACATCATAAAGTATTATCTGGCAATCTTACTCAAATATCGATCTGGCCTCATTGTAGATTCTATCAAAATTAGCTTCCAGATCAGATTTGGAAAATTGTTTGGAAGGTTTAGGAAGCTCCCGTTGAATGTCCTGTAATTTAAATTGGACCTTTTTGTCCTTTCCATCTGCATAAGTGATAAACTCGCCTTGTTCCAATCGAAAAAATACATCCGCTCTATTTTTTGGAATTTCCTTTTCTCCTGTGGTTACTCGTGTATCAAAGTCGAGACTATGGCCTCGACTAACACTCTTGGTCGGGTCTTTGATAATCTCAAAAAATCGTTCATAATATTTTGCGGTGTCAGGGTCATTGACTTTGCCAAAGAACTGATAGGAAAGATTGCTCAAAATGGCCCTGCTTGCCTTATCACCGTACATCATATCATTTTGAATCTTGTCCTGCATTACATAGATTGTTGTTATGTCATAACTCCTTAACGTTGCCGGAATACGGTGCATGTTCAGAAGTTTGATGGTAGGGGCTTCCTCCATCAACAAAAAAGAAGGTCTTGAATTTCGAACGCTCATTTGTTTGGTTATGGTGTGGATAATAGTGGCAATTATAGGGGAATACGAGGTTTCAAACCTAGGATTGTTCACCACGGAAATAACGGCAGGATTATCCTTGTGATTGATATTGAGCGGCACTTCATCCGCTGACAGGGCCATAAATATTCGTGGGGTACTTATCCTTTTTAATGCATTACTTAACGTACCTTTCACCCCTGCGGTCTGCCTGTCCGAATCCATACCACTGATAAAAGCATCGGCCATTCCTTTTGAGATTATATTGGACTCCAAAAATGTAATAAGGCTCTCAGTATCCAGATAATGGTATATGGCGATGACATGTGGCAAAGTGCAATATTCGGGATAGGAAGATTTCAGTCTCCAGATCAATCCACCTATCAAACCTTCCGCAGCATCGTGGAAAAACTTGGTAGCGCCAATCGAAACGGAATCTTTCTGTTCCAATAGGTTTTCTATCAGCACCCTGGAAACCTCGTTTACACTTTCCGGATTCTCCAAATATCGAGGTGCTATGGGATTCACCCGATGAATGATTTTATCAAAGGAGATTACTTTAAACGGGATATCGGAATCCTTGAAAATTGGATACGCCATTTCGGTAATCTCAAAATCCTTATAATCATGAATGATGCCACTGAAACCATGTCTTTGAAAATGTTGTAAGAAGCCATAGACCACACTTTCGGTCTTACCACTTCCGGCAGATCCTATAATGGAAACGCCCCGTTTGATATTATTGATTTTAAAACTTCCCTTGGTAGTTTTGAAATTGACTCGATATTTATCATTAATGGAGACAGGGTTATCCGTTTTATGAAGAAAAACATACATCACTGTATTGATCAGTAACAAAGGACATGCTAAATAAAGTATCCCAGAAATCAATGGCATTAAATGGGTAACTTCTGCCAAAATCCAAAAAACGAGTAAGGTATTTAGGCCAAAGGCAAATCTGATGGTCTTAAACAGCATATAGAATACAATACTGACTAGGCCTATGATGATGATTATCATAAAAGGATGCACTGCTTCCATACCCTTCTTTTAGATTCCTATGGAACTCGATTTGATGGCCACCTCTACCCCTTGTCTAAGTTTATTGAAAACTTTTAATGCCATTTGAGCCTTATTGATAGGGATGCTGCCCATTATAGGTAGGCCGGTCTCCCGTATTATTTTAAAGGCAATAGCCTTTTCGTTAGTGGGCAACCTCATCAAGGAATTAAAGTAAATTTTCGGATTATTGATAAACTCCTTTCGGGCACTATATTTCTCTGAAAAGCTTCTTTGGTAATCAAAGGTCTTATCAAAGGTCTTTTCGGCCCTATCAAAAAATTGGTCCCTATCAAATCCTCTTTTGACCATCTTGCCGTTCAATTCCGATTCGGATGCCTTGTATTTGCTCCCTGGTGATAAACTAAAGGAATTGGAAGCATCCCTTCGGCTCATGACGATATGGATATGGCTTTGGCTCCCCTCCTTAAGCATTCCCTGTACGATCCGTTGACCATTTTGTTGGTGCGGGGCCTCGTGTTCCAATCTATTGATCTGCCTTTCCATTTTTTTGATGTTCCCCTGCATGGTCCCGTTTTCCACCTTTCCGATGTTATTCTTTAACTGAAGTATTTTTGTAGCATAAGGCTGGTTTTCCCGAATCTGCTTATCCGTTCCCTTAAATGTCCGTTGATGCTCAATCTTAGCGTAGTATTTTATATCATTGACCGTAACGGGCTGTCCGTTTATTTCCCGGTTGAAGCATACCACATAATCCTTCATCAGTTCCCGGGTATATACCTTAAGGTCTTCATTTGGGTTTTGTAATGCTTTAAGTTCATACCTGGATGGGCTCACCGTAATGGAATAAAACCTTGGTTCGGTCTTTTCCAATTTAGCGGTGTTGCCATCGATTTCCCTTACTACTTCTTCAGCGGAAATTTCTTCGTCGTGTTGATTGAAGAAATGTTCCATGTCCTCCTGCTCCACCCCTTGGTTTTCCTTTCCTAGATAATCGACGAAACCTGCCGAACTTGGGGAATAGGAACCCCCGAGTTTTTGTGCCGTAATAGTGATGTACATAGTGCTCTTTATTATTGATTTTATTTATTACGCTTGTGAAATTTTGGTTGATTCTCCTCTTCTTTTTTCTTCTCCAAAATCAAAATTTTCTTTTTAGGCTCTTCAATTTCGAATAAGGATTGGATCATTGCCACGGTAGGTTTGGTCTGGTTCTTTTCCATATCCCGCATAATGGCTATGGCCGCATTGATGCGCTTCTTCAAGGCCTGTTCAATGGTCCTTCCCGTCGGTCCAAATTTTTCCCTAGGGGAGATTTCGTTATAAAAGAAAAAATCGAGCATAGTGGTCATGGCTTCCGTATGGGATCTAAAATGGGTGCGTGAAAACGTTTGAAAACGCTTGGCTGTTTTTCGCTTGAACCTGATTGTGATAAAAGAATCCATTTTATAGTTTTTTCAAAGCATTTGACGCAATTACACCCCTGTTTATAGGCTATTTCAAACCATTTGACGCAAATAGTAAAAATCCTATAAACTTCAAAATTTTTAAACAACTGACAATCAATGGTATGAGTGAAAAATTAAATATGTAACGCGGCTTTGCCCGTTACCCTCTTGCTTCTCCTTTTTGTCATGCTAAAGCGTGACAAACTTTCGAACCATTCAATAGTAATTTAATGGCTCTTTATGGTAACTGAAAACAGTTAGGATTTTTTAAGATTTAAAAAACTGGAATACCCTGATATCCATAATAAAATGGCGAAACCTTTACGAATACCTCATTGCTATAGCCCAAAAAAGCCCTTGAGTTTCAAGGGCCTTTCCAATTCAATAGTTGAATTACAGGGTTGAATTAAATACTGAAAGTGTAATGATAGGAATATAAATCTAGTATCGCTTCTTTGGAAGATACAAGCAAACGTTCCAGGGTTTCCTTGCTCAAATCGGTAAAATTAAGATAGACCATAGCATGGGATTTAATATTCGCTCGGGAGCATCAATGTATTGTCTACAAAGTACAACCGCAATTCGTCCAGTGGAAAATCCGTAATCCGGTACCGGTGCGATTCAAGAATATTGTCGTTGCCATCACTGTAAATTATTTCTGCCTCATATCCAGAATGATCCTGTTTTTCCTGGGATAGTCTTTTAAAGTCCACGGTTATAAAACTGCTTAGATTCATGAGGCTTTTTGCCATGATCGAAGCATCGGTAATCAGCCAATAGCATTCAGTGGCATTTGCCAAATACTTGATTCCTTCCGTATATCTTGTTCCCGTCAATGGGATTTGGTACAACATTTCCGAACCGTGAAAATGTTGCAATCCCCCTAATATTTCATTAATTTGTGCTTTCATTGTAATTTCGTTTTAGAAGTTAATAATGAAAAGATCAAGAGGGCGTTTAATTTCGGGAACGCCCTCTTTTGTTTAAAGGTTACTCGGCATCATTGCCGATCTTGGTTCCCAACAAAAGGATCTCTTTTGCTTCCACCTCGGTGACATACCCTTGGTTCCCATCGTCAGTAGTGTAAGTTCGGGTCTTTAGTTTCCCCACTACACCGATTTCATTGCCCTTACGGGCATATTTCTCGATAATTTCGGCAGTCCTTCCCCAAGCTACGACCCTATGCCATTCCGTGCTTTGGGTTTTCTCGCCTTTTTCATTTTTGTAATACTCATTGGTGGCAAGAGAAAAACGGGCTACTTTCTTCCCACTTTCCAAAACGGTTATTTTGGGATCCTCTCCCAGGTTCCCGATCAACTGAACATGATTTCTGATAGTACTCATAATAAAAGATTTATAGATTAAATTGGCTGCCCGACCCTCAGACAGTTTACGTTTATATTTTTTCAAATGATTTACTTATTATATCTGAAGCGTTTTCCTTTTATAGTTTCTTTAACTTTGTTCCCGATTCCTTTTTGATGTTTTCGTAAGATTTCATAAGATTCGTTTTAGATTTACTTCCCATAGAGCCGCAGCTGTTACCTTTTTTTGTTGCTTACAGGCTTACAATATTCAGGCTAGGTAAGGCGTATAAATAGTGGAGCGAAGCAAAACGGTTTATGCCGCCGCCCTAGAATGAATGTTGTTTTTTTGCTGTCAAAAAAAGGTAGGGACTGTCGCGGTTATGGAAGGAAGTCTAATTGTCCTTGTGAATTAGGAAAACTTTGGAAGTGGAGCCTAATGCAAAAATGCAATTCCGATTAGGCGAACGCTATTCACGATTTTGGCTAGGTAATGAAGTGTTCCTTCCCAGCATAGCGGGAAGGATTAACGGAATGGACAGCCGAAATTGGGGATTGTGTTCAAGACATTTGTAGAGAAGCTCTTTGCCCTAAATGGAGTGAAACGCAATGAAGTGGCAATGTGCTGAACGGGTTATGTGAGCGGATCATTCTTTTGACTTAGGAATTAAAGGACGGCAAAATTCCTTTTTTATTCCGGGGCAATAGGGTAGAAGGAGATATCTTAAAATAATTATGTCTTCAATCACTTACAATCTTAATTTTAAAATAACGTGAGTTCGATATAAGGATTACCCAATTCTCTGGAGGTTATCGATATTAATGTTCGGTTTTGTAAGCCACATGATTTAAATTATGTGCCCAAACGAACATTAATAAAAAAAATCGTGACTGAAAAAGAGAAAATGCTTAAAGGAGATTATTACGATTCAAGAGATTCGGAATTGTTAAAAATGTATCATAAAGCAAGAAAATTATTAAAAGAATACAATAATCTCAATTCAGAATTAACCCCCGAACGTGAACGAATTTTAAGCTAACTTTTTGAATTTAAAGGGTCGGGAGTTTGGATTGAGACACCATTTTTCTGTGATTATGGAGAAAATATTTCAATCGGAGAAAACACATTCATCAATACGAACTGTATGTTTTTGGATAATAATAAATTAACCATCGGAAAAAATGGGCTGATTGCACCTTATGTTCAAATATATACTGCGACTCATCCATTAAAAGCATCAGAACGAATAATTGGAAACGGAAACGAATCTCGTTATCTGACTTCAGCAAAACCAGTTACAATTGGCGACAATGTTTGGATTGGTGGGAATTCTGTGATTTTTCCAGGCGTAACGATCGGTAACAATGTGACAATTGGAGCGGGAAGTGTTGTAACGAAAGATATTCCTTACAACGTTTTAGCATTTGGAAATCCTTGTGAAGTGAAAAAGGAATTAAAATGAAAACGTGTGACAGTCGAGTAGGTAAAGGGGAAAGGACTAAGACTTTACTCAATCTTTGACCGTTTTCTCCTTCATCCATACTGGTGTTGTGTCCGATTTGTGATTTGCGCCAATTATGTCTTTGTAAAGTTCAGGTCTTCGAGCATTCTTGTATCTCCAACCTCCTGATAGTTGAATTTTTTCTTTTGTGATTTTTGAAATCGTTATGTCGTTTTCAAAGGATTTTATTTCGGATAAAACTTCTCCAAATGGGTCGATTATCATCGAATTACCATTTTTCAGATGTTCACCATCATAGCCAATCGGGTTCGTAAACGCATAGTAAACTCCATTGTCGTAAGCCCTTGCAGGTAGCCAACGCATTAACCAGCGCCGACCTTTTGGCCCGTCAAATTCCATTCGTAATGAAACAGGGTCGTCCTCACGATTTTGCCAATATTTGTCGGCTACATAATCCCGATGTGGCATTGCGGATGGTGTACAGCCTGTAACATGTGGCGCGAAAATTAATTCCGCTCCCAAAAGGCTTGTTGCCCTAACGTTTTCAATGACGTTATTGTCATAGCAAATCAAAATCCCGCATTTCCAACCGAGTAAGTCGAATACGCAATATTCCTCGCCAGCGGACATATATTTATTTATAAAAGGATGTATTTTTCGATACTTCGCGACCAGTCCATCTCCCGTAACGCAGATATAAGTATTGTAAATTTTATCGCCAGATCTTTCCACTAGACCTGCTAAAATCGGTATGTCCAATTCTTTGGAAATCTGAATCAATTCCTGTGTGCTTTTTCCATTTGGCACTTCTTCCGCTAAGTCTGTTATTTGTTCCAGGCTTAAATCCTTTGTATAGGTGTAAGCGGTAATTGACATTTCGTGAAAACTGATTAAGTCCGCTCCTTTGGATTTTGCTTTTTTCGCAAGTTTACGGATTACCGATAAGTTGTATGCTTTAGCTCCATCCTTCGGTTGAAATTGTGCTACTGATATGTTCATGTTCTGATGTATATTTTATTTTTGTGGTAGTAATTGAGCTATCCTATATTTGAACTTTTAAATCTTCTTAAGAATCACATCTCCACTATTTGCTATGGCTTTAGTGTATTGAATGTATTACACAGAAGATGAATTTCGAAGTTACCAAAAAGATTTAAGAATCGTACTTGAAGTTAACCTACACAATCCTTAATGAACCTAAAGTATCATAAGGAGATATTCTCCCAAGCCTCATCTATCATTTGCTCTAACCCGTATTCTGGCCGCCATCCAAGTAAAAATTTTGCTTTAGTGTTATCAAGCCAGGTAGAATGATATTTCGTTTCCATCTTTACCGATTTAATCTTACAAGTTTTTAAAAGGTAATCGGCTGCTTTCCTATAATTAAATGGCTCATCCATAGATATATTAAAAGTTTGCTGTTTTGCCTCGATGTGATCCAAGGAGATGCATATAGCGGAAACAAGGTCGTTTAGATGCACAATATTCCTTTTCATTGGGTTTCCATTAATATCGAGCATGAGAGGAATGATATTCGCTTTTTGATATTCCAACGCGGTTTGGGCCTTAATCATTTTATGCCATTCAGGTACACCTAATACCTGTTTCCCAAATGAAAGGTGCTTCTTTAAATCTTCACCTTGCATTATCCATGGCGCACGAAGACAGGTGCCATCAAGGTTGTATTGCACGTAATATTGTTGCAGCATGGTTTCCTCAAGTACTTTTGACAATGCATAACATCCAGGATAGGCTGAATGGGTCTGCTGCTCATTTATTGGGCTTTTGTACGGATAAAAATAATGTCCCACGGATGCATCTCCACCAATCAATATAAAACGTTTGAAACCACTGGCATTCCTACAACTTTCCAGTAACCAGAATAATCCCTTTATCGCAACATCCATAATTGTTTCAGGATCTTCCTTAGTGGTGGCCAGGTGGACCACATGGGTGATATCCTTCATGGCCTTTTGCACAGTTGCCATGTCTGAAATTGAACCATGGATAACCTCCAAACGGTTATTTGGAGTTAAACTGCGATGATGACATAAGGCTCTTATGGTTCCTTTTTGTTTTGGGTCACCAAAAAAAGCACTTATAAAAGCCCGTCCTACCTTTCCGGTGGCTCCGGTAACCAGTATTTTTTTTTCAAACGCTTTCATACTTATTTGATATTGTTTGTCCCAACGTTATGCTCTTAAAAATTTCCATTTACAGAGCCTATCGACAATAGGGTCGCTGGTTGCGTCCAAGATCTCTATTTAGGATATATGTCTTCAAACGGAGAGATAATTTAACGGTTCAAAAAGAACTATTAAGTAATTCTTCATTATCATTTTGATAATGGTATGAGCTCTACACGTCTAAAAAAGATTTCAGCTGCTTCGGATTGTATTTGGATGCGTCCTCTAGAAGGCTTTACATTAGTTGCTTTGTTAACCAAGGTCCCGTTAAGAAAAATAGTGATTTCATCATCTTTGACCTCACATTCCAAAAGGTTCCATTCCCCCACTGATTTTTCAACATCGTTTATGCCCCTAAAATCGATTACGTCTCTCCAATTTGGGTCACGGCCAAACCAGTTGATTCGATTTTCATTTATTGTCACCAAACGGCCGTTTGGTTGAAAAACAAATGAACTTCCTTGTTTTTTGTTTGCCACGGCACATGTAATTTGAAATTTATCACTCCCATCGCCCACCACTATAAAATCACCGGTACCGCCTTCAATTATTTGGCATTCTATGGAGGTCATCCATATTCCCTGCTTACTACCGTCCTCTCCTTGTGAGTGCAATAAAATACCACAGTCTCTTGCATTTTCCAGCCTAGGTTCGTGGGTTGCCATACCCCATTTAAATTCTGTGATAAGCCTATAATCTTTATATTCTTTATCAGTAGTAATACATCCCCATTCTTCTCCAGAAATCCGTATCATCCCATCTTGGACCGTAAAGACTTTCTTTGGGTCATTGTCGCGGCCACGATTTTGAAGAAAAGGATACCATCCGTCTAAATTTTCCCCATTAAATAATTCTATAGAAGCATTTTTCACAATGCTATCCATATAAGTTGACTGTTGGTTATCTTGTGCAAAAGATATGGCGCAGTTGCTAAAAATTGCAAAAATAAATATTAAAGTTAATTGTTTCATAAGTTGAACATTTATGGTTATAACTTATTAATAATGAGTACTTAGGGGTTAGTAAAAATTGGATAACCACATACGGTTATAACTCATATGTCTAAAAGAAATATCAATTCTAATAAGTGACATTAAAAGTATGATAAATTTAGTAGATTGGACGATGCCAAACTAATAAGATGACCTATGTTAACAGATGTTTGAGTCGTTTTGAATTAAAAAATATTAAAAATCAATGAGGCTGCCTAAGTGCCTTACGGTTTTTTTACGCTCTCTCATTGGGGCCTCAAGAAACCAGGTTTCTATAAAATTTACTGTAGTTGGATACATCCCAATTGAATTGAATGTCTAAAAGGATTGATAGCCACACAAGGTTAAGACAACAACAAAAAGGCTCCTAAAGGTAGGAGCCCTTCTTCTCAAAACTAACTCAACAACTAATTATAAAAATTCTTCAATTTGGAACAATTTCCCAGTACCTATCCTGACTTCTAAAGATTACACCTTAGCTTTTTTTCAGCACTATTGGCTTGTGTCCTTCTTTGGTCCTGAAATAAAAGATCAATATCAGATAGCAAGCCAACATGATAATTGGAAACACAATGACCTTGGCCAAGGCTCTTTGTGTTCCCTTAATTTTTTAGATCACCGACTAGGAAATTCGTTTCCATAAGTTACCGTTTTAACCAACAATCCCCAATGGCTTGGTTGTTTTCCAATTTCCTCTAGTAAAATCCGGAAACTCCTGTGGTGCCCCATTCTGGGCCACGGACACCTCACTAAGAGTCCCCACTGCACTCCAATAGCAACCTTCATAAACGTTTTGATCCAAGGGTTCACCTTTTCTTAAGCATTCTATTATGCGGTAACGCATAATAAAATCCATACCGCCATGGCCTCCCATTTTGGTGGCCAATTCTCCCAAACGTACATATAATGGATGTTCGTACTTTTCAAAAATCTTTTGTAATTGTTCCCCTTCTGCATACTCATGATGGCTATCAGGACCTCCTTCTACCCCGCCCTCCAAGGCAATTCTGGTGGGGAAACCTGTTAAGGTTCCTTTTGTTCCCTGTATTAGATTATGTCTGGTGTATGGTCTGGGGCTAGTTTCGTCCCATTGTACCATAATAGTCCTTCCCAGGTCAGTTTTAACGATCGATGTATTTATATCCCCCCCTTTGAAATCTAGCTTATTCCATTGGTGATCTGACTGGAAATTTTTAGCGGCATATAGGTTGCGTCCTTTGCCTGGTGACGAAAAGGAGTTTATGAATTTAAAATTATCCTCGCCTCTGGCCAAATTCATGTACTGGGCAACAGGCCCAAGTCCATGAGTAGAGTATAGATTACCATCGCGATTGGCATAATGGTAAGTTCGCCATGATCCTGTTCCCCGTTCTACCTCATTCATTTGCGATCGTAATTCGTGAATATAGGAAGCTTCCCCATGAAGCAATTCTCCAATAACCCCTTGTCTGCACATATTTAAGTAGAGGAGTTCTTCCCGGCCATAATTAACGTTTTCCATCATCATACAATGCTTCTGAGTCTTCTCTGATGTGTCCACTATATCCCACATTTCTTCCAAGGTCAGGGCAAGAGGTACTTCCACAAAAACGTGTGCACCACTATTCATGGCTTCAATCGCCATGGGCGCATGTAAATCCCAAGGAGTGCAGACGAAGACCGCATCCGGTTTTTCCTTTTTTAACATTTTTTTCCAATCGTTTTCCCCTTTGGTGTATAAGGTGATATCCTTATGGCGGGTACCTCCGCCGTTCTCTTTACAAATGACTGCGGATTTTTCGGCCAGATCCTGATATAAATCGCAAATGGCTACCACTTCAGTACCTTCGATTGCGGCAATTTGCTGGGCATGCCCAGATCCGCGACCTCCAACACCTATAAATGCACATTTCACAGTTTCCAATTTAGGGGCGGAAAAACTGCCCATATAAATAGCTCCCGGCTTAGGGTTAGAAATTTTATTTAAATTGTTGTCAGTTATGGAATTTGACCATGCAGGGGCCATCGCCAAACCCATTCCTGCTATGGATGTTTTTTTTATAAAGTTTCTCCTGTTTGAATTCATAGTCAATATTTAATTATTATTAATTTTATGATTTTTGTATTTCCGGTATTTTAGTATCGCCATAAACAAATACTTAACACTCTATCAAAGCACTTCCTAGTTGTTATGTGCATATGTATATTGGGTTGCCTCATGCTCATAGACCCTTTACTCACAATTCCCAAAGAAAGCCCTTCCTTGGGTAGGCATACCCTCCAATTCTTACCCTAAAAAATTTAGAGATGGAGCATTTCCAAATTTTATAATTTACTTTAACTTCCAAATTTCATTTCCTAAAAACTGATATTCTTGGCAGACTTAAGAATCCAAAGACCTAATTGAAAATCTTGGAGGTTCTCGTTTAAAAAAAGTTATATCTGGCACTGTTCATTTTATCTATATATTTTACTGGATACTACTTGAAAATTGTCCATAATTTAGTCTCCATTATCCTATGCTGATAACTTCGGTGTTTTAACTTTCTTAGGTAGCACAAAACATTAAATTCCATTAGCGGAAAACATCTTTAACCATTTTTTTGCATTGTGCGAAAATATTTTGTCCACAACTTCCTTCGGAAGTTTTAGTCCCTGAAATTCTCCATTTACCAAATCACTCGCTATCTTGTCATCAGTAACGAAATATTGCCAGTCGGACAACCATCTTTCATGTATTATCCGCTGAATTTCATTAGCATTACCTTCTCCATCATCTTGCAAATCCGTGGCGTATAGAAGACGATCTTGATATGTTATAAAAAATGCACGTACCTTTTCTCTATTTTCGATAGTTTGATAAAAAACTTGACCCATTCTGGCCGCGAGATCTACACTCATGTTAGGAAACCTGTCCAATCGTTTGGCCAGTTCGTCTACACTCCACTCTATACTCCCGATGTGAGCACCCATAAAAACCAGATTGGGGTGTTTTTCCAGCATTCGATCTCGGGCCGCAATCTGTTCCTCATAGGAGGGCAGTTCCGGATGTTTATACATGTGGTACTGTGGATGTTCTGCAAAGTAGCTCCGATCGTTGTTCGTTGTCATTTCATCTAGCGGAAGCCAACAGTTTTTAGGTTCGCCCAAATGTCCCACTAGAGGTATTTTTTTACTTGCCAAATAATTGAAAATAGTATCTAGCTTAGGGTTATCGACCATTATCAGTTGATCGTTCTTATCTCGAAAAACCATCCCTATATTCTTCCAGACCTTAACCGCAATTGCTCCTTCTGAAAAACACTTGTCAAGCCATGCAATGGTGTTCTTTGTAAAGTCCGGATTGTCCCAATCTTCTATAGAAAAGGAAGTGGCAATCTCAAATTCTTCAGGGTTATTTTTTTTCTGTGCTATACAATAATCGTACTGTTCTTTGATGTATTCCTCACCTTGGGAAAGATCGACCACAATATTTAGAAGACGAAAATTATCCTTCTTTGCCTGGTTTGCAAAACTGTTCCTATCCGTCATAACATGGGTATGCACATCAATTTTATCTATTTTGCCAAAGTCGTTCAAGGAATAAAATTCCTTATTCTCCTTACAGGATTGATGTAACACGAACAATGCTAAACACCCTATTATTTTCATAGTTCCAAAAAATTTCATTTTCTGCTTAAAACGAATAATTTCCATAACAAATTTTTTATACTTTAACAATAATACCATGACCAATATCACTAATCCCATAAATTGCTTTTCTTTCCATGAATATATCCTGGGCTTATTTAATTCTATAAATGGACCGTCTTTCCAGTAAGAACAGATTCATCACAAGCAAAGGCAATTCGCAAACTATTTACAGCATCCTCTAAATGAAGTGATAAATCTATATCTTCTTGTATAGCTTTATAGAAATAGCGTTGTTCCCTCGTACAGAGTTCTTGATGATCAGGCTCATCCTTCAAATTTATCCAAGTATCCTCCTTTATAAATTGATTAGTATCATCTAATGATGCATAATGACAACGTATCGATTCGGTTTTGGTATGTGATTCCACCGAGTCAGATTTTCCTGTACCAGAAGCTTCCTTGGCCAAAATGGAAACCGACCCTTTTGGCCCAAAAACATCCTTTATAAAAAAAGCAGTTTCACTAATCATTGGTCCCCAACCCGCTTCATACCAGCCAACCGACCCGTCTTCAAACCTAATTTGTAACTGACCATAATTATAATTGTCTTTGGGAATATCTTCTGTCAATCTAGCGCCAATGGCACTTACTTGAATGGGTTTAGAACCGGTCATTTGACACATGACATCTATATAATGCACTCCACAATCCACTATTGGGCTTAGACTTTTCATTAAATTACGATGTACATCCCACATTGTACCCTTGCTTTGCTGATTAAGGTTCATCCGCATTACCAAAGGTTTACCTAAATTATGGCTTAATTCCACAAAACGCACCCAAGAAGGATGGTGCCTAAGTATATAGCCTACAACTACCTTTTTTCCCGTCATTAAGGCTACATCCGCTACACGCTTGGCACCTGCTACCGTATCGGCCAGGGGCTTCTCAATAAATACATGACAACCCCTATTTAAGGCTTCTATAGCAAATTCTTCATGAGTATCGGGATAGGTAGATATACATACTGCATCGGGATTACTTGTTTCCAATGCCACTTTTAAATCAGTGAACAGTGGATATCCCCCCCCTAACTTATGGTTTAGGACTTCTTTACTCATACCGGTGGAAACTAACCCGCAAATTTCAAATTCTTCTAAAGTATGATAAGCTGTTGCATGCGATGCACCCATATTTCCACAACCAACTACTAGAACTTTTACTGGCCCGCTTTTATTAATCATAATATTTTATTTTTAATTATAATGGCGCTCATCATATGGATAACTTAAATTTCTGTTTTTAGATCAGACCCATCGACCAACTCCTTTTAAACTTTTTTTTCCGCTTTGGATAAAATGTTCTGCTCCTTGTAATCTTCTTTTATATATCCAACTAATTTTTCCTTAAAGAAAAATAAGAACGTTAAACCGACCATTAATGCAATTATTGCCGGTACTAGCCAAATGGTTTCCCATTGGTAGCTCATTTTGCCTTTGATGTTTACAAGAAAGTTATCGGTTATCGCACCGGAAACAAAAGAACCTATAAACATTCCAACACCATAAGTAGCAAAAGTTATAAGTCCTTGGGCAGCGTTTCTAAAAGCCGGTTTGGCCTTTTTATCAATGTAAATCTGACCAGAAACAAAAAAGAAATCATAACATATACCATGCAAAATAATCCCAAAATATAGCATCCAAATTCCTGAACCTATATCCCCATATGCAAACAATAGATAACGTACTACCCAAGCAAACATACCTATAAGCATCATTTTTTTAATTCCGAGCTTCATAAAGGCAAGGGGCATTAATAACATAAATAAGAATTCGGATACTTGACCCATGGTCATCTTGCCCGCAGCATTTTCCATACCGATATCATTCAGAAAAGGATTGGCAAAATTGTAGTAAAAAGCTAATGGAATACAAATGATTATTGAGCTTAAAAAGAATACAACAAAAGAACTCTGTTTAAATAAAACCAAGGCATCCAGTCCCAGGATGGAGGAAATACTAGCACTTTTCCCCGAAGGAGGGGTGCTTGGCAAAAAGAAGCTTATGATTCCTATGAGGACAGAACAATATGCCGCTATACGAAACGTCATATAGGAATACTCCAATTCCATGAATCCTATTAAGAGCCCGGCAGCGATCCATCCTACAGTACCCAAAACCCTAATGCTTGGAAACTCTTTTCCTGGATCCTTCATTTGAGAAAAGGAGATGGAATTCGCCAGTGACATTGTGGGCATGTACAGCAATGTATAAAGTAAGATCAACCACCAGAAATTTTGAAAATTGTCTATCGTACTTATATAGTATAAGGTAACAGCACCCATTAAATGTAAAATTCCCAATACCCTCTGGGCGGCGAAGAACCGATCAGCTATAAGCCCAACGAAAAAAGGCGAAAAAATAGCTGCAATAGATAAATTTGCGTAAGCAGCTCCAACTTGAGAAGGATTGGCATCCAATGAGGACAATAGATATGTCCCCATTGTAACATACCAAGCTCCCCAAACAAAATATTGAAGTAGCATCAGTACGGATAAACGTAGTCTGATTGATTTATTCATTGTGGTTTTTAGGTAGCAATTTTAAACTTATGGACTTTGTTTCCGGAAAGGAAACGGCTATTATTTTAGTTCTTGAATATTGATATTCTTCCACCTCACTTTTATTCCTCCTCCACTATGAATTTGTAAAGCAATAGACCCTCTTCCTTCTCCAATTTTATCATCGGTTAGTTCAACCATTTGCTTGCCGTTCAACCAAGTGACAATTTTATCTCCCTTGGCCTCTATACGCATATGGTTCCAACCATCTGGATTAAGGTTTTTCTCATCCTTGGGGTCGGGTTTAATAATCCATCCCCTACCGCCTTCCGTAGATTCATAAATTCCTCCAGTATGTAAATCTGGCGGTGCCACCTCTACCTGCCAACCTCTAATAGTTGTTCCATCTTTACCTCCAACATGCGAGCGTATAAAAATTCCGCTATTGCCATTGGCTTCCAATTTAAAATCAAGATCTAAAATAAAGTTCTTATAAGGCTTGTTTGTAGAGAGATATCCATACTTTTTTTCAGGACCACTCTCACAAACTAACTCTCCACTATCTACATACCAATACTCCGTACCGTGTTTAGTCCATCCAGATAGGTCTTTACCATTGAACAAACTCTTACTCCCTTGTGCGTAAAAAAAACCTGTGCTAAATAAAAATGCAAAAATTAAATACTTCATGATTTATTGTTTTTATGTTTATACTTTAAAAATCATCCATTACTTTGACCCAATATTTTTCTATCTCCTCTTTGGAGGGCACTTCCTTTGGTCTAACAAGCCTAAAACCTACGAATGGCGCATCCGTTAACCACCAAATACTTTTTGGCATTTGGGGATCTCGCTGTTTCCATTTGTTGGAGGAACCGCGGCGATTTGCGGAACGTAGATCAGTACCATTATCCATCCATGAGCCCCCGCGAACGGATCGGGGATACAGTGTGGTAGGCTTGAAATAGGGGTTTTCCACAGTGTTTCCTTTCATTTTTTTGAAGTAATCCTGGCTGTATTGGTCTGCAGTCCATTCTGATACGTTCCCGTGCATATCGTATAAACCAAAGGCATTCGGTGCCTTGGTCCCTACTTTTTTATATCCTTCTCCACTGTTCGCCTTAAACCATGCAAATTTGTCGAGTTCCTTTGGGTCATTTCCAAAATAGTACACGGTTTTAGATCCTGCGCGGCAGGCATATTCCCACTCGGCTTCCGTAGGTAAACGATAAAAATGACCCGTTTTTGTAAAAAGCCATCTGGCGTACATCATGGCAGCATACTGGGTCATGTTAATCGCCGGAAATCCCTGTCTTCCCATCCCAAAGCTCATATCTATGTACATCGGAGTAGCGCCAGACACCCCATCTACCATAGTCTTGGAACCATCTTTCAGCGTGACTTCCCTTGAATTCATATTTACAGACTTCTCGTCTAGGAATTGACTGTACTGTTCCCATGTTATCTCATAGGCTCCCATCCAAAATGAATTTACCTTAACCTCCTTTTGAGGTCCTTCATCACTGCTTCGACCAACTTCATTAGGAGGACTTCCCATTAAAAAGGTTCCTCCATTTATAGGAACCATATTGATAGTTATTTCCGATCCTGGAATTTTTTCCGCATAACGCCCGAATCCGGAACTTTGCGATTCATTAAGAATTGTGCTGCCTATTAAAAAATAATTGACCACCGCCAAACCAATAAGCCATGAAAAATAACGCATATATCTTTTATCAACTTTAAATTGAACATATTACCTAAACCAAGGGTCAATGACCCTTTATAATTACTACCCAAAAAATTGAGCTCAATGTATGCTGTACTAATCAGGCAAAGACCTTTTCATTTGTGTCCATACACGAAGTGCGTGATAATCCTAAAAACGGATTTCAAACTGCTAACGAAAATTACTTAACTTGATTTTGAATTGAATCTACTCAATTCAATCGATAGATCGTTGGTGTATTGTATGGGTCATACAAAAATGAAATTATACTTCAGCTAATTATATTTTTTGAAATTTCTACTTATTTATTAAGTTCACGGGCCATTTGCTCTGCAGAAGTTACCCCTGGAGGAAGCTCTATCACTTTAAAATTCCTGAAATGAATTTCCGCTCCCTCCGATTCAAGACACAGATAGCCTTTCTTTTGCGTGGATTTAGAAATACCATTTACAAATTTTCCGTTGACGGAAAGCTTTATAACCCCATCTACGCATACTACATCATACGTATTCCATTCTCCTTTTCCCTTACACCGGTTTTCAATGGACTTGCTCCGTTCCCCTCTTGGATTATCTGGAATGGTAACGACTCCGCCTACTCCCCAAACTTCACCATGAACGTAGGCAATTGGTGGCATAATACCGTCTTTTACGTGTAGGTCCACCCAATCCAGTTCCAACATTTGAATTTCAACGCCATCCGGCAAAACCGAATCTCCTTTAGGGTCAGCACCACTCCAAGCAAAAACACCAGAGTTGCCTCCTGCCTCCATATGTTTCCATTCTACGTGTAGAATGAAATTCTCATATTGTTTCTCCGATCGTACAACACCTATAGGGTGTCCCAAGTTTACCAATACGCCATCCGCACCCACGGTCCATCCTTTTTTTACGGTATTAACATTTATCCATTTAATGATGGATTCATCTTCTGATTTCCCCGATATCATATTTTCCCAGGTGTTCGATTTACCAAATTCAAATTCAAACTTTTCATTCTGGGCGTTGGCATGGTAAGCCGTTATTAAGAGCAAAAAGGCCGATAAATGGGCAACGGTACACTTTCTTATACTATTCATGTTCTTTATAATTAACATTAGTTTTATCAATAATAAATGTAAATTGGACTTCACTTAGTAAACACTTTTCGTCCAAAATAAAATAGTTAATTTTGAAACGAAAAGTGGCACCAAATTGTTAACACGTCAAATTCACGAGACCTACAATTTTTATACCGGCTTGGCGGGACCGGGAATTGCTATTCCGGGTCCCTCAAATTTTAAATCCCAACTGTATTCGTTATTATCCGGACCTAGGGAGACCATAGAATTAATGGCCTCATCCCAAGTAATAATTTGACCTGAATAGGCGGCATCCCTGCTCATTATGGCCATCAATGTACTATTAGCAGCCATTTCGCCATCGTTGATAGCATCTCCCTTACGAATAGAACTAAAAAAAGCATCATGTTCCGATTGGTACATATCGTTTCTCTCCCCTTCGTACTTCCAAGCATTTTTACCCCATATTTCGTGTCGATTTCCCTCATAAAAAGCATTACCTTCTGAACCAGCGACTTCTACAGAATTTCTAGATGACCCTCCAGTTAATTGCCGTGTAGCCACATTTCCTTTTAAACCGCCTCCGTAATCCAATTCTACAGAAAAATGATCATATATATTGCCATACTTTTCATCGGTACGCCACTGCCTTCCACCTACACCAGAAGCGGATAGCGGCATTCTTTCTCCCATAGCCCACGAAATCATATCCGTGCTATGAACGAACATTTCAACAATAAAATCACCGCCCAACCAATTGTAATAATACCAGTTGCGCATTTTATACTGCATATCGTTCCAATCCGGTTGTCGGTCTTTATACCACAATTCTCCGCCGTATCTTGTTGAAGAAATGGATTTAACTTCCCCTATTTCTCCATTTAGAACTTTTCCGAAAAGCGCTTGTTTCTGAAGGTCATATCTAAAGCACAGGCCAGAAACTATAGATAGATTCTTTTCTTTGGCCTTTTTTGCTGCTTCCAAGACTTTTCGTATACCCGGACCATCCACAGCAACCGGTTTCTCATAGAACACATGCTTACCGGCGTCTATGGCTGCAGTGAGGTGCGCTGGTCGAAATCCCGGGGGAGTGGCCAAAAGTACCACATCTACACCGGAATCGATTAATTTCTGATAAGCATCAAAACCTACAAATTGAAAGTTTTTTTTCACTTCTGCTCTTTGTCCATGAGCTTTTTTTAAAATTTCTAGGGAACTTACCAACCTATCTTCGAAAGCGTCCGCCATGGCATGCAAAACGGTGTCGGGATCAGCCCTTAAGGCCTGTACGGCCGCACCGGTACCTCTCCCCCCACAACCTACCAATCCTACTTTCAATACTTTATTCTTTGTAAGGAATGGATTTGCAAAGCCAGCGTTTAGGGTCGCCGCACTAAAAAGTGTAGCGGCCCCTGCCTTTTTTATGAACGCTCTTCTGTCTGTGCCATCTATTGATACAATATCTTTCATAGCCATAATATTTATTTAGTATAACCCGGATTCTGGGTAATTACGTCGTTAATATCCATTTCGCTCTGAGGAATAGGCCAGCAATAGTCTCTATTTTCATTGAAAGTAGCAACCCTTCCATAGTCCAAAATTACCCATTGTCCTGAATCATCCTTATAATACATTCCTTGCACCAACCCGGCCTTTACGTTACCAATCTTCCAACGATTAATATCAAATAAACGCAAACCTTCAAAAGCCAATTCCCGTGCTCGCTCATCCCTAACAATTTCTCTTAATTCCACTTGCGACTTTCCCTCTGGAATTGCAGGCATATTAACAGTTTGTCTTTGTCTTACTGCATTTATAGCATCATATACCGATTTATCTATTTCGTCCAACTCTATTTTAGACTCTGCATACATCAATAAAACATCTGCATAACGCATCAAAATCATATTTATGTCACCAAGATTTGAATTAGCAGCAAACGACTCATAGTCCACCCACTTCTTTAAATTGTAACCATTAACCGTAGCAAATTCAGTACTATTTGTCTTATCCGGGGTAGTACTACTTGGCCAAGAATTATATATGCCATTTCCTACAGGCTGTCCCGTATAATACGCAATATAGTTCCATCTTGGGTCTTTGTTCTCAAAAGGATTATCAGGATTCACAGGTCCTATGTACTCATACTTTTCAAAAAGACCGTTCATTGGCTCAACTCCAGAACTTCCCCCCAAAGAAGCTGCAGAATAACCAAATGCATTATAAGTATCTCCACCTACTGCGAATTGCCTGTCAAAAATTACCTCTGAGGAATTTTGTCCTATGACTTGGAACAATTCTTGATAATTAGGGTAGAGATCATAAATACCCAAATTCATTACCGCCATGGAGGCGTCTCGGGCAACCTGAAAATTATTGTTACGGATCGCCACTCTCGCCAGCAAGGTTAAAGCAGCTCCCTTGGTAACTCTGCCTACGTTATCTCCCGTATAGCTTAATGGCAATGCATTGGAATCTATAATATCATTCAGTTCATTTGTAATAAAAGTGACAATCTCTTCCCTTGAATTGGTAGGGCGTTGATCATTTATATCAATTACTTCAGTGATCAAAGGTACATTACACCATAAACTAGAGAGTTGCGTATAATAATAGGCCCTAAGAAATCTGGCTTCCGCGGTTATTCTTGCAATTTCAGCTTGATCACCATTTACAACTTTAACAATATTTGCAACAACATCGTTTGCCCTTCTGACACCTATATAATACCGATTCCAAATGCCCGTAATTGTACTGTTGGAAGGGTCAATTTCACCAAAACGTACATCATTAAATGTAGGAACATTGGAATATTTGTGATATCCAATATCAGTAACACCATCCAAAGCCATAACCATTTGCGTACCATCCAATTGGGCATACACGGCATTAACAGCTAATTCCGCATCGTTTACTGTAGACCAATATGTAGTTTCCGAAACTGCACCCGTTGGTTCTAAATCTAAACCATCATTAAACCCTTCACTACATCCCGTTAACAAGGCAATAACAGCGAGGAATAATAAACTTTTTATATTATTATATCTTTTCATAATTTTTTTTTAAAATACTATGTTTAAACCTAAGCTCATGGTCTTTGTTTGTGGAAAGAACTGACTTCTACCTCTAGGGGTTTCAGGATCAAAAAGATTTTGGGCGGAAAATGTGACCATATTTTCTCCAGTTACATAAATTCTAAAGTTCGAAAAAATATTCTGGTCAATCGTATATCCCAATTGAAAGTTTTTTAGTCTTGCATATTTAGTATCTATCAACCAGAAATTCGATTTTACAATATCCCAATTGTTACCAGCTCTCGCTATCGGCCATGTTCCATTAGGATTTGTAACTGCGTCATAAGCGTTATCTGCCATTTCCTTAGGTATAAAGTTCTGATAAGCAGGCCCTTCCACTAAAGCACCATCCAACGTATGATATTGCTTTAGCACACCTTGCCAAAACATAGAAAAGTCAAAGCCTTTGTAGGAACCATTAAACCTAAAACCAAATTCATACCTAGGATCTTCATTTCCAATAATAATCTGATCTCCTCCGGGAGCAAGTGATTGTGATATAACCCCGTCGTTATTCACATCTTTGTAAATGATATTGCCAATTCCTGCAAGGGAACTTAAACGAGCGGGATACTGATCTAAATCGGCTTGGGTACGGTAAAGACCTGGTGAATCCAACCCTCTTAACGTATTAATAGAGTAACCCTCTTGCCATACCGTAAAACCATCAGGGAAATAAGGCCCTGCTCCATTCAAATCTTCAATCTTATTGATTACATCGGTAAAGTTAACACCAACTGAGTAATTGAAGCCATTGTCTGGTTTATAGGCACCCTGGTAATTTAAACTAATCTCGTAACCGTTATTTGAGACTGCCGCTGCATTTTGAACAGGAGCTCCTACCCCAATTGTACTGGAAATAGGCAATTGCAATAAAATATCATCTGTATATTTCCAAAAATACTCAGCCACAAATTCCAATCTGTTCTGCATAAAAGAAACATCAAGTCCAATATTTGTAACTGTTGCCGTTTCCCAAGTAATATTTGGATTTCCGGCCTGGGTTACAGCTGACCCGGAAACAGGGGTGCCACCAAATTGATAACCCTGATTCAGGTTGTATGTGTTTCTAAATTTATTGAGGCCAATATTCTGATTTCCCAATTGTCCCCAAGACCCTCTTAATTTGAGATTGCTGAGGACCGCACCATCTGACAAGTTTTCCATAAAAGACTCATTGGTTATATCCCAACCTGCCGAAACCGAAGGGAAGAAACCGTATCTATTACCATCTCCAAACCTTGATGAACCGTCAATTCTCAAATTAGCTTGCAACAAATAACGATCGCCAAAGGAATAGTTTACTCTGCCAAAAAAGGAACGAAGACGCCATTCTTCACGATATCCACTTATCTGTTGATTATCGGCTCCTCCGGCATTCAAATCTCTAAGATCATTGTTGAAGAAACCTTCCCTTTTTGCCGACACATATTTTAAGTTATTGTATATTTCCTCGTATCCAATAAGAGAACTAAGATCATGGGCACCAAATGTTTTTTCATAATCCAAGAATAACCGCTGGCTCAATTCACTTTCCTTAACATTAGCTTCGGTCAAACTATTGGTAGCAAACCAGCCTGATACCGTAGTGGGCTCCCCAGTAACGTAATTTTTCATTCCAGCTAGGCTATTCATAAAGGTCGATGTTCCTTGGTTATTATTTTTGAAGGTTACATTTCCCTTAAGGGTAAGGTCATCTGTGATCGTGTAATCAAATCCACCCTGTGCCACCACATCGTTCGAAATCCTTTTTGTTTCGCCCTCACTGGCCATTGCAGCGGCATTCCACTGTCCTGAAATTAGATCATAGGTACCATCAGGATACTCCATCACCACATTCCTGTTCATATGAAGTAGCGCCTGAACAATCTGTTGTCCTGCTATTCCGGAAGAGTTGATTGCATGTCCTGGCCCAGAAAAATCTCCGTTCCGGTACATAAGTCCAACCTTAAAGGTCAGTCTATCATTTGCATACAAATCCGCATTGATAAGCATACTAGTCCTTTTATTGTTGAAGTTTTTGATGACACCATCGGTATCGCTATAATTTAGTGAAGCAAAGATTTTTCCAATATCACCTCCACTAGAAATTGAAAAACCTTGTTGGTTCATTAGAGCACCGTTTCTGAAAATTCCTTCTTCCCATTTGGCAAATGGGTATTGTAAAGGATTGGTACCAGCAAGTACATTCGAAATATACTCCTCGGAATAAGTGGGATTTGCCCCTGCATTTATCTGTGCAGTGTTTTCCAACCTCATCCATGACTCATCATCGGCTTTTTCTGGAAAAAAACTTGGCTGCTGAAAACCAAATAAAGTGTTATAGGACAACGTTACCCCAGTTGAAGCTCCGCGTTTTGTAGTCACAAGAATAACTCCGTTTGCCGCTCTGGATCCGTAAATAGCAGCAGAAGCTGCATCTTTCAAAACTGAAATCGATTCTATATTTTGGGGTTCGACAGTACCAAGGGCCTGCTCAATACCATCTACCAAAACTAGGGGATTGGAATTGTTAAGTGTACCAACCCCACGAATCCTTATTTTTACATCTTCCACGCCAGGTGCACCTCCCGAATTAAAGACAGTTAAACCTGGCACTTGTCCTTGTAAGGCATTCGCTGTATTCGTTACAGGGCGTTGGGCAAGTTGATCCGTTGGTATAGTACTGATTGCCCCAGTAATCTTTTTCCTACTTTGGGTTCCATAACCCACTAAGATTACCTCATCCAATCCGGCAGCACTCTCCTCCAATGATATATTGATACTAGATTGGCCATTAAGACCTATTTCTTTAGTAGCAAAACCAAGGTACGAAATCACCAAAATGGCATTATCATCATTTATGGAAATAGAAAAATTCCCGTCAAAATCAGCCTGTGTACCATTAGTTGTACCTTTTTCAAGAATGTTTGCACCCGAAAGTGGTGCCCCGTTACTGTCTACAACAGTCCCACTTATAAATTTTTGTGGTTTCTCAATCTTATCAATTTTAGGAATTAGAGCGGACTTAATCTGCATGCCCGAATCCATTTTTTTTAAGATAATCTGTCTATCTATTATTTTATAGGAAATGTTTTTACCACGAAACAAATCAGTCAAAATCTTATCGATTTGTTGTTTGTTGACATGTAGGGAAACGAACGTTCCAGAATAGATAACATCTTGGTTGCCCAAAAACTTAAATTCACTTTTGGCCTCAATCTCTTCTAGTACCGCCATCAATTCTACCGAATCTAAGTCCAGCGAAATCCTTGCATTTTGGGAATAGCTATTGGCCTGAATCTTAAAAAGGGCGATAATTAAAAAAAGAGTGGTCAATTTCATTTTTAAACTGATATTGGGAAATAATGGATATATTTTGCCCAAACGAATAATATTTTTATTCATACTTTTGTATAGGTTATGTGGTTATTAAATTAATCACCTTTTACTATCGGGATATGTTAGAGCATATTCCGATTTTTTTTGTTTTAAGGTGTGCTAAAAATGAATTTCAATCATAGGCATTAAGTTTTTATGGTTTATTAATTATAATTTCATCCCCTACCCTTGTGAATGTAAAGGGAATACTACTCTGAAAATAAGTCATTACCTGTTCGATTGTTTCCGTATCGAACTTTGCAAAAAATCGTTGACTATCTAGAAAATTGTAATTATTTGTAATCGATACATTATAATGTCTTTCCAATACTTTTAAAATTTCAGGGAATGGCCTTACCTTAAAAATGATTTGTCCATTTATCCAAGACGTATATTCATTAACGTCGATTATGGCAATTTCCATGCTATTTTTAGATTTATTCCATGTGGCAATATGTCCCGGAGACAGTAAGAATTTATTGTTATCTGCACCTAATTCACCTACCTTATACACTTCGACAGATCCTTCAACCAACACTGCACTAGCAGCTTCATCGTCTTGATATGCACTTATATTAAACTTGGTTCCCAACACGCGAATATCAATTTCATCAGTATTAACTATAAATGGAGCCGTTTTGCTTTTGGTCACTTCAAAGAAGGCCTCACCCTTCAAAAAAACCTTTCTATCACCATCTTTTAAGAATTTAACAGGATACTTAAAACTTGTACCTGAATTGACGTGGACTACTGTGCTGTCTGATAAAACCAACTTTATTTTCTTTCCATAGGGAACAACCAATTCATTATAAGTAAGAGTTTGATTTAATGGATTCTCCGAGTCTCTTTCCTTCACATTCTTATAATCTAATTCGCCTCCATTTTGTTTACCTATGACCTTGCCGGCACTATTAACAATTTCTAGACTACCATCCTCCTTGATCACTTGAATTTTGCCATTCTCTTGTTTTAAAGTAATAGAGTTCTCATCAATATAGGTTTCATCCGAATTTCCAATAGTTAAATACATAATATAACCTAGGCCCAACATACCTATGAGAACGGCTGCCCTTTGAAACCATACAGAATTTGAACGTCTTTTGTTTATACTATGGCCTTCTAGTTTATTCAAAAGTAAAGAATACTCCTTTTTCAAATCTACCTCTTGCAAACCCAAGTTGATATAATAGTGCCTTTCTAAAATAGCTTTAAATTTGGTTTGGTTTTTTTCTTTTTCCAACCAAATCCTTAATTTCTCTCTTTCGACACCATCAATGGAATCGTTTAAATATTTGTCTATTAATTTTATCAATTTACTTTTCTGTTAATTATTTGACACATTAAATTGCGTATTCATATCTAGAACGAATAGAAAACAAATAACCCTTAAAAAAATTGAAAATATTGTTCATATTTGTAAAAAACTAGGTAAATTTATAAACCAAACCTTATATTCAAAGGAGACATTTCATCAAATATGCTGCACAAAAAAGATGTCTTTAAAATAGTATTTGAGAAACTTTACGGACCATTGCTAGCGTATACCAAAACACTTACCAACAATCAGGAACAAGCCAAGGACATTGTCCAAAATTGTTTTATTACTTTATGGCAAAAACGTCCCGATTTATTGGAAAGTCCCACATTGAAGAGCTTTTTATTCACCTCCGCATATAATTCCTTCATAGATCTATACCGAAAAAATCAACGAAAAAATAAAATCTTGGATGATCTGAAATATAGCATGGCCAAGGAAAGTATAATTGAAGAAGACACTAACGTTGATTTAAAGATTAAAAAATTATTACGAATTATTAGCGAATTGCCGCCCAAGTGCAAGGAAATATTAATACTTAATAAAAGGGATGGTTTAAAATATAAGGAGATTGCTTTGATACTTAATGTGTCCGAAAAAACCGTGGAAAGTCAGATGCGTATTGCATTTAAAAAGATTAGGGAAGAATTTAAAAATGATAAGCAATTTTTTATAGTAATTATAAATGGGGTTTCTAAGTATTTAGGTTAACTACCACTACTTTATTTTCCAATGTGCTAAACACTAATTGCGCTTTTGAAATGAGATTGTTAGGTCCTGAAAACTTAAAGTTTTTCGACCTTATTAATGAAAACTGCTTGTAGATTGCATTGAAATTATAACTAACAATAGTGAACACAAAACTGAACACGTTTTGGAACACCTTTTTATAAATTAGCAATTGGGAGGTCCCGTATTTAGGGAGTTGTGAAAAACAAGCGGAAATTCACAAATCGTCAACCAAAAAATAGCACTTTGCAAAGACACATGATACTGGCCTACACTTTACTGGTTTGAATCCCCTAGAAAATTGTCGATTATCAGAAGAAATATGGTTTCCCAAATAAAAACTACGATAACTACACAGATTTTGATGAAATTAAAGAAAATAAGGACAATGATGCAGTATACATCATAATCCCTAATGTGCTCCATAAAGATTTCACTATTAGGGTTTCTAAGGCCGGAAAGCATGTGATATGCAAAAACCATTGGCCATCAACGCCAAAGAAAACTTAGAAATGGTAGATGCTTGCAAAATGGCCTAAGCAAAATTGTTGATAGGATATTTAGGATGAACTTTGAGCCCAAAACTTTAGAGGTGATACGTATATACAAAGCGGAAGAATTCGGAAAAATCATTTCTTTCAAGACCTATCAAGCTTTCGGATTGGTGATCCAAGACATGTCGGTTAAATTAGAAATTGGCCGAAGAAGGTTCTATGATGGACATTGGAATTTACTTCATTAACGGTGCGAGATATATGGTGTACGTGGAGCCCATATGGGTTACGGCTCAGGAAACAAAGACCGATCCAATAAAATTCAAGGAAGTTGTTGACTAGACCATAAAGTACCCAAGGGGCTTCCATCAAAACGTGCAAATGGATGAAATAGCCCGTAAATATTGGAGAACAACTTGCCAAATGTGCCACTTGACCATGAAGAAGGGGTTAAGGGCATGAAGAAAGTGGACGACATATCTAAAGTGGCAAAAATGGGAGAAAATATTATTTTTATAAAACATGAATAGCACCGAATTAATTTCACTATTTTGGCATCTATTTAAGTATAAAATGCCGTTCCTACCGAGGGAGCAGAAATCAGTAAACAACTACTAAATGAAAAGAAGAAAATTCATGTATGCCGCTATGGCGGCAGGCGCCTTACCCATGACCACGATGGCCAATCCCACCGTTTTAGCAATGGAAAATGAAAAGGAACTATATGAAATCAGGACTTATGAGGCTAAGTTCGGGGGTAATAAACAATTGCTCAAGGATTATTTAAATCAAGTACTCGGTCCATCCTTGAAAAGACTGGGGGCGAATAACTTTATGATTTTGGGCGAATTGGGTAATTCGGACCCAACCAAACTTTGGGTAATTATTGGATATCCCAACGGTAATGCCTTTCTAAAAGCCCAAAACTTGCAAAATGATGCAGGATACAAGGCAACCGCAGCCGAATATAATGCTTTGACCCAAGATCAAACCCTTTACAACCGATTTAACTCGTCCTTGTTATTGGCTTTCGACGGAATGCCTAAAATGGTGGATCCGATTAATGGGGCGCCCCTATTCGAGTTAAGAACTTATGAGGGATACAGTGAAGATGCAGTACGGCGTAAGATAAAGATGTTTAATGAGGGGGAAATTGACATATTTTTGGAGACAGGTCTCCATCCGGTATTTTTCGGAGAAATGATTATAGGTCCTTACAGGCCTTGTTTAACCTATATGATTAATTTCAAGGATATGGAAGAACACGACGCCAACTGGAAGAAGTTTGGTTTACATCCGGATTGGAAAGCTATGAGCGGTATGGATGAATACTCCAATACGGTATCCAATATCAGAAAAGTGTTTTTGAAGCCTTTATAGTACAGCAAATTTAAACCTAAAATAATGAGTATATTTTCGTCCAAAACATTTCTATTTATAAAATATTTAGGCTATATGCTGATGGTGTTACTACTGCTTGCCTCCTGCAAGGAGAATGGTAAAAATGGGGACAAGTCATCCAATTTAATTATAAGTCCCGATAATGCAGGTTTAACGGTTCCAAAAGGATTTAAGGTAATCAAGGTTGCCGATTCCATAGGGAAGCCTAGACATATCGCAGTTGGTGCCAACGGAGGTATTTATGTTAAATTAAGGCAACCGATCAATGGCAAGGGCATCCTATATTTAGAGGACAACAATGGTGACGGTATTGTCGATACGGAAGAAGGATTTGGGGATTATGGTGGTACAGGAATTTATTTGGACAATAATTTCCTTTATGCATCCTCCGATGAGGCCGTTTTTCGCTACCCGATTAATAGTGCGGGAAAAGTATCCAACACCACTCCAGATACTTTGATAACAAATTTGATTGCAGGAAGGACTCACGCCACCAAATCAATTACCCTTGACGGTGCTGGAAATATTTATGTCAATATCGGGGCGTATTCAAATGCCTGCCAGGAACAGGATAGAACTATTGGTTCCCCAGCCATGATGCCTTGCAAGATCCTTGATTCGGCAGGGGGGATTTGGCGATTCCGTGCAGATAAATTTAACCAATCCTATGGAGAAGGCTTAAGATTTGCTACAGGCCTGCGTAACGTAATGGGATTGGATTGGAACAAGGAGATAAATAAGTTATTCGTGGCCCAACATGGCAGGGACATGCTGAATACACTTTTTCCAGATCTTTATGATAGTAAAACCTCCGCAGAACTTCCTGCCGAAACCATGTATATGCTCGAGGAAGGCGATGATGCAGGCTGGCCTTATATATACTACGACCATCTCCAGAAAAAAAAGATACTGGCACCTGAGTATGGGGGCGACGGCACAAAAACCGGTGGAGAGAACGCCTTAGATCCCGTGGCAGCTTTCCCTGCCCATTTGGCGCCTAACGCCCTACTTTTTTATACTGGTGACATGTTTCCTCCAAAATACAAGAATGGTGCTTTTATAGCCTTTCATGGTTCATGGAACCGAGCACCGGAGAAGCAAGCAGGTTATATGGTTGCTTTCGTACCCTTTGAAAATGGAAAACCAAATGGTGATTGGGAAGTTTTCGCTGACGGTTTTGCAGGCCAAGACGAAATTTTTGCCCCAGATTCTGCTAACCATAGGCCAACTGGCTTGGCGCAAGGACCTGATGGATCATTATACGTTTCTGATGATCAAGGAGGGACATTGTTCAGAATTATTTATAACGATAATTAGTTAATGCTTCTAAATGTAAATCTTGGATGGCGTTGTTTTTTTGTTTTTTTGCTCTGTATTATTATGGGATGCAATGAAGTAAAAAAAGGAAAAACGAACATTTCTGGAAATGATAATCCGATTATTCTAGAAGTTCCTGAACCTGAGATCGAAGCCAAGGTTGTTGCGCAAATATTACAGGGTGAAAAAGTGTATATGCAATACTGTTTGGTATGTCATCAGGAGACTGGGGGCGGTGTTTCTGGGGATCAAGAACAAAAGTTGGGTCTAAAGTGAATAATTTATTTCTTTGCACTTTAAATTTAAGGGATGGACAAAGGAACCGATTTATCGTTATTGAGCTTATTTTTACCAGAGGGATTACTCGACTTTTTTGATATCGTCGGCTTTGAACAAAAACCGATAAAGAATCCCTTGTACGACAATCGGTTGACTGTATTTTTAGAGGAGAAAAAGCAGATACCGGAGCGTTACAAAGAGCACACCTTTAAGGCCAGTGGCTTTATGGAGCCCAGGGTCATCGATGATTATCCGATCCGCAGCAATCTGGTCAGCTTGAGCCTCAAGCGCAGGCGCTGGGATGTCCTGGTGGATGGAAAGTGGACCAAGACCAGCCGTGATTGGGATGATTTTATTGCACAGGGGACCCGCATGTCAAAGGAGTTCGCTGCTTTTTTAAAAGAGATCAACGGATAATACGGCCCTGAGCGGCCAACAACTGGGGTCTCTCTTCGGGGTAAATGGCAAGAAACTCCAGCGACAGTACAGGGATTATCTGAGCGAGTTCAAGGACTGGGAGCAAAAGGGGCATGCCAAACAATGGCTCGTCTTTCCCGAAAATATGGGACCTTACCTGTCCATTGACGAAACGGCACTCTCCAAAGGGGAGCTCTACACCATAATCACCAACAAAAAGGCCAAGGGAAAAAAAGGGTCCATAGTGGCCATATTCTCCGGCACCAAGGTGGAACCTATCATAGAACAACTAATGAAGATACCCACCAAGAAAAGGGCCAGGGTCAAGGAAATCACCCTGGATATGGCAAACTCCATGAAGACCATCGCCAAAAAATGCTTCCCCAAAGCCGTACAGGTCACCGACAGGTTCCACGTACAGAAGCTGGCAATAGAGGCGCTCCAAGATCTTCGTATCAAATACCGATGGGAAGCTTTGGATCAAGAAAATGAACAGATAAAGCTATCTAGAGTAGCCGACAAAGAATTTAAACCTGTAACTTTTTCTAATGGTGACAGCTCAAAACAACTCCTGGCCAGGAGTAGATATCTACTGTATAAATCCCCAGATAAATGGACTCCAAATCAGAAAGAGAGGGGACAGATATTGTTTAATGAATACCCAGAATTAAAGAAAGCTTATGGACTTGTTCAAGGCTTGAGGAATATTTTTAACCAAGCCATAGATATTAAAGTAGCTTACACCAAACTAGCCCACTGGTACAAAGATGTAGAGGAGTCAGGATTTAAGAGCTTCCAAACGGTAGCCAATAGTATTGCTTTAAATTACCGCTCTGTACTCAACTATTTTTTAAACAGAAGTACAAATGCTTCAGCAGAATCCTTTAATGCCAAAGTAAAGGCTTTTAGATCACAATTTAGGGGAGTCAGGAATACGGAATACTTCTTATATCGCTTGATTAAATTATATTCTTAAAATGGTAAAAACCCAGATTTTGGACTTGATCCGTTTCTGGCCTTAATCCTCCCTTGCAGGACACTGAATATGTCTTAGGAGAAAAAAATCGGTTGATTGAAATTTTAACTAAAGGGTCCAATGTTGGTTTGTCAATAAAAGGAAACACCTATTCCAACGCCATGCCTGGGTTTGGAAACTTAAGTGATGATGATATTGCGAATGTGGCAACTTACATACGCAATAGTTTTGGAAATAGGGCTGACCCGATTACAAAAGAAGAAGTATCCCAGTATAAGCTTGTGTACGATTAAATGCCAATAAACTTTGCGCAAGTGTCCTTTTAATTTTATTTGGCCTCAAACATGATAATCAAAAATCAGCGTAGTTTTATAAAAAGAATGCTCGCTTTTACAAGATGCCAAATTTCAAATTTAGAACAATAAATCACCAAATTGACGAATTTTCTTTAGAACATTAAGAATAAAGAATAGTTCACCTAAAAGATTAATTTCAAAATCTATATCATGGATCTAACGACTTTTAAATTATTAGAATCCAATTTTCATTGAATAACTACTTAGGAAACAACAAGCTCATTTGCCTCATCCAACACATTATTTGTAAAGCTTTTCAAATAAATTTCTGTAGTCCTTAAAGAATTATGCCCTAAGCCTTCACTTATAATCTCGGTTGATATCCCCATATATTTGGCTATAGTGGCCCAAGAATGACGGATTGTATAGGTAGTAAATGCCTCTTCTATACCCGCATCATTGGCGATGATTTTAAGGTAACCGTTCATTCTTCTTCGTAAGGATTTGTATTTTTCATAACTCTTTGTACTTCCATCATAATTCGCAGGGAATAAATAATCATTTTCCGTTTTGTCCCGTAAATAGAAACATAAAATTTCTTTAAGTTCATCCGTAATACGAACAGAGAGCTGGTCTCCCGTTTTACTCCTTCCATAGAATATACGGTCATTGACAAGGTCCTTTACCTGAAGTTTTACCAAATCTACAAAATTCATTCCCCTACAGTTAAACATGATAAGGGTATAATTTTTGGCATGCCAGATTGGAGATCCTTTTTTATAGTTCAGATTCCTAATCTTCATGAAATTCATTTTTACAATTGCCTTCTTTTTAGTGCGTCGGGTAGTAGGTATTCTAAAGTGTTCGAAGGGATTTTTTTTTGTCACAAATTGATCTTCTTTGATAGCACTATTATAAATTGCCCTTATAGCCCGCATATAGGAGCTAATAGCATTATTTGAATTGCCTTTTGACTCATGTTCTATTTGAAAATCTTTTAAAAATGTGACATTGATTTCATCCAATCTCAGTACTTTATTAAGGTTAAATTTGTTGAAAGCATTTATCCCATTATTGTACCATTCGGCAGTACCAGGTTTATTGGATTTCAATTTTCTGTCGATTATTACCTTTCCCCATTCAGATAAGGTAAGTCCATTTTCCACTTCTTGCCGTATAGTGATATCATTGGTTTTTTTCCAAGCTTTTCTTATAAATCCAACTAGAATATCAGGTCCAATCAAATCTATACTTTCATCAAGTTCAACAATAAGCTTTCTTGCAATATGCAGTTTGTCATAAATAATTTCGTTGACTTCGGAACAGTCAAAATGTTCATTATTGGCAGCAGATTTTTTAATTTTCATCAATTTATCATCCCAGGCACTGGGTGAGGTACTATATGATAGACGAATAATTCTTGTTTTACGATGAAATAGACGAATCGCTATTGGAAATAGTCCAGTACTTGCACTTTTTGCCGATTTTCTTGTGTCCAAAACTAATCTTACCTTGGCCATTTTTCTTGCTCTTTTCTTAAAGTTAATGAAAAATAAGGCTCACTTTAGGCTCACTTTTTCTTCATACCATTTGATATCAAATGATAAATAATAATTCTAAATGCTTATAATTTATTGACAATCAATAACTTATATAATTATTTAGAATAAAACATATTAGATAATTTGAGTCTGGCAGGCAAGAGGTCACCGGTTCGACTCCGGTATTCTCCACCAATAAACACGAAGCTTCAAGAGTTTTTAACTTTTGAAGCTTTTTTCATTTGCACGCAATTTGCACGCGCAATATGTTAAAAATTAATTTGATATCAAATGATATTATTTGGTGTCTAATTATAACAAATGTGTTTCATAGCCTTTTTGTTTTCGATATTCAATACATATTTTAGATCCTTCAAAGGTTAAAATGGGATTTACTAAACAACTCCAATGGCCTCAAGAAATTCTATGTGAACTTAATGATAAATACATTTTGAAAAGTTTGAACCTACTACCATATTTAGTTCCGTAAAAGGTGAATTAACGAAACTACTAAATGCAACGACAAATGGAACTGGGGACGAATATTTGTGGATTGTGCTTGAACAGTACCGTGAAAAGGCCGTTTTTTGGGGCCATGAAAAACATATCGGATAGAATTGTGGATTTTGATTAATTCAATTCATCTGCCGAAACTCGTTCGGCGAATGCCCTACTTTCTGTTTGAACAAACGGCTAAAGTGCTGTGGATATTTAAAACCTAATTCATAGGCAATCTCGCTGACCGATTTATTGGGATCAAAGACCTTTTCCTTGGCCACGTCAATAAGTTTGTTCTGTATATATTCCTGGGCAGAATAGCCCGTTTCTTTTTTGACCAGATCTCCAAATTAGTTTGCACTTAAATGCAAATGTTCGGCAAAATAACTTACGGAGGGCAGTCCATGTTTTCGGGGTTTTTCAGAATTGAAATATTCGTTCAAAAGAGTTTCAAAATTTTCCAAAGAACTTTGGTGAGCTACTTCGCGAGTCAAAAACTGCCGATCATAAAATCGCAGGCAGTAATCTAAAAACAGTTCTATGTTGGCAACAATCAATTTCTTGCTGTGTTTGTCCAGATTTTGCTCCAGTTCATATTGAATTTTATCGATCAAGCTTAAAAGGATCTTGCGCTCTTTGGCGGACAAATGTAACGCCTCATGGCTGGCATACGAGAAAAAACTATACTGATTCATTTTTCTGGCCAAATCCGTACCTAACAATAAATCAGGATGAATAATCATAGCATAGCCCTTGGGCTTATAATCGGGGTCGTAGTCGCCAAATTCCACATTTTGGCCTGGGGCCATAAAAACAAGGGTGCCTTCATCATAATCATAGTCTTTACCGCCATATTTCAATTTGCAGCCCTCGGCATCCTTTAAAAAAATTGCAAAGCATTTAAAATGAAAACCATCATATTCGGGTTTTGTATAGCCGGATTCATCCACATAGTTAAAATCGACAATACCGACCAAAGGATGCAATACCCTAGAATTGCGCAATTTCAAATAATCGGCAACTGTATTGATTTCTAAAATGTTCTGCATGATCTTCTAAATTTTCAGTTAAAGATAAGTTACTGATTGCCAGATTAGCAAACCAATCGCTTTCAATCTGTAATAATGGTACGAATATCCGTAATTTGGGTATTACAATTCCTATTTTCTTTAGGTATTTTTGAATGGAGTAAAATTAAAGTGAGATGAGAATGATTTTATTTAGAACACCTCTGACTTCAGTTTTGGAAGTAGTAGTAAAAGAATCAATAAAAGGAGGCAACTATAAATGAGTTCTTTAATAGTAAACTAAAAGAAGAATAAATAAAGGATATAAAAAATGAAAAATCTAATTACGACATTACTTATTATTATCCCCCTAGGTACTTTTGCCCAACAAGATGATTATGCTATCTCGTCTTATCAAGACGAGGGCTTTAAGGCTCCAAATACACATTATATTGGTGAGGCCTGGTTAAATGGAGTACTAGAAGTAGAGGGAGACTTAAACTTTCACATAACCAAAGCCAACTTTAAGGCAAATTCTACGCTGGACTGGCACAAGCACGCCTCCGCTCAAGTTTTGATTTATGTTGAGGGCGAAGGCTACTATCAGGAAAGAGGAAAAGAGCCAATCATTGTTAAAGAAGGTGATGTCCTTAAATGTGAAAAAGATATAGAGCATTGGCATTCTTCCACCAAAGAAAATGATGTTACTTATTTAGCTATATATGGAGGAGAAAATCCGACCACTTGGACCGAGGTCCTTACTCAAGAATATTATGATGATGTCGCTGAAAAACTCAGTAAATAAGTACGGTTACACTTTCAAGACCTTTTGAATTAATTTTCTATGAATAAAATAAGAATTTCTCTAAAAACTATTTTATTCACTTGTATAATTTTTTGTATTCTGAATCTAAAACCGCAAGAGTCAGACAAGACTTGTATAGTCTATTTATCACGAACCAACAACACCAAAGCGGTTGCCGAAATGATACAGCAAGAGGTAGGCGGGGATTTGATTCCTGTAGAACTTCAAAACCCCTATACTGCAGATTATAACGCTATTGTAAAACAAGTTTCTGAAGAAAACGAAAGTGGTTTTCTACCTCCTTTGAAAATTAAGTTAGAGCTAGCTAAATATAACACTATATTTTTGGGTTTTCCTACATGGGGGATGCAGTTGCCACCCCCTGTAAAAAGTTTTTTAAATGATAACAATTTAACGGGTAAGACCGTCATTCCTTTTAATTCTCACGGAGGATACGGGTTGGGAAGCAGCTTACGAACAATAGGGAAATTGTGCCCTAACAGCACCATATTGGAAGTATTCTCCATTAAGGGAGGAATAGAACGCGATGGCGTTTATTTGTACATTAAGGAGGATAGGGTGGTAGAAGTAAAATCTGAAGTGAAAAATTGGCTTCAAAAGATTGGTATGCTACGGTAGTATTTAACGGTGCCATATCATACCGAAAACAATAAATTTTGTAAATTCAACAAATTCATATACTTACACGAAAATCATGGCAAACTTCAATCTAAAAATCAATGGAAAAACCCAAGTAGTAGATATAGATCCCACTACTCCTATGCTTTGGGTTTTACGTGATCATCTAAAATTAGTAGGCACAAAATACGGCTGCGGTATTGCCCAATGTGGTGCCTGTACGGTACATTTGGGTGACAATGCGGTTCGCTCCTGTCAACTTCCGGTTTCAGCGGTTGGTGAACAAGAAATCACAACCATTGAAGGTTTGTCTGAAAACGGCGATCATCCAGTTCAAAATGCTTGGATGGAAATTGATGTACCTCAATGTGGTTATTGCCAAGCAGGACAGATAATGTCAGCCTCCGCCTTATTGAAAAGAAATCCTAATCCTTCTGATGAAGAAATTGAATCTGCCATGAACGGTAATATCTGTCGCTGCGGAACGTATACAAGAATTAAAAAGGCAATTAAAACAGCCGCAAATACCGAAGGCGTTTAATTAGAAAAATTAGAAGATGACAAAGATAAACACACACATTGGACGTAGGGCTTTTATTAGGAATACCAGTTTGGCAAGTGGGGGATTGGTACTTGGATTTAGTTTTTTAAATTCCTGTAAGCCAGAACAGGCCAAGGAAACGGCCGGTATGGAAATGCCCAAAGAATGGTTCGAGATGAACTCTTATCTTAAAATTGGTGATAATGGTATCGTAACCATCTATACGCCCAATCCGGAATTTGGTCAGAATATAAGGACATCCATGCCAATGTTGGTGGCAGAAGAGTTAGATGTGGACTGGAAAAACGTACTAGTTGAACAGGCACCATACCATTCAGAAAAGTATGGATTTCAATTCACGGGGGGCAGTAGGGGAATAAGTGCTAGATGGCAACCCCTTAGAATGGCAGGTGCAACCGCTAGGCATATGTTAAAAGAAGCGGCTGCACAAACATGGCAGGTTCCCGTAGAAGAAATTATTGCGGAGGCTGGGGTATTGCAACATGCCGCCACGAAAAAATCGGCCGGTTATGGGGAAATGGCTTCGGTTGCAGCGACACTAGATGTGCCAGAAGAAGTGCAATTGAAAGAAGTAAAAGATTTTAAACTGATAAGTAGCTCACAAAAAAATGTAGATGCGAAAAGAATTGTTACCGGTGCGCCTTTGTTTGGAATGGATCTTCAAAAGGAAGGAATGTTAATCGCCATGATCGTACATCCGCCTGCTTTTGGCATGACTTTAAAATCGGTTGATGGTGAAACGGCCAAAGCCATGCCGGGCATACAGGATGTAGTTACCATTAAAAGCTTTAAAGACGGGTTTGAAAAAGGCGGGTTCGATACGAACGCTTTTCCCGAATTGGTGGCAATTGTGGGTAACTCTACATGGGAGGTCATGCAGGCGAAGAAAAAGTTAAATGTGGAATGGCAACCCACTTCTGCCTTTTCAGAAACAATCGCCGGATTTAGAGGTAAAGAAACGAGAAATGTACCTGCTGGACTGGAATCCACAACCGCTCATAAAGCACAAATGGAAATACTGGCGGCCAAGCCAGGAAAGATTGTTCGCAAAGATGGTAGCCCAGAGGATGCCTTTAAAAATGCAGCAAAAATAGTGGAAAGAAGCTATTCGGCCCCTTTTCTTGCCCACAATAGTATGGAGCCTTTAAATGCTTTCGCGCATGTGGAAGGTGATAAAGTGAAAATAGCGGCCCCAATTCAGATTCCGGCCTTTATTATTCCTACCATAGCCAGCAGTTTGGGAATATCACAAGAAAATATTGAAATGGAAATGCCTAGGATGGGTGGCGGTTTTGGGCGTAAGGCCTATGCCCACTTTGTGGTCGAAGCGGCCCTGATTTCCCAAAAAGTAAATGCTCCGATCAAGTTGGTGTACAGCCGTGAAGACGATATGACAAACGGTATTTATCGACCTGCATATCAGGCTACCTATCGCGCCGCTTTGGATGAAAACAATAAATTGACGGCATTACATGTTAAGGCGGGCGGTGTCCCAGAGAGCCCATTGTTCGCAAATCGTTTTCCTGCCGGAGCCATTGATAATTATATGGCCGAAGAATGGACCATTGATTCTAACATTACCATAGGTGCCTTTAGAGCTCCAAGATCTAATTTTATGGCCGGTGCAGAACAGGCATTTTTGGATGAAGTGGCGGAAGCCATGGACAAAGACCCTATTCAATTTAGATTGGACCTATTAAAAAGGGCTAAAGAAAATCCGGTCGGTGAGGCTAATGAATATGATGCCGATCGCTACGCTGGAGTTTTGGAATTGGTTCGGGAAAAATCGGATTGGAAAGAAAATGATACAACACTGCATCGAGGGGTGTCTGCCTATTTTTGCCATAATTCCTATGCGGCCCATGTACTGGATCTACGAATGGAGAACGGAAAACCTGTTGTCGAAAAAGTATGTTGCGCGATTGATTGCGGGGTAGTAGTAAATCCTGATGCGGCCACGAACATGGCGGAAGGTGCCATAACCGATGGTGTGGGAAATGCCCTTTTTGGCGAATTGACCTTTGAGGACGGGGTGCCCCAGAAAAATAATTTCCACCAATATCAAATGATCCGTATGAAAGAAGCACCAAATGAAATCGATGTGCATTTTGTGCAGAATGAAATTGACCCAACAGGTATGGGGGAGCCTCCGTTTCCTCCTGTATTTGGAGCTATGGCCAATGCATTGTATAAAGCAACGGGTACAAGGTACTATAAACAACCATTCATAACTGACAAACCCCCTCTGGTTGGATAACTTTATCTAAATATTCTATGGGATACCAAAAAGTAATTTTATCCTTTGTGACAACAATGATCTTCTCGTTTTCCGGGCTAGCACAGGTAAGTGATGATGCAACAATAAATGAAAACATGATGGTCAGGATTGCAGCCCTAGAAATATATCCTGAATATCTAGAGGAATATAAGGACATTTTAAAGGAAGAGTCTGAAGCCTCTGTACGTTTGGAACCGGGTGTAATGTGCATTTATCCCGTGTACCAGAAAGAGCATCCCAACCAAATTCGTTTACTGGAGATCTATGCAGATACCAATGCGTACCAATCGCATTTAAAAACCCCGCATTTTCTAAAGTATAAAACCTCCACCCTAAAAATGGTGAAGCACTTGGAACTGATCGATATGGAATCGATGGACCCAGAATCCATGCCATCTATCTTTACCAAATTAGAATAAAAACAGAATAAAAACAGAATAAAAACATTAAAATTAAATTTCATGTCTACTGTAAAAACTAAAATAGGGAGAAGGTCCTTTATCAAAAGTTCGGCACTGGCCAGTGGTGGCATGATGCTCGGTTTTAGCTGGTTGGCTTCTTGTAAAATGTCCCCAGAAGAGGTGAACGAATTACCGAAGGAATGGTTCAAGATCAATGGTTATTTAAAGATTGCCGATAATGGACAAGTGACTATTTTATCTCCAAATCCGGAGGGCGGTCAGAATGTAAAAACGTCTATGCCGATGATCGTGGCCGATGAACTGGGCGTTGATTGGAAAGATGTTATTGTAGAACAAGCACCTTTAAATACGGATGCTTTTACCTTTCAGTATCTTGGAGGTAGCCAATCCATTCGAAGAGGATGGGAAGGTCTTCGAATGGCAGGTGCTTCCGCGAGGGCAATGCTCATCGCAGCTGCTGCAGAAACTTGGCAAGTTTCCCAGGAAGATATTACCACTGAGGGCGGATTTTTATATCATAAGAAAAGTGGTGCCTCCACAGGTTATGGGGAATTGGCCTCTGCTGCAGCAAAACTAGAAGTACCCGAAGAAGTACAATTAAAGGATATTGGGGATTTTAAGATTATAGGAACTTCTCAAAAAAATGTGGACGGACAAAAAATTGTGACCGGAAAACCGTTGTTCGGAATCGATACCCATCGCGAGGGCATGCTCATAGCCATGATCGTACATCCTCCTGCCTTTGGATTAAAGTTAAAGTCCATAGATGATACCGAGGCAAGAAATATGCCCGGAATCAAGGATATTTTCACCATCAACGTTTTTAACGACGGATATGAAAAGGCTTTCTTTGATACGCGGACCTTTAATGAAGTGGCGGTTATTGTCGGTGATTCCACCTGGGAGGTCATGAATGCCAAGAAAGCCTTAAAATTGGAATGCGAACCCATTGAAAGTTCCACAGATTCCCGGGACCGATTTGGCCGAAAATGGCAAGAGCATACCCCGGCCGGATTAGAAAATACAAGCGTACATTATGCTCAAATGGATGCCATACCCTCAAAAAGAGTAGAAGTAAGACGCCGAGACGGTGACCCTGATACTGCCTTTAAAAGAGCTGCAAAAATTATAGAGGCCACGTATACTGCACCATTTTTGGCACATAATTGCATGGAACCCATGAATTTCTTCGCCGATGTGACTGCGGAAAAGGCGGAACTTATCGGACCCTTGCAAAAACCAGAATTGACGGAGCAAACCCTTTCGGCACGTTTAGGAATGCCGCTCGAAAATATCGATATTCAAATGACCCGGTTGGGTGGTGGCTATGGTCGAAGATCTTATGCCCATTGGCTAGTGGAGGCAGCATTGATATCGCAAAAGATGAACGCCCCGTTAAAATTGGTCTACTCCCGGGAAGACGATATGACCGATGGTATCTACAGACCGGCCTATCAGGCAAAATTTCGAGCGGGTCTGGATGCGGATAACAAATTGATCGTATTCCACGTGAATACCGGGGGTATCCCACAAAGTCCATTACACCAGGACCGCTTTCCTGCAGGTGCCGTTGACAATTATCTGGCGGAGGATTGGACCATCGATACCAATCTTACCGTTGGTTCCTTTAGGGCACCCAGTTCCAACTTTATGGCCTGTGCGGAACAGTCCTTTTTGGATGAAGTTGCGGAGGCAGCCGGGAAAGACCCCATTGATTTCCGATTGGAATTGTTGGACCGTGCCATCACCAATCCCCTAGAAGGAAAAACCAATGATTATGACCCTTTACGATATGCCGGCGTTTTAAAATTGGTCAAGGAAAAATCAAATTGGGGCAATATAGACAGTGGCTTGTCGAAAGGAGTGGCTGCCTATTTTTGTCATAATTCCTATGCCGCTCAAGTGTTGGAAATGCGCTGGGAGAATAATCAACCTATTATCGAAAAGGTAACCTGTGCTGTCGATTGTGGTATCGTCGTAAATCCTGATGCAGCTATTAATTTGGCCGAAGGAGGAATCGTAGATGGTATTGGTACCGCACTCTATGGGGAACTGACTTTTGTGGAAGGGGTACCGCAAAAGAACAACTTCGACACCTACCGAATGATACGTATGGGCGAAGCACCAAAAAAAATCTATGTGCATTTTGTAAAAAGTGACGTAAGCCCTACCGGCCTCGGAGAACCCACCTATCCGCCAATTTTTGCAGCGTTGGCCAATGCACTATATCAAGCTACTGGAAAACGCCATAATCATCAACCCTTTCTTACCAAGGAAAATGTAATCGGATAACAAATTTGTTAGAAAATAGATAGTTTCAAATTAGGAACCATAAACAGTACTCAAAATTTTTATCCAGTTCTTTTTTAATGACATTTTTGGTGTCCCAAAAAATCGGCGCCAATTCCCGTAAAAGCGGAATGCAAACAGAATCTTTACATAAAACTATATCCCCTTATTGTGCTACATATTTACAGCCAACACTGAAAAACCAAAAAAAGATAGACCTGAATTTATTGCGTGTTGTCATTTTTTGTCCACAAACAGATAGGTCTACCAACAGAAAAAAGTAAATTTAATGATTATAAAAATTGGAAGGCACTTAGTATGACTCGCCAGCAGACATAGACGCCTACTTAAAATATAGATTCCGACTTCGTAAAAAAAGTTGAAAATTAGAATACAGGACTTTTACTTGTACTGAATTTTATCAGTTAATTAGGATGCAAAGATTGGAAAAATGGACCGAGACTTATGAAAGGCTTATCAAAACCGGTAAGGAACATGAGCTTGCCCCCCAGGAATTGGAAACTTATGCCTTGGCCGCTTTCCTGACCGGGAAGGAGGACGAAAGTTTTCAGATTCTGGAACAAGCCCATCAAGCCTATTTGGTTCAGCGACAGACCGAAAAGGCCGTACGCTGCGCTTTTTGGTTGGGGCTGATGCTACTGAATACTGGGGCAAGGGCAAGGGGTGGTGGATGGATCGCCAGAGGGGAAAGGCTGCTTGGTGATGAAAAAAGACCAGATTGTGCAGAGAAAGGATTGTTTCTCATTCCTACGGCATTGGGAGCGCTCTCTGCAGGTCATACCACCAAGGCACTGAATCTTTTTAAGCAGGCCGAAACCATCGGGAAACAATTTGGCGACGCTGATTTAATCGCACTTGGACGGCTAGGGCACGGACAGGCAATAATTC
The DNA here is from genome assembly GCF_000733925.1 of Arenibacter algicola. NCBI lineage: Bacteria > Pseudomonadati > Bacteroidota > Flavobacteriia > Flavobacteriales > Flavobacteriaceae > Arenibacter > Arenibacter algicola. Next base: position 2,661,763 of record NZ_JPOO01000003.1, read on the forward strand.
AGAATGGGGAGGTGGCCCAAGGCTTAAAACTCCTCGATGAAACGATGATTACTGTAGAGACCGAGGCGCTCTTTCCCGTAGCCTGTGGAATCATCTACTGTGCCGCAATAGAGACCTGTCGTAAGGTTTGGGATTTAGGAAGGGCACAGGAGTGGACATCAGCTTTGACTCGGTGGTGTAATGCACAGCCAGACATCGTACCCTTCAGAGGGCAGTGCTTGGTGCGTCGTGCCGAAATCATCCAATTTCATGGTGATTGGCAAAAAGCTCTTGAGGAAACCAGGGATGCATGTGAGCTATTGTCACGACCGCCTGGTGAACCGGCAGCGGGAGAAGCCTTTTACCGCCAAGCCGAGCTACTCCGCTTACTGGGAGATTTTGAAAAGGCGGAAGACTGTTATCGTGAAACTGCTAAATGGGGCAGAAATCCACAACCTGGACTTGCATTACTCCGTCTGGTTCAGGGACAGGAAGACTCGGCGGAAACTTCTATAAGAAATACCTTGCAAGAGACAAAAGATATAATAAGACGTGTGGAACTACTTCCTGCGGTCGTGCGTATCATGATATCTGTAAATCAAACCGAAGAAGCCCTTAGTGCCACCAAAGAATTATGTAGTATTGCCAAGGAATTTGATGCACCCTATCTCTATGCAATGTCTTCTTACTGTCAGGGATCTGTATTTTTTGCTAAAGGAAACCCTCAACTTGCCCTAGAGCACCTGCAAAAAGCATTGAAATTTTGGAAAAACCTACATGTACCTTATCAATCAGCTTATGCCAGCGAACTGAAAGGGCTTGTTTACCGAGAATTGAATGATCAAGACAATTCAGAGGTTGAGTTGACAGCTGCCAAATGGGTTTTTGAACAACTTAAGGCTGGGCCAGATCTGGAACGGATCAATCGACTCTTCCACACGCAACGGCATTACGAAACACATGGCCTGACCCTACGCGAACTGCAGGTAATGCAACGGGTAGCGTCGGGAAAGACCAATAAATCAATTGCCGGGGAATTGTTTATCAGCGAGCGTACGGTAGACCGCCATGTAAGTAATATCTTCAATAAGCTCGGGGTGTCCTCACGGGTAGAGGCGACCACCTGCGCCATCAGGAATAACCTACTGGACAGCGGAGGCCAATAAAAACATAGCTTCGCACCCATTCTTATAGATATTCATTTTCACACGGGGCTTTTTTTCCTCCTATGGGTAGAAGTACCCATTTTTCATCTCTCCTAAAATTTGGGTATTCCCACCGATGCACGTGGACCCTGTTTCGCCGTAGATTTATCTTGTACTATCGATAGTCCTATTAAATAGACAAACATGGAAGCAATAATCAAAAATGAGGTGCTTAGAAATGCCGATTACTATCGAGAAAAAATCATCAACGAATTGCCCGTAAAGGAACATAAAATTCAGGTGGGAGATATCCATACTACCTATCTTGATGGGGGCGAGGGTACTCCTTTCGTTCTGTTGCATGGTCCTGGCGAATCTTCTATTTGGTGGATGCGGGTGATTCCACACCTGGTCAAAAAATATAATGTAATAATTCCTGATCTTCCTGGCCATGGTTCTTCCGGGTCGGCTAAGGAAAAACTTACTAAGGAAATCGTGCTGGACTGGCTTGACGGTTTTCTCATTAAAACCTGTAGCAGGGCCCCGGTCCTTGTCGGGCATGTGGTCGGAGGAGCCATAGCAGCCAATTATGCTATTCAACCAAGTAAAAAGGTGGAGCAATTAGTATTAGTGGACTCGCTTGGGCTTTCGTCTTTTCGCCCCACTCCCCGATTCGCTTACCAATTTCTAAGGTTCATGATTAACCCTTCTGAGAAAAGCTACTTACGTTTTTTGCCAGAATGTATCTACGACGTGAATGGATTAATCAAGAGCATAGGCATTTACTGGCCCTATTTCCTCGCTTACAATATAGCCTGTGCCCAACATCCTACAAAGAAGGTAGCTGCTAAAGGGATAATGAGTGCCATGAGTGGAAAAATTCCCGAAAGTGAACTGGCGAAAATTGATAAGCCGGTTACACTCATATGGGGAAGGCATGATAAAGCCAATAATCTTAAGGTTGCCCTTAAAGCAAGTAAAAAATATGGATGGCCTCTAAGGATTATCGAGGATACCCGGGATGACCCTAAACTTGAAAAGCCGGTAGAGTTTGTGCAGGTAGTTGAATCAATGATGGCTCAAACTACCTAGGAGAGACAGGAACAATAGGTATGCTTAAATTCTAGGAAAAGGATACCCAACAACAGGAAAAATTCAACATCATGAAAAATTTAATGACAATTTTATCTATCGTTTCAATGGGCTGGTTCACCCATTCACAAAATTATACGGGCCATCAGGAACGGCCTCCTCTCATTGACATGCATATGCACACCGGACTTCCTGAGGAGGTACCTCCCGGGATTCCGGCCTTCTGTCGTCCGGAACCCTGTCAAGGCAGTGGCCATGCAACCGTTGATCCCGGCGAGTTGCTGGAGAAAACTTTGGAAGTTATGAACCGCTATAATATTGTCAAAGCTTTTCTTAGCGGAGTCGATTTGGCAGCCGTGCAGAATTGGGACAAGGCAGCTCCGGGCCGATTTATTGCATCCCCATTTATTCTGAGTCCTGGAACCTCTGACCTAGAGAGCCTCAAACAGGCCTACGCTTCCGGGCGTTTCGGCGGCATGGGTGAAATCGGAACGCAACTCATGGGCATACATCCGAACGACCCGGCCTTGGCACCCTACTTTAAGCTGGCGGAATCGCTCGACCTGCCCGTGCTAATCCACACCCTAGGAATCGGGCCATATACTCCCCACTTTAGTTCTGCTGCGGGCAGCCCCCTGCTGCTAGAGGAGGTGCTGGTCCGCCATCCAAAACTCCGCCTTTTTGTTGAAAATGCCGGCTATCCCTATCGTGATGAAATTATTGCGATGATGTACCAGTATCCACAGCTTTACGCGGATATATCTACGATAACATGGGTAATTCCCCGCACCGCCTTTTATGACTATCTAAAAGCGCTAGTACGGGCCGGCCTAGGAAAGCGATTGATGTTTGGTTCCGACCAAATGGTATGGCCAGAAAAGATCGAGGCAGCCATCGAGGCCATTGAAAAAGCACCCTTTTTAACCCAGGAGCAAAAGCGCGATATCTTTTATAACAATGCCTCACGATTTCTTCGTCTCAAAGATGCTGAAGATAGATAATCCGATGAAACACAAAACGGAACACCACGACTAAATTTTTGCTATTTGCCCACCTTCCCGGGATATTGAGCACCTAAAGAGATTGAATCCATGTCATATGCAGACATATCCAATGGATGAGGTATTGCGGATTTAGTCTGTGACGCGTCCTTAGTTTCTGGGGGTAAATGACATAGTCGGCTTACAGACCTGGGTAAGCCGGTCAATATGCTCCCACCCTAAGAAAGAATCCCATAAAGGATATCTGTCATAAATGAAGCATAAGAAAAGAGGTTGGAAAGGGCGTTTGATAAATCTCATCCTTTATCAGTTTCACATAAATGATGCGTATTCGACGATGATGAAAACTCGGTTGTGAAACAGCTTACATTGAAAAGTTGATTCCGAAGGAACTGACTGTTACCGAGAAGTAAAAGTACAAGCACACAACACCTAGCAAAGTGCCTATCCCTTAAAACGAACCTTTTAAGGGTCTACATTATTCAGAAGATTGCTAAACTATCTTCAAGTTTTGCTTCCAAAAGTCCCCTACGAAAATTAAGACCTTAAAATTATATTTCAGGAGACTATTTCATAAAAAGCATTAGGGCACGATTACAATTATGGGAAATAAAACAAAAGAAATCTGCATTTTTTGAGCCATTATATACATAGCCCTTCTAATTTTATTGTTAATAACAAAGAAAAATCAAATAAATGGTCATTTGTACAATGATTTTGTTTGGCATCATTTGATATCAAATGATGCCAAATAAAATTATATAAGGTCAAATGCAAAATTAATTGTTGCTGGTTGTTATAGATTGCTGTATATCCATTAGTTATGAATAACTATTTTCGTTTTCCGCTTTCTTTCCTTGCCCAGTTTTATACATTTATCCCAATTATAATACTGTAGGAAAACAAAAGCGCTTTTGTTCATTCTGTAACCCTAAAAAAGAAACAAAATGGACATTATTTTTATACTCGAACGACTGGATCGTCTGGAAAGGCTCATGACGGTCCATAAAGAGGTACTGACCTTTGAGGAAACCTGTGACAATACCGGTATTTCCAGAAGTTATCTGTACAAACTCTCCGCTGCTGGAAAGATCCCACATTCCAAGCCCAACGGGAAACTGATCTTCTTTGAAAAGAAGATGCTGAACGACTGGCTAATGCAAAATAGTATTTTGTCTGCAAGCTATATTGAGAGTGATTACAAGGTAGACACCTCCAAAATTACAAGCTCATGATAATAGGGGTCAGGCCTATCGACCTTACAAGCTAAGGGAGGCCAAAAAATATTCTACGACTATCTGATCTACAGCTGAAAGGAAAGTACGACAATATGTTAAATGTGGTATTGGACTTGCAACAAAATAATGGACAGCATCCACGCGCAAAGTTTTTATAAGATTTGGGGAGTTTAGCACAATTAAATCAATGTGAAATCAAAACCTATATTGTCCATTTTTGATATATATGGATAAATTTTTTTACCTTTACTTTAAAAAATATAAATCATGAATATTAGTTTCACAAAGAAGCAGGAAGAGTATATCTCTAAACAGGTTCAATCCGGGGAATACCAAAACAACAGTGAAGTTATTAGAGACGCCCTAAGACTTCATAGCATATATCGGGAAAAAGTAATTCGAGATTTAAGAATGGAAATCGAAAAAGGTTGGGACGGTCCTGATAGCCAAAGATCCATGCAAGAAATTATAGCTTCAAAGAGAAAAGCCTAATGTCCAAATACGTTCTTTCGCAAGAGGCAGAAAACGACATCGAGGAAATCTTTGAATTTGGAGAATACAAATTTGGCAAGGCCCAAGCGATATCTTATTTAATTCAAATGGAAGAACACTTTGTGCTCTTGGCAGAAAACCCAGGTATTGGCAAAAAACGGAATGAAATTAAGGAAGGACTATTTAGCCTCCCTTACGTTTCCCACATAATATTTTATAGAATATTAGAGAATAATATTAGAATTGTTCGGGTACTAAATGGTGGAAGGGATTTGGTAAGATTCTTATAGTAAGATTGTGACCAAACAAAGTTAGCCTAGTATCTGTTACATATCACATCCCACCAATAAAGAGTTGTGTCGATATTTCAGGTAGTTGAATCAAAAATTCACAATATTTTCAGGGGCTCTATCAGTTTCGGTGCTTATAAAGCTGGATTGACACATCATTGTTGTTGTTACTGATGAGTGTCTATATAATTATTGCAAAAGTTGCAAGGGAACTGTATCGCCAGCAATTTGACCAAAACTATGTCTAGCTATGTGAATAGTGACAGTAAAACAATGCGAATAACAGTTACAGCATTTACAAGTACACTCCTTTGTTTTTATCGGTAGCTAAATCGAAGTGGGTTATGAATTGTTTTGGACGTATAAGCCTTTATAGGTCCAATGATAATTCCAATGTCGATTGTTTTATTGTAAGGATCGGACTCCTATTTCAATTTACAATCAACATTTGATCATTATCCAGATCGACTCATTGCCAAATCTTTAACAAGACTATCCACCCCAAATTAATCGTTGTTTAAGTTTGCCCCTATTTCTTTGCTAACCGTCTCGACTAGATTACCTCCCATTGATTTTCCTTGAAATCCTTTGTCCAAATTATTGTGCGAAGTCAATTACGTATTCATTTTCTTTAGGGGAAGCAGCACAGGTTAAGCGAGTTAAAAAAAGTCGACTCTTACCTATCAGGCATTTAACTATTTCTTTGAGACCGTATTTAGTGTAATAATCCTGTGGTAGTTCAATTCAGGAAGTTTGGGTACATAAAATCAAATCGCCATTGACAATATTTAATAAATCCTAATACACTACAATTGGCCGTGGTCTGAACTTAAATTTAACCTCTCTATTTACAGGAATAAAGAAGGCATTAAACTTTTATGTCCCAGCTACGCTTTGTTACCCATCCCCTTAAGCACCTCTATTATTTCTATTGGGCCCATCCTTTCGGTATAATTGGCCTCAACATGGGCTGCTTCAATAATTTGGTCAGTGTTTACTATGAACGTAGCCGGAACTGGTAAGGTTTTTAAACCCCCACCGTTCAAAACGGATAAATCCCGCCGCTGGTGATAATCCTCCCCCGGATCAAACTGAAGGTTGTACGCTTTTATCACTTCCTGATCTGCGTCACTTAGCACCTCATATTCGAGTTCATTTTTTTGAATAGCCGTTAGCGCATCATCTGGTCTCTGCGGGCTAATAGCAATTAAGGAGGCTCCTAAAGACCTGATTTGTGGTAGATGTTGCTGAATTGCCCTAAGATCCAAATTGCAAATAGGGCACCATTCCCCTCGATAGAACTTTATGATCACTATTCCTGATTTTAAGGCTTGGGATAATAATATTTTTTTACCAAATGCATTGGGCAGACTAAAATCAGGCGCCCTATCTCCCTTAGAAAGCCCTTTTACTTCAGAAGCATTGGCGATAACCAACTTTTGAAAATCCTTTAATTCACTCATAAGAAACTATTTGAAGCTCAAAATTTTTATTTGAAAAATCCGCAGTAAGCCAAAAATAGTCATTTCACAATAGATTAGGTAGGCTATTGATAGTTATAGATGTCCTTCAATTTCTGTACTTCCCCATTTTCATCCAAAATATCCAGATCATAGCGTATTTGGACTTGGGTATTTAAGGGGGCATGGTAATAAATAATCCAGGCATCTGCCTCGGCAACCCCAATACATCCATTGGAAGATGCCTTGCCCAAGGTTTCCGGATTGGTAGTGGGATGTATCATTTGCCCGTTGCGAATGCCATTAATTTCTGTTTCTATCCATGGAATTACAGGCATTATGGTCGTTTTTTTGTCATCCCTTCTGGTCACATAAAACCGCTTACCGGTCACAGGATTATAAAAACTGGGATTCCGCTCCAACCTTACAATCTTGCCTTTTCCTGTCTTGGTCCTTAGATCTGTTACGCGATCTCCCATGGCCAAATACCTTTTTCTATCCTGCCCAACCCTTATAGGGAAGGTATATAACAACAAGGAATCTTGATAAATGCGGAGTCTATATTCGGGAATATTTATATCTATCAAGGTATTTTCCATATCCTTGATAAGTTGCTGCCCCGTTTCGGCATCCGGTATCAACAAGGAATCATTGCTCCGTAGTACAATCATTTTCCGTTGATCATAAACAAAGGAATCTTTTGCCATTTGCCTATAATAATCCGTATTGGCCAAAGTATCCATTATCCAAGGATTGGCACGAACCAGCACATGTTCGGTCAAGGCATAAGGTACTAAGGAATCATATTTCTTGGCCAAACCATCCATAAAATCAAAATAATTGGCCACCCTAATATCCCGAGCAACATTTGCCATCTGCGGTTTGGCTTTCTTTGGAATACTATTTTTCTCTACAAGATGTTGCTGAATAGAGAGAGGATTTTCTACAGATGGGTTTTTTGGGGAAATAGGTCGATTAACATTACAGGAAACCATCAAAAGAACTAATATATGGAGAAGGATCACTTTCGATTTAATCATATTGGTAAAATTTGGTGTTATTTTAACCAAAACTAATACGGTTCCAAGGAATATAAAATGACAACGGTCACCACCCCTATATATGACATTCCTCATTTTAAGCCCTTTACTTTCATACTATCTTTGATGAAATAGACCCCTACAAAGGGATTTGGGTATGGGCAACACATCTACATTATTTAAAGGGGTGAAGGAATTTTTCATTGAGATAGGAGATCTCTCCCATTTCGCTGCCCGATTTTTTAAGGAGGTCTTAAAACCTCCTTTCGAGTTTAAGGAACTATTGCGCCAATGCTATCAGATGGGAAATAGGTCCCTTATCCTAGTAACCGTAACGGGCTTTATCATTGGACTGGTACTTACCCTACAATCTAGACCCACCCTGATTCAATTTGGAGCTGTTTCCTGGATGCCGAATATGGTCGGGATATCTATAGTAAGGGAAATAGGACCTGTAATTACCGCGCTCATCTGCGCGGGCCGAATTGCATCAGGGATAGGGGCCGAATTAGGTTCCATGCGGGTTACCGAACAAATTGATGCCATGGAAGTCTCGGGGACCAACCCATTTAAGTATTTGGTAATAACACGGATAATGGCCACCACTTTAATGCTCCCCATTTTAGTGATATACGGAGATTTGGTAGCCCTATACGGATCCGCACTTGTAGAGAATTTAAAAGGGGACGTTTCCTTTCAACTTTATTTTAATACCGTATTCGATGCCTTGTCCTTTAGTGATCTGGTACCGGCCACCATAAAATCGTTCTTTTTTGGCTTTGCCATAGGATTGGTGGGCTGTTATAAAGGCTATTATTCCAAAAAAGGAACTGCAGGCGTAGGGGTAGCGGCCAATACCGCAGTGGTCATGGCATCCTTACTTCTGTTTGTGATAGATTTTATAGCGGTATTTATTTCCGATATTTTTTATGAACTTTAATATGACGGACCAAGACCAAATAACAACTTCAAATGAATCTGCCCAAGGCGGAAAGGCGGTTATAGAGATCAAGGACCTTTATAAAAGTTTTGGGGACAATCATGTTTTGAACGGATTTAATATGACCCTAATGGAAGGGGAAAACCTAGTGGTCATGGGGAAATCGGGCTCCGGGAAATCGGTAATGATAAAATGCCTAGTTGGCCTGGTAAAACCAGATAGGGGAACGGTTAAAGTTCTGGGTAAGGAAATAAACGCTTTGGACCAGGAAACCCTGGATGAATTGCGTTCGGATATCGGATTTCTCTTTCAGGGAAGTGCGCTATATGATTCCATGACGGTACGTGAAAATTTGGAATTTCCCATGCGCAGGCACAAAGAAAAATTGGGAGTAGTTACGGATACTGAACCGCTAGTGCGGGAAGCACTTGAAAATGTTGGATTGGCCCATACCATGGATCTAATGCCCGTTGAATTATCCGGGGGTATGAAAAGAAGGGTGGCCTTGGCCCGCACCCTTATCCTAAAACCAAAGGTAATCCTCTATGATGAACCTACCAGTGGCCTGGACCCCATTACCTCTAAGGAGATTATAGAATTAATGCGTTCCATACAAAAGAAATACGGCACTTCCTCCCTGATTATTACCCATGATGTAGATTGTGCCCGGGTAATTTCGGAGCGAATGATACTCTTGGTAGATGGTATTAATTATGCCGAAGGTACCTATTCAGAATTATCAAAATCCACTGATCCAAAAGTAGATGCGTTTTTTAAAAAATAAGATCATGGCAAAGACAAAACTAGAAAATTTGAAACTTGGAATATTCGTCGTCCTCGGCACGGCACTACTCGTAGTTGCCGCCTATTTAATTGGGAACAGACAAAATATGTTTGGAAAGACCATTCCCATAACCGCAATTTTCAAAAATGCAAACGGACTTCAAAATGGGAATAACGTACGCTTCTCAGGTATAAATGTGGGCACAGTGAACAAGATTGAAATGATCAACGATACCACCATTCGGGTGCACATGATCATTGAGGAAAAAATGCAAAATCACATTAAAAAAGATGCCGTTGCCACGATTGGCTCAGATGGACTTGTGGGCAGTATGCTGATCAATATTGTTCCCGGGGAAGGAAAGACAACCCACATTGGCCCAGGGGACGAATTACAATCCTTTAGTAGGGTGGCTACCCAAGATATGTTGAACACCCTTAACCAAACCAATGAAAATGCCGCATTGTTGACAGAAGACCTGCTGAAGGTAACTAGATCCCTGACCCAAGGAAAAGGCACCTTTGGCAGGTTGTTGAATGATTCCCTTATGGCCAAGGAATTGCACCAAACCATTACCAATTTGAAACATACCAGTAATGAGGCCAATATAATGATCGCAGAGATAAACCAGATTGTAAAGCAGTTGGATTTTGATAATAGTACTGCCGGTGTTCTCTTAAAGGACTCCGTTACAGGTGATAAAATGAGCAATATTATATCCCATCTAGAAAATTCCAGCATAGAAATCGAAAAAATGTCCAAGGACTTAAATTCGGTCATCGGGGATATTAAAACAGGGAAGGGAGCCATTAATTATTTGGCCACAGACACCGTATTGGTTGGTCAATTGGAAACCAGCATGGAAAACATCACAGAGGGAGTCAAAAATTTCAACGAGGTTACGGAAGCCTTAAAGCATAACTTTCTCACCCGCCGCTACTTCAAAAAGAAGGAAAAAGAGGAAAAAAAGAAGCTGGAAAAAAAATGATCTATAAGTACTTTGAAGGCAGTTATACTTTGAAACAGGTAGATGGAAAACAAAATAATCCCACTATTCTTTCTCAAGCTCTATAAAGGTAATTTCCGGACGCATGCCCAATCGGCCAGGAAATCCCATCCACCCCAATCCACGGCTTACATATAGAAATTGATGGCCCAATCGATATAGTCCTGCCCAATGTTTGTATTTGTATTTTATGGGACTCCATTCTTTATTTTTAATGTTGATTCCCGCCTGCATACCATGCGTATGCCCTGAGAGCGTAAGCGCTATATTGGTCTTATTCACCACTTCCTCGCTCCAATGCGAGGGGTCGTGCGACAATAAAATTTTAAACCCTACATCCTCTACTCCCTGCAAGGATTGTTGAAGGTTCCCGTATTGTTTAAAGGGTGGATTCCCCCAGTTTTCCACTCCCACAATTGCAATTTTATCACCTTTATTCTCAATACATTCGGCTTCATTCAGCAAAAGCTTAAACCCAATTTGGGCATGAAAATCTTTAATATCCGCAAAATTGCTGTTTCTCTCCTCTTCGGATTCCCATTTACTATAGTCCCCATAATCATGATTTCCCAAAACCGAATATTTTCCCTGTTGGGCGGTCAGAGACTTTAATACATCCTCCCATCCGTTTAATTCCCAAGCATAATTGTTGACCAAATCGCCAGTAAAAAAAATAAAATCGGGCTTTAAACTATTTATGGTATTGATGGCACGGTGCAATATATGATAGCGATAATTGAAACTGCCCAGGTGAAGATCTGATATTTGAACTATTCGCAATCCGTTAAAATTTTGCGGAAGCAAATCAGATTTTACAACAACCTGATGTACCTTAAATCTGTATACGGCCCTGAATACGGCATACACAATAACGAAGAATGGTAAAAATCCAAAAAAAACACCTACTAAAGGAATGATGAGCAAGGATTTCTCCCCTGAGATCAAAAAATTTGAGAAATAAAGTGTAGAAATAACCACTACAAAGATCAACTTGGGAATAAAGGAGGAAACCGTTAGTCCATATAAGGATGATATAAGAAGTTGCTTTCTATAAGGTGATATACTTTCCAATCTAATTTTCAACACCAAAATAGATATAATGAGTCCGATGGTAAAAAACCAAAAGGCGATAAAAATAGTATTCTTAATGATGGTCGGTTCAATAGGCTCCATGATAGATTTCAGCCAGTAGAAAGCCAAGGCATCGATCAATAAAATGGCCAAACATAAAAGGACTATTGCAAAAAAAGTGTAGGATCGCATTAAAAGGGGTTTTGCTATTGGTTATTGTTATTCGCAAGCCGTCTTTTATCCTTCAACGCCCAGAAATAACCTTTTACATCCTCTACCCAGTTATCATACATAAAGATAAGAGTAATTTCCTCAACAGTTTCCAGTACCCCCAAAACTATCATGGCATAAAACAGCCAATATACCGGTCCAAAAAACAACAGCCATAAAATAAATATCCCTTGGGTAATGGCAGATAATTTGGCCAAATAGGTATGAAAGGCTGTGGCCTTACCGTATTTCGCAAAAGCAATGGACATCTGAATCAAGTATGGTACAAATGCAATAATTATTAGAAGTAAGTTTTCCATGATGAAATTATTTTCAAAAAAGATAAGACCTATCAATCCAATAATAAGGGTTACCTGATCTCCCAAAGAATCCAACTGCGATCCCCTAGCGCTCGAAATTTTTAATCTCCTGGCCAAAAACCCATCTATGGCATCGGTAGAGTAGCTTATAAGGAGCATCCAACTAAACCATTCCCGTTCACCGTACCAAATTAAAGCAAGTAATAGGGGTACGGCCATAATGCGATAAAAGGAAAACCAATCGGCAATATTGAAGTTTTTTAAATTATACATAACCATTCATCAGTATTATAAATCCTATGACAAGAAACTGTATCGCAACATTTACAACTTCAGTAAGGGATTTAATTTTTTAATAATTTCACCTACGTGGTTGGGAATTTCCTCCAAAATAGATTCTCCAGTAAAGGCATCAATCCCTTCCATTTTGTAGGATCCTTCGCCAGAGGTAGTCAGGACAACCATCTTGTCCCTATAATCAGTGGTTCTGTCCATAAACGATTTAACGGAAGAAGGTGGCTTCCAATTCTCCCAGGTGTGGATTACCAATAGGGCATCGTAATTGGTAGGATTTACACCCACCAAAGCGGAAACATCTATTACCTTGATATACACTGCCTCCGTTTTGTAATAATCCACAATGGCGGTAGTAATCGTATTTTTAAATTCACTCCCCTGTGTAGCCACGAGCAATCTGGAATTCTCCCCGGGAGTATTTACCTCGTACTCCTGGGCCTGGTCCATAGCGTATTCATTTTGATACCAAAACATAAACACCAAGAAGACCGCAGCAATCGACAATAACACAAAAATTATCTTTCTAAATTTTTTCATAGAATTCTATCTTTTAAAATACCACCCTTAAGAAGGAAAAGTACAAATAGAACGTATCTTTAACCCTCTTGAAAAGGGTTTTGGACAGAACTTATAATTCCTGCTAAGGATTATAAAGCTATACCTTAACCCTGCACCACCCTATGACCATTGTCAGTTATGCATACAACCCACATTTATAAGTTTAACAATAGGTAGATCCAGTTCAGGCAACCAAACTGATGAAGTGTTTGGAACAAGGAATACCAAACTCTAAAAACTTATAAACCAATGTCCTACATGATATTTATCATTTGATACCTATTGAATTGTGACTTTCTTTAGGGGACTACTATTATCCAATAAACTTATGACTATGAAAACACTATTTATTTATGTATTGGCACTTACACTTTTTACTTCCTGTGTAAGCCAAAAAAAGTATACTGCTATGCAAGACCGGGCAGTAAATTGTGAGAATGAATTAAATACCAGCAAGAACCAAATTAATTTACTGGAAGCCGGATTGGCCAATGAGAAAAACAGATCCAAATCCTTGGAGCAACAAATGGAATACTTTAAAAGTACCAATACGGACCTTTTGGCCCGACTTTCAGATCTATCCGTAGTGAGCAAATCCGGAGCGGAAAGCATAAAAAAATCTTTGGAAGCCCTAAACGAGCAGAATAAATACATAAAGGACCTTACCAGTAACATGCAGCGAAAAGACTCTATTAATCTGGTATTGGTAATGAACTTAAAAAGGTCCTTGGACAATTTTGAGGATGAGGATATAAATATTGAGGTGAAAAAAGGAGTGGTCTATGTCTCTATCTCGGACAAAATGCTTTTCCGTTCTGGAAGTTATAACATAAGTAACAGAGCAGAAGAAGTTATTGGCAAAATAGCCAAGATTATAAATGACCATAAGGATCTGGATATTTTGGTCGAAGGCCATACCGACAATGTCCCTATTTCTACAGACTGTATGACAGATAACTGGGATTTAAGTGTAAAAAGAGCGACCTCCATTGTACGATTAATGCAAACTAAATTTGGGGTACAACCCCTTAGGATGACTGCTGGGGGAAGATCCGAATACCTTCCCAAGACTACCAATGCAACCACTGAAGGCAGAGCGATTAACCGTAGGACGGAAATTATCATTTTACCCAAACTAGATCAATTCTTTGAACTACTAGAACCCCCAACCACGACTGTCGAGGGGCAGGGAAAAGGATAATTTACTTAAAAAGGAAACGTAATAATCCTGCTTCCTTTATTAAGAAATAAGAAAAAAACACCCAACTGATCTATGTCATTTCGTATCCAATATGATAACCATATATTAGTATTAGTAAAAAAGTAATCGTTCTTTGAAAGAAATAAAAGTAAAGTTTCTAAGCAGTAATGCCTTAGCGACCATAAACCGGTGCACAAGTAACCACTTGAGCCTTATTACCCTACCCCCTTGCACAGCCGTTACATTTATAGCTTGTTGCTCGGGACCCGGATAAGTGCACAAGTGCTGCCCAAGCCCGGACATTAAGGATTGGGATATATAGATATCCCAATCCTTTTTTTTGTATATCGTCCTTTTTACAGAAGGACTACCCTAACTTCTTTAGGTCAGAGACCGATTTAAATGGATTAAAAAAACAGCACATTAATTACTATATTAAAACGCAAAAATAATTTTATTATGGAATACTATTTTAATAAAACAATTGGAAATACCCCTTTTGAAAAAGCAGTGGAAAAAACCAAATTGGCCCTGCAGGAAGAAGGCTTTGGGGTGCTGACGGAAATAGATATGAAGGCTACCTTAAAGAAAAAATTGGATGTAGATTTTTATAATTACATGGTTTTGGGTGCCTGCAACGCTCCCTTTGCGCATAAAGCCTTACAGGCCGAAGATAAAATCGGTACCATGTTGCCCTGTAATGTAATTGTTATGGAGAAGGAGCCTGGGCTTGTGGAAATTGCAGCCGTAAACCCCTTGGCATCCATGCAGGCGGTAATTAATAAGGATTTAATGAACATAGCGGATGAAGTGGGCGAAAAATTAAAAAGGGTTGTAGAAAAAATCCGTTAATAATTTCTTGTAACCTACATTCCCCTAGCTTGGCCTTGCCGTTAACCGATTTCAGATTAAATCTAAGATCCGTACTTTTTAATAATGACCATTTGGCCTGAATGGTGAATGGTGTGGGATACAATCCTACCAAAGGCCTCCGCCTTGGTCTTGGTCCCAAATTCTTTGGTGGTAATTGTGGCCTCCCAGTCTTCCTCTTGTTGTTTCTCCAATACCGATCTAAGCATTTGATAAGAATATTCCACATATTCCAATAATTCGGACAGATTGGTCCACTCTCCGGTATCCTTTTGCGCAATAACCGTTTTTGCAATTACCTTTACTTCCTGTGCTCCAAATACATTCTTGGCAAAAAGCAGTTCCACATCGCCAATATGCCTTATTAAAAAGCCTATACTATTGGGGGCTGGCAATAATCTTTTGTTTAGATCCTCCTGGGTTAAATGCGACAATTGGTTGGTAAACCGAGTCCTGGCTTCTTCCCATAATTCAATAAATAGTTCTGTTTTTGATTTCATTCAAAGTCAAGTTAAAGCATTAATAGTTCAGGTGATAAGTTATGGAAATGATGTAGGTTCTGCCAAAGCCATAATAAACAATTGGCATCCAAAAAAAATCAGACTCTTCTGGAATATTTCTTTAAAGCAAAGGATATTAGATAAACAAGAACATAAACTAGAAGTGCTATAAATAAGGTCATGGTATGGGTATTTAGAATGTTAAATTATTAAAGATCATCCCTTTTAGATTTTTTGGGAGAGCATCACGGATATCGGACATTTCTCCTTGGGAAACATATTTTCGCAAATAAATAAATGTAATGTTTACATATTCTTCAGCCACTTCGTCACTGTATTCAAAATCGTTTATTGCTGCAGGCCCATCGAATTGTCTAACCAAATCCAAAAATTCGGCCATATGTTTAATTTTGGGCTTCTCCTTTTTTACGGTCCATCCGTTTACATAAACGGCCTTTAAAAACATGGGCATCTGGGCAATAAATTGCAAGGATTCCTCCACAGGAATTATTTCCCTTAAGGCATGAAGTACTGAGGTTAAAATACGACCCGCTTTGTCGGTATCTTTGCCCAGATCCATTTGCTTAGTGTAATCCTTAAGGAAGGTATGCCCCTCCGTAGCGTACTGATTAAAATTAAGTGCCATGATTTCTTGTTTTTAGGATATACACAAAAATGGTCTTATCTTTTTAAATGTAAAATGACCTAGGTCATTTGTGCTAAAGTCGTGGATTAACCCAATTTGAATTCGTCCAAAAAACAGCTTCCTTTTAGTATAGATTTTATTTATTGCCATGAAAAAAGGTAAGAGAATAAAAAATTTCATTATCCCCACCTTAAGCAATATTAAGCGCTATATCTATCATTTCCTGAAAAGTAGTTTCCCTTTCTATGGAATTGGATTTTTGGCCAGTGACCAAGGAATCAGAAATAGTCAATATTGCAAGGGCCTTAACATTAAACTTGGCAGCTATGGTATATAATCCGGCCGCCTCCATTTCTACACAAAGGACCCCAAATTTCGCCCACAATTTGTAAAAATCCGGATCGTCCTCATAAAATTCATCCGATGAAAGTACATTCCCTGCCTTAATGTTAATTCCCTTTTCCTTGGCATAAAGGGCAGCCTTAAGAAGCAGGTCGAAATCGGCCGTCGGCGCATAATCCGCATTGATAAATCTGGAATTATTGATCCCAGAGGTGGTGGAAGCCGCCATTGCCAAGACAATATCGCGTATTTTCACCTCTTTTTGATAGGAGCCGGCAGTACCTACCCGAATTAGATTTTTCACCCCATAATCATTTATTAGCTCTTGATAGTAGATGAGCGCCGAAGGAATTCCCATACCACTTCCCTGAACAGATATCCGTTTGCCCTTAAAGGTGCCGGTATATCCCAACATACCACGAACCTGATTGTAGCAGATGGGATTTTCAAGAAAGGTGTTTGCTATCCATTTGGCCCGTAGGGGATCCCCTGGCATCAATACGGTTTCTGCAATTTCACCTTGCTTGGCCTCAATATGTGTGCTCATGTAAAATTGAATTTTTTATTTTAATTCCAAAGTAACACCAGTTGTAATCCTTCAGTTTTGGTTGACAACTATGGCAACTCCGGATGATGTACCTATTCTGGCTACCCCTAAATCAATATAATTTTGTACGGTAACCGCATCTTTTATTCCTCCTGAAGCCTTTATCTTAATTTTGTTTCCAGCAGCCTTCTTCATCAAAATTACATCTTCAATAGATGCACCCCTAGGACCAAAACCAGTTGAAGTCTTTACAAAATCAGCTTTGGCATTTACCGCTAGATTACATGCTGTAATGATTTCGGCATCGGTTAAATAACAAGTTTCCAAAATTACCTTTAGGACATTATCGCCTGCAACTTCCTTTACTTGCCTTATTTCCTCTTGGACCGCCATATAATCTCCAGATCTTAACCACCCAATATTTAATACCATATCCAGTTCATTGGCCCCCTGCTCCATATAATCCATGGCTTCATTCACCTTCGCCTTGGTGGACATGCTCCCTAATGGAAATCCCACCACCGCGACCAACTTTACCTTCGAATCCTTTAGCAAATCCTTTGCAAGGGGCAAATGACATCCGTTGATACAAACCCCATAGAAATTATAGTTCAATGCCTCTGTACAAAGTTGAATAATATCTTTCCCGGTTGCCGTTGGCCTTAACAGGGTGTGATCAATAAAATTTTCAAGGTGCATTTGTCAAATTAAAATCTGTTGGTAATTAAGTGTTTCAAAAGCGAACACATTTTACCAAAAGTAAACTTCTTATATATGCCATTTTATGACAACGATCATCAAAACAATAGTTGGGCAGAATTCTCCAACTACAGAACTAATCCCAAACTATGGCTAAATCTCAAAATTAGTGCGTGCGCTAATAAAAGATAGCATTAACTATCCCATAGTTCGTGTTCTGTTCATTTTTTGCATCGCCCGAAAAACGATCAGGGCCGAATAACCAAGGTACCATGCATCTTGGTTAGAAGGAGCCAGCTGTAGCAAGGGCTAGGCTAATTTTAAATTTCTTTAAATCCACGCACTTTCCACGGCCGCACCTCCCATTCCGCTTTCACTTGGGTGAAATGCTCTATGGACGCCTGCCTGGCGGAAGAAAGGGCTACCTGCATCCCATGTGGAAACCATTTGATTTAAGACGAAATTGAAAATAGGCCGATCTTTTGTTCCGTCAACTTAAATAGTACCGATAAATCATAGTGCCTAATTCGGCACCGTTGAACATTGCCTGTAAAGCCTTTTTATGGTCGGTCTTCTTCCGTAGTGGAGATGCCATGGCCGTAAAGAATTATTGAAGCCTTGGAGATAATTTAGGCCATGGCATCGGTCCTTAAAATCCAGAGATTTTAGGGACCACATAGTGAAGAAGGGTCTTTTCTTTTGTTTCGTTTTCTTTGGACAAGCAAAGAAAATGAAAGAAGATATTAAACCTGAACCTTCTACGTCGGTTTCATTATTCAAAAGCTGGCTAACTGACTTTTCAAAAGAATTCATGAAATCTTCCTAAGGCTTAATAACAGCCTCGATGGCACTAATTGCGAAGATTTTGGACAAATAAAGAAATCGAAGATTAACGCATACCTAAATCAAAAAACAAAACAAATCATCTTCATTCAAATTTTTGCACAAAGTGGATAATTAAGTATAATCCCAATATACTTTTTCATCTACTTCTATTGTTTAAATTTTCCAGAAGGGAACTACCAAAAAATAATCGGCTTATCGGAATCGTTTAGAAGTGTATTGGAGAAAATTGAAAAATATACCTGTAAACAGTTTAAGGAAAGAATTAGGCAAAAGCGGTCTCAGTACTACCATCACCTTGAAAATTGGGACTTAATGTAGATAGAAATTTAAAATGTCGTATTGGATATCCAATCCTCCAAAGTTCTTGTTTTACTTGTTCCAAAGCTATTGGACTATAGTAAAGGAAAATGAGCTTTCCCGTGTCAACCTCAAGGTCTATTACCCTAATATCCATAATACGGCTCAGGTTCCGAAGAATCATCATCTTGTCCTTATTAGATATTAGGTTACCAATTTTTGCAATAGCTTTCATAAAGTTTTAGATTTTAAAGATTCCAATAAGTATTAAAATACAACTGAAAATTGTCCTTCGAAATGATACAGATCAGTTAACATGTATTTTAAGATAAATATGGGTTTTAGTTAAAATAAGGTCTCTCCGAAGAGGCATTTTATCATCATATATAGGTCCATCCAAATTGCCCGAAAGGCAGGAGTAATGCCACTTATGACCGATATCATATTTATTATGGGCAATAGCTTTTAGATTTAACCTATAAATAAAGTTACCATGAAAACAATTCTTTACGCTTCCGATCGCACTGAACACTCCTCCCCGGCATTGAAATACGCATATCAATTAAGCCTCCAATTAAAGGCTTCACTGATGGTTCTCTATGTTCATGAAATGGAACAAATTAGGGTTTCCGTTTCCCGGCCAGCGGCGCAAATTGAATACCATGTAATTAAGGAGCAGACCGAAATATTGACCAAGTATTGTGAAAAGCATTTGGGCGTTGCCGTAGATGGCAAAAAGTTACAGGTCGACGTAGTCCATAACGATTCGGTTTCCGATGCCATTTTAGAAAAATCCAAGAATTTTGGAACCGATATGATCATCATAGGGAGAAAGGACAAGCATACGGACCGTGGTCTATTTGTGGGCAATATAGGCAAGGGACTTCAGGAAAAGGTTCCGTGTCCCCTACTCATTATCCCAAATACTGTTGCTGCCAAATCTATAAAAACTATTTTGTATGCTACGGATTTTGAGGAAACCGATATTTTGGCTCTCAAGAAATTGGTCCCAATGTCAAAGGCACTTGGCGCTAAAATACAGATAGTACATATTTCCACTGAAAAAGAATATGCCGGAAAAGAGCAGATGGAGTGGTTTAAGGATATGCTTCGTCAAGAGGTTGACACAGCTGCCATAGACTTCACTTTAATTTTCTCTGACAAGATCCAGGATAAACTTAAAACCCATGCCAAGACCATTGGGGCCGACTTACTGGTACTTTTGGAGCGGGAGGAAAAAGGCTTTTTTCAGAAAATATTCCATATAAGCTTGGTGGCAAAAATGGAGGAACATATCGGCATCCCCTTACTGAGTTATAACGAGCTTAATTTATAGGGACTCCCAGCATTCAGGATTTCCCATAATGAAACTTCCATAAAAAATCCTACAGCATAATAAACTCCCTTAGAGGCCCTGCCTAACTTGGCTTTTTTTGTCAAGTAACACATGGCGATCGGATACTATTATAATCCGAGTTTAAGAAAACAATAACGCTTCCTTTTTTATTTTCTGCCCATATAATTATAATTTCACCTAAAACTAAACATCATGAATGATTTGAAGGGTAAAGTAGCCTATATTACAGGAGGATCCAAAGGAATAGGATTTGGGATAGCGTCCACATTGTTGAAAGCGGGAATGAAAGTGGCCATAAGTAGCAGGCTATTGGAAAATGCCGAAAAAGCCGCCAAAGAACTTGGCCCGGAAGACAAGGTACTAGCCGTTGCCTCGGATGTATCAAAACTTGGGGACGAACAAGCAGCGATTAAAAAGATTTTGGATAAGTGGGGAAAATTGGATGTGATGGTGGCCAATGCAGGAGTTGGACATTTTGCCCCCGTAGATCAAATTTCCGACACGCTATGGCATGAGATGGTAAACACCAACCTAAACGGAGTGTTTCACTCCTTAAAAGCCTCGGTAGAAGCCCTGAAGAAATCCAAAGGCTATTATATTACAGTAGCAAGTTTGGCCGGTACCAATTTCTTTGCCAATGGTGCAGGTTATAACGCCACCAAATTTGGAGTAGTAGGCTTTACCCAAGCTGCCATGTTGGATCTAAGACCTTATGACATTAAGGTTTCTACCATAATGCCAGGTTCCGTGGCCACTAATTTTAATGGTCATGAACCTTCCAAAGAAGATGCCTGGAAGATACAGCCAGAAGATATTGGTGAGCTGGTTTTAGACCTCTTGAACATGAATCCAAGGACCTTGCCCAGTAAGATTGAGGTAAGACCTACCCGACCCGATAAAAAATAGGGCTAAACCTCTTTTTCTGTAAATGGTAACTCCGGATTACCAATTTCAAATATTAAAGATTTAATAGATTCCATAAATTGGGCAATAGTATCTTGGGTAATGGAATTATCCTTGTTTCTACTGCCCTTTTTTTCTTTTACGGCAAATTTGAGCAGACCAGAACCTAAATTTTTAAAGGAAATAATCCCCGCTTCTATATTACCAATAGGTTTACTGTTGTTGTACATTATTGCATAACACAGTAATTGAAAGGCTTTGCTGTAATTGTAGTCCGTAATGACATCCTCCCAGTCAACAATTTCCACTTGGGAACTGGTTACATTTCCCGTTTTATAGTCGATAATTCTAATGACCCCATCCTTTTCATCAATCCGATCCAATTTTCCTTTTAGGACCACAGGAAAATTAAGCCCAGGAACATTGATATCCATCCGCAGTTTTTCCTCTACCCCCAATATCCTAATTTGATGCTTTTCTACCTCTGCCAATTCCAATTTTATGAAATTTTCCACATACCGCACTACCACATTATATGCAATTAGGTTTTTCCCTCTGGAAATATCGCCGTCGGCGAAGCTTTTGGCAAAGTGGCCAATTACAAGGGGCCTGATATTCTTTTTCATTGCCTCGAGCATGGAAACTTCCAAATAAGTATTTAAATAAGGCTTATAAAGGTCCTCCAAGGTATCGTGTACAATGGTTCCAAAGGTATTGTTGGCAACGGTTTCCTCCACCTCCATAATATCGTCTATTCCCAATAGATTTCGCTTATAAAAATCTATTGGGTTTCTGATATAGTTACTCAGGGAGGTAGGAGAGAATCCCTTTTCGGCGTGGGCCCGAATCATTTCCATTAGACCTTCATCCTTGGCTATGGTCTGCAAAACCTTAATAGAAGGTGTAATTTCCGGTGCTGCGATGATTTCCGTTATATCTGTCAATTTATTTTCATCCGTTAAAAGTTGGGTCAGTAACCTACTCTTCTCCCCTCCCTCCAGAACATCGGGTTCCGTATTATACAACAGGTAGATATTTTTTGCCCGTTGCAATAAGCGATAAAAATGATAGGTATATACTGCATCCTTTTCCTTATAGGTAGGAAGTTTGTAATATTTTTTTAGATCGAAGGGGATAAAGGAATTATTGGACTTCCCGGATGGAAGAATCCCTTCGTTAACTGAGGTTAGAATTACTGTTTCAAAATCGAGCACCCTACTTTCCAACATTCCCATGATTTGTAAACCTTCCAAGGGCTCTCCCTGAAAATCCAAGGTTTCGTTCCTAACAATTTCCAAATAAAGGCTTTCCAAGGATTTTAGGTCATTGACAAATGAGTACTGTTCTACCATGTCCTGAAGTTGATTGAACAGAGAGTAAAACTTGTACAGGTACTCCAATCCAAGGGAATCTTTGGACATGGCAAACCTTTCCCTAAGAATTTGGATAATTTGATGGCATTTATTTAAAAAAACGTTTCCCGGTACCTCCTCCCCATAAAAGAGTAAACTTAGCAAATCTTCGTTTCCTTCTCCTAGGGACCGTAAATTATCAGAAGTTATAAATGCCCAATTCTTTGTTCTAATAGCTTCACTTATCCGAGTAGCCTTATTTTGTTGGTTTTCAGTACATAAAATCTGAATGTAGGGATGGGATAAAAAGTCCAGCACCTGCTGGAAATACCAGCCCTGGGAATCCTTCTTTACATGTATAGAAAGATATTGAGAAAACAAACTGGCCAAAGGAGTGCTCTTTAAGGGATATCCCATGGTGATGTTCACCGTATCCAATTCCGAGGGGACAGAATTTAGAAGTGGGTTCAACATGGTTTCATCCCCAAGTACTATTGCGGTGTTTTTAAGAATATTAGTGTCCTCTTTTTTAAGTTGTAATAAAAGGTTTCCTACGTACTTCGCCTGGGAAACATTTTTAGGAGCACCTATTATTTTGATATTCTTTTGGGACAAATAGTTGTTTTCCACTCCCTTTAAGGCCTTCCCTTTTAACCACGGCCAGGTATTTAAATGCTGCCTAATAAAGTATCCGGCATCATGTATGGGATCCTCCACAAAGTAGGTGTCCCCATCCCAAAAAATGTCCGCTTTGGTCTTGGCAAGTATTTCCTGAATTATGTAAGATTCCGCAGTATTTAATGCATTAAAGCCTATGAATATATGTGTATTGTTTTTGTTATTGCTTATATAGTCCTTAAGCTGTTCACAGGCCGTACGATAAATTAGACCTTGATGGCCCAACTTTTGGGCTTTTAGCAAATCGTTGAAAGTCTTATAAAGCGGTTCAAGATTATTCCAAAATTTTATATAATTCGTTATTATTTCAGATTTGTCCTTCTGCAATGCCCAATGATTTATTTCTTGGATATTTGCCAAATAGGAAAATATATCTTTGGTATCTACTAGATATCTATCTATTTCGTTAAAATCCTGCAATAAGGTCTGTCCCCATTTGGAAAAGGTGTAAAAATTATCCTTTTCTCCATATTCCATGGACGAATACGCTTTGTAAAGTGTAAAAAGTTGCTCCATATTGGAGGCCGTATGCAGGTTGGATATTTGTTCCACAAAGCCTTCAATACTGTATATTCTTGGTGAAAAAATGGTTTTGTCTGCCGTATTGGCCAAGGTTGTCCTTAAAATAGTTCCCGCCCTTTTACTGGGCAGTATTAAGATTAGGTCGTCCAAGGAGTCATAGGTCTGTAATATATCATCAACTACCTGTTGGAGAAAGCTTTTCAACTGATTATAATTTGTTTTAAGTTCATAGCAGACCACCTACGGGCCGGACAGCCATAATTTGCAATAGCCCAACAATCTCCGCAGTTGCCAATAGGTATCCAGTTTTATAGTGGCACCTTCAACAATACGGTTGTCTGCAATTCTGGGGTAATTTAATTATAAAAAACAGAACGGCATCGACTACGCCATACCAACATATAAAAATTTATAATGCTCTAGAGGGATTAATAATTTCAAACATTATTTACAAGGGTGCATAGCAAAAAAAAAGCCCCGCAATTGCGGAGCTTTTAATTATATAGTATTAAAACTAATTGGAAATTACTTTACCAAGTTAATTTCAACTCTTCTGTTTTGAGTTCTACCAGCAGAAGTATTATTTGTAGCGATTGGCTTATCCTCACCGTAACCTACGGCAGATAATCTAAACTCTTCAATACCTTTTTCTACTAAGAACGTTTTAACTGAAAGCGCTCTTGACTCAGATAATTTTTGGTTCAAGGAAGCACTACCTACACTGTCAGTATGACCTTCTACAGTAAATTTAGCAGTAGGATACTCTTTAAGGATAGTGATAATATCAACCATTACAGAAGTAGACTCTGCTTTGATAGAAGATTTACCAGTATCGAACAAGATTGTTCTAGCGTATTCGTTCAATTGCTTCTGAACTTCTTCAGTAACTTCAGGACAACCTTGGTTAGCTACAGTTCCAGCAACATCTGGACATTTATCATCTTTATCCAATACACCGTCACCATCTTTATCTTGGTAAGGACATCCTTTGTTAGCGGCAGGACCAGCTTCGTTAGGACAAGCATCATCCTTATCGGCAACACCGTCACCGTCAGCATCTGGACAACCAGCTAAAGCAGCAAGACCAGCTTCGTTAGGACAAGCATCATCTTTATCGGCAACACCGTCACCGTCAGCATCTGGACATCCGTTCATTTCTTTAGAACCAGCCTCATTAGGACAAGCATCTTTGCTATCCTCTATACCATCACCGTCAGCATCTGGACATCCGTTGAAAATCTCAAGACCAGCAACTTCTGGACAAGCATCATCTTTGTCGTAGATTCCGTCACCATCAGTATCAGTACCACCAAATTTAATAGCAATACCCGCCATATGTTGGAAATGCTTAGCTAAATAATCTTCAAAAGCGTGCTTGTAACTAGACTGCAAAGTAAGACCGATGTTCTCAGTGAACCAAATGTTAAGTCCAACACCTCCATTTACGGTACCAGCACCAACTTCGTCTATCCAAGTGTAACCACCACCTATTTCAATAAAAGGATCGATTACTGTACTTTTTAAGAAATTATATTTTATTGTACCATCAACAGCATAGTGAGACAAATCGTCAACGCTTGTATCTCCCAATTTATCAATACGGTTCAAAGAACCTCTTGCTCCAATTGAAAAGCCGCTACCCACGTACTTGGAAACTCCAACATAGGAAATAGATGGAAGTATGTTCCAGTGGTCTGTTGCATTAAAGAATTCATTTCCAAAGCTGCTATAATCTTCGGTAGGGAAAACGTCAATTGCGTTAGCTCCGAAACTTACTTGCCATGGGTTATTCTCGTCTTGCGCTTGTACGTTGTTAAAACCTACAATAAGTAAGGCAACAACCAATAATTTGCTAAGATGTTTCATGTTCAATTTTTTAAGTTTAAGTGTTTATTAGCTGCAAATGTAAGTTGTTAAAAATTATTAACAAAATCATTCTCTTAATTTTTTTAACGTATTTCATAGCAAAAAAGACGCATTTGAACGATATTTCATGCTGTCCCCACCTTTACAAAAACGGCTATTGAATAGCCCAGGTTTAAAAGAGCAAAGCCAATAAGACCTCGTAGGCAACTTCTCGCTTTATCTTTATATGTCAAAGAAAGGATAATCCGATTAGATAAAAACTTAATGCGGCAACAATTTGGTGGGTTCCCCCTTAAAATGACCTTATATAACAGGATTGTGGATCAATAATTAAGAATAACCCTATCAATTCTACCGCAACTTGCACCCTTCAATGCCCATAGTTCCTCCCCTTTACGATCTACGGTCCATGACCATAATACATACTACTAGATAAAGTCTAGCGTAATATCCTCATTGATATAGATAAGGATTTTGTTTTCAATTTCATATCCCATTGCTTTCAGAGCATCTGCATAGGTATAGATCTGTTCATGGTATACCGGATTCCTTTTTCCCGTCTTATAATCTATAATGGTTACTTTCTTATCCTTGATGACCAATCTGTCCGGGCGGAGTACCTTCCCATTTTTGGTAAGGATGTCCTGTTCATTCTTAATTAGGCTTCCCTTTAAAAAGTAGGCGTATAACTTTGGATGTTCTGCAATGGCTTTTATTCTTTGCTTCATTTCCAAACTATCTTCATGGGAAAGATCGCCGTTTCTGATAAGCATTTCAATAGCAGTGTCAATGTCTTCATTGGTCTCTATAAGCCCCATCACATAATGTAGCAAATTTCCCTTGCTAAGTGCCGTTCCCCGCTGTGTATCCCAAAGTGCTCCGGCCTTGGTCAGAATCCTGAATTCGGGTCGCTCCTTATAAGTGTATAAATGGGCTATCTTTTCCTGATGATCCCCATGGCCGGAGGGTTCGTCCTTCATTTCAAGATTTCCGAACTGATAACAGGTCTTGGCCTCTTCCCAAAACCCCTTTTCCTTTAAATAGTGAATAAATAATCCTGAATAATAATTTGGTTTATGCTCTCCCTTTTGGGTAAGGTCTTTCTTGGATATAACATAAAATCCCTTAACTGCCCTAGTCAAAGCTACGTACAACAAGTTAAAGGCATCCAATTCCAATTTATGCTGTTCTTCGTTGTAAATTGTTTCCGCAAGGGGACCATAGCCTGCTACTTCCTGTTTTTTGTTGATTAGAATTTCCTCAAATCCTTTAAAGGAAATAGGATTAACCGGCAGCCATAGTTTAGCATCCTTTTCTTCATATATATTGGTATTGGCAAAAGGGAAGATTACAATAGGAAATTCCAGCCCCTTGGACTTATGTACGGTCATTATCTGAACGGCATCCACATTTTCGGGAGCGGTAATACTTAAACTGTCCTTTTTCTTATCCCAGTATGCCAAAAAGACCTGGGTATTGGCTCCCTCTTTTTGTTCTACCTCCAAAACAACATCCAAGAAATAGGTTATATAGGCATCCGAGCTGTCTGCCAAACCAAACTTTTTTATGGCATACTCCAGGCCGTCATAAACCGAGGATTGCCCAATAATATCAACATTAAAGTCGTAGATCTCCAATAGTAACCAGGATACTTTATTAATATTGGAGTTTATAAATTGATGCCTGTTTTCCAGTTCCCCGGAAAGAAAACTCAGTATTTCATAACACCTTTCCATTTCCGTGGGCTGAAGGCTATAATGCAATAAATTAACTAGGAACCTTACCTTGGGGTTGCTATTTAACAATAGAGTTTCGGACGAAATGATGGGGATATTGCTCTGCATTAGAAAATCTGCCAATAGGATCCCATGTTTCTTCTTACGGGTAAGGATACAAACATCCTTTAGGGAATAGTTCTTTCGCAAAACCTCTTCCAAGGTTTTCAAAACCAAATTACAGTATTCCCCATCTTCTTCTTGCGATTCCTCAACATCAATAAAGGAAAGTTGTACCAAACCTCCTTTTTTATGATTGTAATCCTGACTATTGCCTTCTACAAACAACTTGTTATATACCGTATTCTCCAAAAAGGGGCTGGTAACCGTAAAAAAATCGTTGTTGAATTTTATTACCTCTTCATGACTCCTATAATTGGCAGGAAGATTTGCAGTGGATGGCGGAAAAACAAACGGATTTTCCTTGAGATTGATAAGATTTAGGAACTGTTCGGCCTTACCTCCCCGCCAGCGGTATATGGCCTGTTTGGCATCACCAACCAAAAGCAAGGAACCTATTTTTCCTTGATCGTCCTGACTCTCCAATGCATTGCCTATTAAAGGTATTAGGTTGTTCCATTGCATTTCTGAAGTGTCCTGAAATTCATCCACAAAATAATGGCGGTACTTTTCCCCAATACGTTCATAAATAAAAGGTGCTGGCTGATCTTTTATTTCTTTGGAAATAATACTATTGAAAGAAGAGATTGGCAGAAGGTCGCGCTCCCGCTCCAAGGTTTTAATTTCCTGTTGGATGGCACTTAGGACCGTAAGGGGAACAATATTGTTGTACCCGTTTTTAACTAAGGACAAGGCACTGTAGTGCTCCTTAATCTCATTGAACAAACCAATAAACCTAGGGTGTAGTCCGTCCAGAATATCTTTAATTCCTTGAGGGCAGGTTTTGGTATATAAAGGCTCGGTTTCAAAATTTTGTTTCCAACCGGCATTGAAATCCATATTTAAATCTCCAGAGGCGATTTTGGCAACAAATTTTGGAAAGTAGCTGGATTTAAAATTATTGAATTCCAAATCATTATCATCAATGATATTGAGTATTTCCGTTGCCCAAGCCACAATCTTAGTTTCGTGGGACTGTATTTGAAGTACCAATTCCTTTTTTAAATCCAAGAAATCATCGACGCCCTTTTCTTCAAGCTTTTTAAGGTGGGGAGCCTGATTTTCATTGAACAATAAAAACCCTATCTTTTGAAGATCCAAAGCTATATCCCAACTTTTATCATCATCTATTTTTTCCAAGGCAAAATCTATCAACACTTTGGTCAATTGTGTATCGGCACCTGCCTTATTGATCAGTTTGGCAATGGCCTCATCCAACAATAATTTGGTATCCAGCACCACCTCAAAATTTTGTGGCAATTTTAGATCTTTAGCAAATGTCCTAATAAGCCTATGGGTAAATTTATCAATGGTGGAGACATCAAAAAATGCATAATTGTGAAGAATTTCCTTCAGTACTTTTTTGGATCTAATTCGCAGCGTTCCTATATCTATTCCCAACTCTTGGGAAATATCGGCCAACATGGATGGAATTTCATTACTATCGGATATTTTGCCAAAGGCAAATAGACTGCCCAGAATTCGTTGTTTCATTTCGTTTACCGCCTTATTGGTAAACGTAATGGCCAGAATACTGCGATAGTTCCTATTAAAATCTGAAGAAAGGATAATTTTTAAATACTCTTTTGCAAGCGTATAGGTCTTACCAGACCCAGCAGAGGCGTTATAGATTTTGTATGGAGCGTCCTGCACAGTATTTTAGTCGCAAAATAAGCAATATTAAACAGTTCTTAACAAATTATTAGTTGAATTTCTATGATAAAACCGTAATTTTGGGAAACAACATTTTTTAACATAAAAACGAAAACATTATGGCTTTTGAATTACCTAAATTACCTTATGCGTACGACGCTTTGGAACCACATATTGATGCCAGAACCATGGAAATACATCACACCAAGCATCACAATGGGTATACCACCAATTTAAATAACGCTATTGAAGGAACGGATTTGGCAAAAAAATCCATTATGGATATTTTGACCAACTTGGACATGTCCAATGCCGCCGTAAGAAACAACGGAGGGGGCTTTTATAACCACTCTTTGTTTTGGGAAATAATGTCTCCAGATGGTGGTGGAGAGCCTTCTGGCGAGCTTGCGGATGCCATTAAATCTGCTTTTGGTTCTTACGAATCATTTAAGGATGCTTTTTCCAAAGCGGCAGCAACAAGATTCGGCTCTGGTTGGGCTTGGTTATGTGTACATAAAGGAGGGAAGCTGGAAATATGTTCAACTCCAAACCAGGACAATCCAATTATGCCTGGAACTGGATGTGGTGGCGCTCCAATTTTGGGCTTGGACGTGTGGGAACATGCCTATTACCTAAATTATCAGAATAGAAGACCAGACTACATCAATGCATTTTTTAATGTGGTTAACTGGGATAAAGTAGCCGCTTCCTATAAGGCCAATAAATAAGAGTTAGAATTAACGGGGATTTGAAAAATTCTTGGTCAACAAGCAATGTCTTGGTTGGGCACTAAGGTTAATTTTCTATTGCTTTTTTTAAAGCAGTCCTTGGAATAAAAGGTATTAAACCTCAGGGCAAGCCTGTCTGCCGACAAAGGCAGGCCCTGAACCCAATAATAGGAATCGACCCAAGGGTCGAGGTATTGAACCTAGATCCCGCCGAAAAAGGCGGGATTAGTTCAACTTTCAATTTTCAGTGCGTCTTACTGACTTCTCAAAATTGAGTTTCACTAATAAATTAAAGTCCGCTCGTCAAAAATTTGACGAGCGGACTTTTTTATATCCTAAAAATAGAAAAGGGTGGAGAAGCCTCCACCCTTTTCGTCCCAAATCTTACCATAAACTTAACCTACTTATGCTATGGCGATACTAAAATACTGGTATTGTGAGAAATAACAAAAATAATTATGCCCTTTTATCCATAATTTTTTTGGATGATGTTCAACAATTATCGTTAAAAGTGCGCATAAATGGGTTAAAATACTGATTGTCAGCAATAAAAAAGGCGAAGCTCAGCTCCGCCTTTTTTCCCCAAATCTTACCATGAACTTAACCTACTTATGCTATGGTCCTCCAAAAGTAAATCAAAAGCAGTGGGGTAAAAAAGGTTTTAGATAAACGCCTCAATTATAGGTCAAACTACTTTGGGGATTGTCTTCTGGAAAGAAAGCCCATGTATAAATAATAAATTCAATAGATGTTCAGTCAAGATCAAGAATACCGGCAACCCGTTTCTGTAATACAGGTACCACCTCCTGTCCGAACCACGGATTTTTAGATTGCCAAAACCTATTCCTAGGGGAAGGATGTGGCAAGGGAAAGTATTTAGGTAAAAAATCCTGATGCCTTTTTACGGTTTCTGTCAAGGTTCCTTTGGCGTTCTTTCCAAGGTAATAATGTTGGGAATAGGTGCCAATGAGAATAATTAGTTCCAAGCTCGGCATACCTGTCAATAATGCGTGGTGCCATAAAGGTGCACATTCCGACCTAGGAGGCAAGTCCCCTCCTTTGCCACGGCCCGGATAGCAAAAGCCCATAGGCATCAGTGCTATTTTGCTTTCATCATAAAAAACGGAATCCGAAATATTGAGCCATTTCCTCAACTGCCTGCCACTTGGGTCGTCCCAGGGAATTCCCGTTTCGTGAACCTTAGTGCCCGGTGCTTGGCCTATAATGACAATCCTGGCATTGGGGTGTGCTGCAACCACAGGTCTCGGGCCCAAAGGTAAATGGGACTTACATACTTGGCAACTTCTTATTTCCGATAATAATCGTTCCATTATTTTTTACCCGCCACCACAATAACGATCTCTCCTTTGGGTGGATTATCCGTATAATGCTGCAAGACCTCCTTTACCGTACCCCTTATAGT
Organism: Arenibacter algicola; assembly: GCF_000733925.1. Taxonomy (NCBI): domain Bacteria; kingdom Pseudomonadati; phylum Bacteroidota; class Flavobacteriia; order Flavobacteriales; family Flavobacteriaceae; genus Arenibacter; species Arenibacter algicola. The sequence goes on from NZ_JPOO01000003.1 coordinate 2,693,011, forward strand.
CTCCTCATACATTTTAGACAACTCCCGCGAAACGGAAACCAGTCTGTCGGGACCAAAATAGGTTTCAAAATGTGTTAAGGTCTTGACCAATTTATGGGGCGATTCGTAAAAAATAATCGTTCTAGGCTCTTCTGCCAATGAGGTCAATCTAGTTTGTCTGCCCTTTTTCACGGGCAAGAAACCCTCGAAAACAAATTTATCATTTGGCAAACCACTATTTACCAAGGCTGGTACAAAGGCAGTAGCACCGGGTAGGCAGTCTACTTCTATCTTATTTTCTACACAGGCACGGGTAAGCAAAAAACCAGGGTCCGAAATAGCCGGGGTCCCAGCATCCGATATCAATGCTACATTCTCCCCAGATTGCAGGCGCCTTACAATCCCTTCCACCGTTTTATGCTCATTGTGCATATGGTGACTTTGCATAGGAGTAGCTATGTTGTAATGGTGCAATAATTTTCCGCTGGTACGGGTATCCTCTGCTAAAATAAGGTCCACTTCCTTTAGCACCCTAATAGCGCGCAATGTAATATCCTCTAAGTTACCTATAGGAGTAGGTACTATATACAATTTACCCATTAATTCTATTAAACACCAGCATTATTAACTATTGCTGGTGGAGAGTGGCCAAAATTAATGAAAATAAGGAAGAATAATTTTCATTATTGTTGATTATAAGTCGTTACGCAAATTTGCGAGCAATTACGTTCATAAATCTTTGTTCGTAATCTTCTTTTCCCTCCCAATTATTATAATCGGGTTTTACCATGTTTGCAATAAAGGAAATAGATCTTTCTTCACTATCTATGGTGCTCAACTGGGACAATACCCTGTTATAATCTTCCATATTATTATTGAAGAGATGTTTTACAAATGCCAGGCGATCATTCAAATCTACTTTCAATACCTTTTTTGAGGTTCGCTCCACAGATTGGGCAGTACCGACCGCTTTCACCGTTTTCACCTCCTTGGGCATAAATAGATCCTTATCGTTTTTGATCAGATCCGGTTTATTGGTAAACTGGGATAAAACCTCATCGATGGTCGTGGCTCCCGGCATTTCCGATACCATATCCTTTATGGTATCGATACCAGGAATAATTATATCCTCTTCGTGCGGGTTACTTTCCGGTACCGAAGAATTGGCACTTAACACGGAGTTGGCCATAGTTTCAAATTTTGCCGCAATGGCATTCTTGGAAACATCTATCTCTACCTCATTTAATTTTTCCTCAATATATTTAAGAACCGCCAACTTTTCATATAATTGCCTGGCAGTTTCATATAAGGCCGAGTAATCATTTAAATTTCTCGAGGTAATTATTTCAGTTGATAATTTTCTCAATTCCTCTTTTAGTCTCTTTTTCATCTGAATGTATTTTAAAATTAGTAGGAGCTCAATTGGAGCACCAATATAGCAATTCCTTGTAGGTAAAAAATGGTTGGCTAAAGTACAAGTAATGAAGATTACCAACTTTTACCAACATTAATACCAGAAGGATTATTTTTTTAATAATTTTATGCCTCCTAATATAAAAACGGAAAACAAATTACTTTCGTCTAAAATTACAAAATGTTTCTCGAAAATACTGTTAACCCTAAAGAACAATTCGGTTGGATCGAAGTAATCTGCGGTTCCATGTTCTCTGGCAAGACCGAGGAACTTATCCGAAGGTTGAAAAGAGCCAAATTTGCCAAGCAAAAGGTAGAGATTTTCAAGCCTATGGTAGACAAAAGATACCACGAGGAAATGGTAGTCTCCCACGATGCCAATGAAATTAGATCTACCCCGGTTCCGGCAGCTGCCAATATTCGACTTTTGGCAGATGACTGTGATGTGGTAGGGATTGATGAGGCCCAATTCTTCGATGACGAAATTGTTACCGTTTGCAACGATCTGGCCAATAAGGGTATCCGAGTGGTTGTAGCAGGATTGGACATGGATTTCAAAGGCAATCCGTTCGGACCTATGCCTGCCTTGATGGCAACGGCCGAATATGTCACAAAAGTTCATGCCGTTTGTACACGAACCGGCAATCTTGCCAATTATAGTTTTAGAAAGGCCAATAACAACAAACTGGTTTTCCTGGGAGAAACGGAAGAATATGAACCCCTCAGTAGAGCCGCGTACTACAAAGCCATGTTAAAAGAAAAAGTGAGTGCCATAGAAGTTACATCCGAGGAAGTACTACCTCCTCAAAAAAAATCGAATGACTAAGGTCGGAGAAACCGTTCTGGAAATAGACCTTAGGGCCCTGGAACACAATTATCTTTATTTAAGATCCAAGATAAATACTGAAACCAAATTTCTTGGAGTGGTGAAGGCTTTCGCCTATGGAAGCGATTCCATTGCCATTGCCAAAAAACTGGAATCGCTAGGAGCGGATTATTTGGCCGTAGCTTATACTTCAGAAGGAGTAACCTTACGGAATGCCGGAATTAAATTGCCCATTTTGGTGCTGCATCCACAAGAGGTAAGTTTTGCCACGATGATAGAAAAATGTCTGGAGCCCAGTCTATATTCGCGCACAATTTTCTACTCCTTTTTAAAAATGGCCAAAGACCTAGGCCAAAAAAATTACCCTGTTCATCTAAAATTTAACACCGGTCTAAACAGATTGGGGCTAGGGGAAAAGGATATAGATTATATTTTAGCGCCCTTGGAAGGAGTTGATCAAATTAAGATAAGCTCCCTTTTTTCCCATCTGGCCGCTTCCGAAGATTTAAATGAAAAGGATTTTACGATTTCTCAGATTAATCAATTCGAAAAGATAAGTTCAACAATAATCTCCAAATTAAAGTACAGCCCCAAAAGGCATATGTTGAATACCTCCGGAATAATCAATTACCCAGAGGCGCAGTACGATATGGTAAGAAGCGGTATAGGTCTCTATGGCTATGGAAACGAAGCCGCCGAAGACGAAAAGTTAATCCCTGTTGCCACCCTTAAAACAATAATTTCGCAGATCCACAAGATAGGGCCTAATGAAAGTGTAGGTTACAATAGAGCTTTTGTTTCCAATACCTCCAAGGTTACGGCTACACTACCCTTAGGCCATGCGGACGGCATTGGCCGGCAATATGGCAATCGCATTGGGCATGTTTCCATACACGGAAAATTGGCGCCAATTATTGGCAATGTCTGCATGGATATGATTATGGTGGATATTACGGGAATAGATTGTAAGGAAGGCGACGAGGTGATAGTTTTTGGCAAGGAACATAGTGCGGAAGACTTGGCCTCTTCGGCCAAAACCATAACCTATGAGCTGCTAACGGGAATTTCGCAGCGTGTGAAACGCATTTATATTGATTAGGAAATAAAAAATCAATTTTCAACAGGGTGTTAAAGCCACTATTTAAAAGCTATTTGCACTGTACGGAACATTTTTATTTTAACATTTTGTTAGGACGTCTGTTTAAGTTAAATTGCAGTTAGTATTAATCAATTAAAACACTAATTATGTTAAAAGAATTTAAGGATTTTATTATGACCGGCAATGTCATTGATTTGGCGGTTGCTGTACTGTTGGCGGGAGCTGCAGGCTTGGTTGTCAGTGGATTTGTCAATGATATCATGATGCCGATCGTGGGATATTTCACTGGAGGAGTAGATTTCTCAGATATGCAAATTGTACTTTCGGAGGCAATTGTGGCAGCAGATGGAACAGTTGAAAAACCTGCCAGTGCTATCCGTTACGGGGCATGGGTAAATTCTATAATCAACTTAATTATTGTTGGGTTTGTTTTGTTCATAATTGTAAAAGCATACAACAAAACTAAAAAACCTAAAGAGGAAGCTCCAGCAGCACCTAAAGGTCCAAGTCAAGAGGAACTTTTGACCCAGATCAGGGATCTGCTAAAAAAATAGTTTTATATAAAAACAGTATGTGCTTTGGCTAAAGGTCGAAGCTCAACCGCTACACTACCAACTAACCAACAAAAACCGTCAGCTAGGATTCGCTATCCAAGTCGACGGTTCTTTTTTGTAATAAAGTTATTTTTGTAACAATTTGTTATATTTTTAATATATTCTATTTTATGTATTGTTTAATACCCTATAATCAGTACATTTGCCAACTGAAATTTTAAATTCATCATAATGAAAGTAGCTGTAGTGGGTGCAACAGGAATGGTAGGGGAGGTAATGCTAAAAGTATTGGCCGAACGTAACTTTCCAGTAACGGAATTATTGGTAGTGGCCTCGGAAAGGTCTGTAGGCAAAAAGTTGAGCTTCCAAGGCAAGGAGTATACCCTAATTGGGTTGGAAACTGCGGTTGCCGCCAAACCGGATGTTGCCATTTTTTCAGCAGGAGGAGATACTTCCTTGGAATGGGCACCAAAATTTGCCGCTGTTGGTACCACGGTAATAGATAATTCTTCAGCCTGGCGTATGGATCCTACCAAAAAATTGGTGGTTCCAGAAATAAACGCTTCAGAGTTGACCAAAGAGGATAAGATTATAGCTAATCCAAACTGTTCCACAATACAAATGGTGTTGGCACTTTCTTCACTACATAAAAAATACAAAATGAAGAGGGTAGTTGTTTCTACCTACCAGTCGGTTTCCGGAACAGGGGTAAAAGCCGTTCAGCAATTGGAAAACGAGATTGCCGGGATAAAGGGAGAAATGGCATATCCTTATCCTATAGGAAAAAATGCATTGCCACATTGCGATGTATTCCTAGAAAATGGATATACCAAAGAAGAAATGAAGTTGGCCAAAGAGCCTCAAAAAATATTCAACGACAATTCATTCTCCGTAACGGCTACAGCAGTTCGTATCCCAACCTCAGGGGGGCATTCGGAGTCCGTTAACGTGGAGTTTGAAAATGATTTCGAACTATCTGAAGTTAGAAGATTGTTGAGTGAAACTCCGGGAATCGTTGTTCAGGACAATACTGATACCAATACCTACCCAATGCCCATTTATGCACATGGTAAGGATGATGTTTTTGTGGGACGTATTAGAAGGGACGAAACCCAAGCCAATACCCTGAACATGTGGATCGTTGCCGACAACCTAAGAAAAGGAGCAGCAACGAACGCCGTACAGATTGCAGAATATTTGGTTGAAAACCAATTGGTGTAGTAGAATTACTGTATAAATAGCCCTCAATCCCATAAGGAAAAAAGGAGAGAAGGAAAAGATGTTAAAACCTTTGTAACTACCATTTACAAAGGTTTTTTTTATGCTATTTTTGGCTTCAGAACATCGATAAATGAAGCGATTAATATTGATCTCACTTACTGCACTACTAATGTTAGCCTGTGGGACCAACCAAAAAAAAGATACCATCATTTTGAAATATCCAAACACAAAAAAAGTTGATTCCGTAGACACCTACTTCGGAATAAAAATACAAGACCCATTCCGTTGGTTGGAAGATGACATTAGCCCGGAAACCGAAAACTGGGTAAAGGAACAAAATAAGACCACATTTAATTATTTGGACAAAATTCCGTTCCGAAAAGAGCTAAAAAAACGTTTGGAACAATTATGGAATTATGAAAAATTGGGATCTCCGTTCAAGGAAGGCGACTACATCTATTTTTTTAAAAACGATGGCTTACAAAATCAGAATGTATTGTACCGCAAAAAAGGTGATGATGGGCAGGCAGAAGTATTTCTGGATCCCAATTCCTTCTCCGAAGATGCTACCACTTCATTGGCCGGAATAAATTTTTCCAAGGATGGTTCCATAGCCGCCTATTCCATTTCCGAAGGTGGAAGTGATTGGCGAAAAGTAATCGTGATGAACGCAGAAAATAAGTCGATTGTTGAAGATACTCTGGTAGACATTAAATTTAGTGGAGTTTCCTGGAAGGGAAACGAAGGCTTCTATTACTCCAGTTATGACAAACCTGAAGGAAGCGAGCTATCTGCCAAAACCGACCAACATAAGCTTTATTATCACAAACTGGGAACTGCCCAAAAGAACGATGAGGTAGTTTTTGGGGGAATTCCAGAGGAAAAGCATAGATATGTTGGGGGTTATGTAACCGAAGACGACAGGTATCTCATAATTTCGGCCGCTGTCTCCACCTCTGGGAACAAATTATTCATAAAGGACTTGACCCAACCTGAAAGCGGACTGATTACCATTTTGGATACTACGGACAGCGATAGCCAAATCATAGACAATGTGGGGTCGAAACTCTTTATATTGACCAATAGAAATGCACCCAATAAGAAAGTCGTTACCGTGGGCGCAGAAAATCCTGCACCAGAACATTGGACAGATCTGATTCCGGAAACACAAAATGTTCTATCTGTTGGTACCGGTGGAGGTTATTTCTTTGCAGAGTATATGGTAGACGCCATTTCCAAAGTGTATCAATATAATAACCAAGGAAAAATGTTACGCGAAATAGCTCTTCCAGGGCTCGGAAGTGCCGGTGGTTTCGGTGGAAAAAAGAAGGAAACGGAACTTTACTTCAGTTTTACCAATTACAATAACCCGGAATCTATTTATAAATTGGATATAAAAACAGGCGACTATACCCTGTACTGGAAACCGGAAATAGATTTCAAACCAGAGGATTATGTGTCCACACAAGTCTTTTATACTTCCAAGGACGGCACTAAAGTACCAATGATAATCACCCATAAAAAAGGATTGCCGCTAAATGGCCAAAATCCAACCATTTTATATGGCTATGGGGGTTTTAACATAAGCCTTACCCCGACTTTTAGTGTTATTAATGCTGTGTGGATGGAGCAAGGTGGCATCCTTGCGGTGCCCAACCTTAGAGGAGGTGGGGAATATGGTAAACAATGGCACGATGCCGGGATTAAAACCAAAAAACAAAACGTCTTTGACGATTTTATTGCTGCCGCCGAATACTTAATAGCCGAGAAATATACCTCATCGGAGTATTTGGCCATTAAAGGAGGTTCCAACGGTGGACTACTGGTAGGCGCTACCATGACCCAAAGACCGGAATTAATGAAGGTGGCCCTGCCTGCTGTAGGGGTTCTGGATATGCTACGGTATCATACATTTACCGCTGGTGCTGGATGGGCCTATGATTATGGTACCTCCGAAGACGACTTGGAAATGTTTAATTATCTCAAGGACTATTCCCCTGTACATAATGTTAGGAAAGGCGTAAAATATCCAGCCACTTTGATTACCACAGGCGACCATGACGACAGGGTAGTTCCGGCTCATAGTTTTAAGTTCGCGGCAGAATTGCAGGATAAACAGACGGGGGACAACCCCACCTTAATACGTATAGAAGTAAATGCCGGTCATGGTGCGGGAACTCCAGTGAGCAAGACCATTGAGCAAAATGTGGATATTTTTGGATTTACCTTGTTCAATATGGGCTTTAAAGAACTCCCAAACAAGGGAGTTTTAAAAGATTTTAAGGGTTAGTTTAAAAAAAATCGATAATTTTGTTCTAGGGTCCGTTTCTTTTAGAAATGGACTTTTTTTATCCCCGCTAGGTACATATATAGTTTTAGACCATGTTACAAGTCAATTCCCTTTCGTTCGCTTATGATAAAAAGCCGGTACTTACCGACATCAACTTTAAGGTAGACCAAGGAGAACATATTTCTATAGTAGGAGAAAGCGGTTGTGGCAAAAGTACCCTGCTCAAAATTATTTACGGCCTTCTACAGCCCCAGCAAGGAGACATCTTTTGGGGAGAAAAACAGGTAATGGGTCCGGATTTTAATCTAGTACCCGGGGAGTCCTACATGAAATACCTTTCCCAGGATTTTGATTTAATGCCCTTCACCACAGTGGCCGAAAACGTAAGTCAGTTTTTATCTGTTTTTTATCCCGAGGAATTAAAGACGAGAACTACAGAATTGTTGCAAATGATAGATATGGAGTCTTTTGCCAAGGTAAAGGTTAAAAACCTGAGTGGGGGTCAACAGCAACGGGTGGCCCTGGCCAGGGTTCTGGCACAAAAGCCAGAATTGCTTTTGTTGGATGAGCCCTTTGGACATATAGACAATTTTAGAAAAAATCAACTGAGAAGAAATCTCTTTGAATATTTAAAAAAAGAGGGGATTAGCTGTATCACCGCTACCCATGACCACCAAGATATTTTGCCCTATTCCAATAGGATTATAGTTCTTAAAAATCAAGCAATAATGGCCACTGCCAAGACCAGTGATCTATATAACAATCCAAAAAACATCTATACCGCCACCTTGTTCGGGGAGGCCAACCTAATCCCCATAAATATTATCAAATCTTATGGTGATTTGGAACGGGAAATTATTGTTTATGCCCATGAATTTAGGGTTTCGCACAAAAAAGGAATACCGGTAACGGTAGAAAAATGCTATTTTATGGGCAGTCATTTTCTGGTTGAAGGAAATTCTGAGGAGCAAATAATACGCTTCAATTCCGAGGAAGCTCTAACCCCTGGAAAAAAGGTATTCCTAAATATAGCCCTGGAAACCATAAGCCAACGTCTAAAACCGTAACCAAATATTGAATAGGGAAGGCATCATACAGGAACTAAAATTTAAAGCCGTACGTAGCAGTGGTGCCGGGGGTCAACATGTAAACAAGGTTTCTTCCAAAGTTGAATTGACATTTGATCTGGAAAACTCCATGGCCCTAACGGACCTGGAAAAAAACCGACTTCTCAAAAAACTGTCGTCCAAACTAAGCAAGGAAAACATTCTTTTATTGCAATGCGAAGAAACCCGGAGTCAGCACAAAAACAAGGAATTGGTCATCAAAAAACTCCTTGAAACCCTCGAAGCCAATTTGGTGGTTCCAAAAAGAAGAAGAAAGACCAAACCTACAAGGTCGGCGATTGAAAAGCGGTTAAAGGGCAAAAAAAAGGCTGCCCTAAAAAAATTAAACAGGGGCAAACCCAGGTTGGACTAATCAGCTTGCAATTACCTAAAACTTCCCTTCCCCAAAAATGGCCACGGCACGAACGGGCGACCCTGTACCTCCACGGATTTTCAATGGCAATCCAATAAATCTAAAACGTCCACGACCAATTAAGTGGTGTAGGTTTATCATATTTTCATAGTGGGTAAAGCCCATTTCCCCACAAATACGATGTACTTCCTTATTGGAAACCTTAGGAATTCCAGGCGACATCATTTCTACTCCAAAGGCAGAAATGCCATGCTCCCCCAGCCATTGTGCCGAAGCAGCACTTAGTCCCGGTCCACGCCCCCAATCGGCGCTACCATAAGTCCTTCTATAATGATCGGTGTATACCAAAACGGTATCTCCTTTTTTAATGGTCGTATTGCTTTTGGAACAGGCCAATACCAAATCTGCCGGTTCTATTAATTGCATTAAACCCTTGTGGGACAAGTCCAAACAAATTCCCTCAGTATAGAACCTAGAGAGCGGCATCCTGTCTATGGACTGCCCCCTAAATTCACGTGCCATATGGCTTAGGGAATCCACGTGGGTTCCAGTATGTTCGCTCATATCCAACTTGTAGACACTTGGCGATACCGTATTGCTATCGGTAATACCGTCCCATTCTTCATGGGAGGCATACATCTCCATCCTTACTTCAGGAAGGCTTTTATATACAGGCATCCCTGAAAATATTTCTTGACTTAGATCAATAATTTCTACCATAATAAGACAATTACACTTTTGAACTAAATATTTCCTTAAGCAGCTTAAAAACTAATCAATTTGCCGTATTACAATTTTTTTGGAATTAAAAACAACCACATCACCCACTACTTTACCTAATAGCAATTTCCCTATGGGCGTATTGGGTGCAATGGCAAAATATGATACTCCATCTATCTTCATTTCCCCTGCACTGATTCCCATATAATAATTTTGTTGGTCGGTAAACACTAAACTGCCCAATCCCACTTGTGAAGAACTCGCTTGTAGCGGTATCTTTTTAAACAACTCCTGCAACAACTGTGCTTCAGCAAGCTGATTTCCCAATTTTTCGCGCTCCAATTGAATCATGGCCCTCCCGGTTTCATGCTTGTCACCAGCACTACTTTTGGTCTCGGAGGTCAAAGCTTCTTGCAACGAATCTATACTGCTGTTGATGCGCACTAGCCTATTCTCTATAAAAGATTTACAAAACCCATATAGTTGTTGTTTTACCGATTCGTCCATTCCGAATGTATTGTTTTAAATTATTCAGCTTTAAGCCCATTGTTACTTTATATCTACTTCAGCAAATTAGCCAATTCCTTACCTACCAAACTGCCAATAGCAATTCCCATACCACCCATTCGCACTCCGCAGTACACATTATTGGCAAGTTGCTTTACAATAGGTTTCTTCTGATTTCCCATCCCCATAATACCGCTCCATCTCAAGTCTATCTCCATAGGGGTATTGGGCAAAATAATGGTTCTCAGTATTTCCTCCAGTCTGTTCTGGATCAAAGTCGTCTCCCCAAAGGTGGTGGTTTCCTCTCCTTGAAAATCGAGATTTCTTCCTCCCCCCAATAGAATTCGGTTATCTATGTTCCTAAAATAATAGTAGCCTTCATCCAAATGAAAAGTCCCCTTTATAGAAAGATTTTTGATGGGCTTGGTAATCAATACCTGGGCTCGGGCAGGTTTCACCGTTTCCCCTATCAATTGGGAGGCAAAACCATTGGTGGCAATAAACAGTTTGTTGGTCTTAAACTCGAATTGTCCGGTCTTAACAACAACATGATCTATATTCTCTTGGTAGCTATCCACGCCAATGGCATTCAGGATAATAACACCACTGTTCTGCACCTTGGCCACTAAGGCTTTCATCATTTTGCCGGTATTAATCTGGCCTTCGAACGGATTTGTTATATAATTTTCATGAACCCCTTTAAATTTAAAATTATTGGGATGCACTAGAAAAGCGTCTTTACCAAATACGGGATTTAATAAAGTATTTACCCTATTCAAATTCTCCAGACAATCTTCATATAGGTGTAGCTGATCCTTTAAAAAAATCTCATGCCCTCCACCGTAACTCTGATAATCCATTGGGTGATCACCAAGAGTCTCCCTTAGTAATTGTATCCCCTCCCATCGCTTTTGTACCAACTGGCAGACTTCCTCCTCGGAATGCTGTTTTAAGTCGGACAAAACCTCTGACATACTACCAAAACATGCAAATCCAGCATTTTTTGTACTGGCTCCTTGTGGGAGCACACCTCTTTCCAGGACCAATATCTTGGCCTTGGGAAATTGTTTCTTTAAATGTAAGGCGCAATTCAGCCCTACGATTCCACTGCCAACAATGGTAAAATCGATGCTGGACAACCAGCTTTTATATTCCCAATAACTTAGGTTCATAGTGGTCCTATGCGTTATGACTTGTTTTAAAATATATTCTGAAATAAAGTTATTATTAATTTAGATAGGAATAACTAATGGTGAAGAGTTCCTTCAATACTGCTTTAAACCTAAAAAGCGGATTAAACCGTTGGTTGCCCAACCGTTTAATCCGCCTATATCCAATAATAATATCCTATTAAATCTTATTATTCCACTGGCTGTGGTGCCATTACAAAGTCTTCCATAAACTTTGTGGTATAATTCCCAGCTAAGTAATCCGGATGATCCATAAGCTGTCGATGAAAGGGAATGGTTGTCTTGATACCTTCAATAACAAACTCATCCAATGCACGTTTCATTTTATTGATGGCTTCTTCCCTTGTTTGAGCCGTTGTAATAAGCTTAGCAATCATGGAATCATAATTGGGAGGAATGGTGTAACCACTATAAACGTGGGTATCCAAACGTATCCCATGCCCTCCTGGAGTATGTAAGGTTGTGATCTTTCCGGGAGAAGGCCTAAATCCGTTGTATGGATCCTCCGCATTTATTCTACATTCAATAGAGTGCAGCTTTGGAAGATAATTTTTTCCTGAGATGGGCACCCCACCAGCAACTAGAATTTGCTCTCTGATAAGGTCATAATCTATAACCTGTTCCGTAATGGGATGTTCTACCTGGATTCTGGTATTCATTTCCATAAAATAGAAATTCCGGTGTTTGTCTACAAGGAATTCTATGGTACCAGCTCCTTCATATTTAATATATTCTGCTGCTTTTACAGCCGCTTTCCCCATATCGTCCCTCAACTTATCGGTCATAAATGGAGAAGGGGTCTCTTCAGTCAACTTCTGGTGGCGACGCTGAATAGAGCAGTCCCTTTCAGAAAGGTGACAGGCTTTTCCATATTGGTCTCCGACTATCTGTATTTCTATGTGGCGGGGTTCCTCGATCAACTTTTCCATATACATGCCCCCATTGCCAAAGGCAGCTGTGGCTTCCTTTACCGCACTGTTAAAAAGGTCCTCCATCTTGTCCTCGGACATTACGGCACGCATTCCCTTACCTCCACCACCTGCAGTAGCTTTGATCATCACTGGATAACCCATTTTTTTGGCCACTTTTTTGGCATCCTCTACGTCCTTCAACAAGCCATCAGAACCTGGCACACAAGGTACACCGGCCTTTTTCATGGTTTCTTTGGCAGTAGCCTTGTCCCCCATCTTGTCTATATGTTCGCCTGTAGCTCCAATAAATTTTATATCGTGCTCAGCACATATTCTGGAGAACTTGGAATTTTCTGAAAGAAAACCATATCCTGGGTGTATGGCATCGGCATTGGTAATTTCAGCCGCTGCAATAATATTTGGAATTTTTAGATAGGATTCGCTACTTGGGGCAGGGCCTATGCAAACGGCTTCGTCCGCAAAACGCACATGTAGGCTTTCCTCATCCGCTTTAGAGTATACCGCTACCGTTTTTATACCCATTTCCTTACAGGTCCTAATAATACGTAGCGCTATTTCTCCCCTATTTGCAATAAGTATTTTCTTAAACATCTTTTGAAATTTTAAATTTTGTATTCTAAATTTTAAATGATTCGAAATGACCCTATTAAATCGTCATCCGACATTTAGCATTTAAAACTTCTTATGATGGATCTACCAAAAATAAAGGCTGATCGAATTCTACAGGTGAACTATCATCTACAAGAACTTTCACAATTGTACCGGAAACTTCGGATTCAATATCATTAAATAATTTCATTGCTTCAATGACACAAAGCACATCACCTTTACCAATAGTATCCCCTACCTCTACAAAAGAAGGTTTATCAGGAGAGGGTTTTCTATAAAAAGTTCCTATTATAGGCGATTTTATGGTAATATATTTCGAATTTTCATCAGCTTCCTTTTTTACCTCTACCTCCACAGAAGGAGAGTTAGCGGGTGCGGCAGCCATCTGTTGTGGCATATGACCTCCCATAGGAATTTGTTGTACATAGGTTGGTTCTGCAGTATGACCAGCTGCACCGGTTCGGATGGTGATCTTTATATCTTCCATCTCCAATTTTACTTCACTAGCCCCAGATTTGGCTACAAATTTAATTAAGCTTTGAATTTCTTTAATATCCATAGAGTTCGTATTAGTTTATAGGTTGCTTCAGATTTATGAATTGTATGCCCATTTTAAATAAATGGAGCCCCAGGTGAAACCACCACCAAAGGCTGCAAAAACCAAATTATCACCTTTTTTAAGCTGGCTTTCATAGTCGCTCAATAAAAGTGGGAGTGTTGCGGAAGTAGTATTTCCGTACCGCTGTATATTCATCATTACCTTGGAATCGTCCAATCCCATTCTATTGGAGGTGGCATCGATAATTCTTTTGTTGGCCTGATGGGGTATTAACCAATCTACATCCTCGTGCGACAAATTATTCCGCTCCATTATTTTCGCAGCGGAATCCGCCATATTGGTAACCGCAAATTTAAAGACCGACTTCCCATCCTGATAAATAAAATGTTGTCTATTCTTAACTGTTTCCTCTGAAGCGGGAAGCAAAGAGCCACCGGCATCCATTTTAAGGAAATTTCTTCCTACACCATCCGATCTTAAATATTCATCCTGAAGACCTAGACCTTCGTTATTAGGCTCAAAAAGTGCCGCACCGGCACCATCCCCAAATATTATACAGGTAGTTCTATCGGTATAATCAATAATAGAGGACATTTTGTCGGCTCCGATAAGCAATACCTTCTTATATCGCCCAGATTCTATATAACTAGCCGCAGTAGACATGCCATATAAAAAACTGGAACATGCCGCTTGCAAATCATAAGCGAAGGCATTGGTTGCCCCAATTTCCGAAGCCACATATGCGGCAGTTGCAGCTACCATCATGTCTGGAGTTGCGGTTGCAACAATAACCAATTCGATCTCCTTGGGATCCAATTTTCGTTTTTCCAGAAGTTGCTCCGCTGCTTTTATAGCAAGATAGGATGTTCCTAGACCTTCACCTTTTAAGATTCTCCTTTCCTTGATACCCGTCCTGGTCGTAATCCACTCATCATTGGTATCTACCAAAGTCTCCAAAATCTTATTTGTCATTACAAAGTCTGGTACATAAGACCCTACAGCGGTAATTGCAGCTGTTATTTTGCTCATCTAAATCTGATTTTTATCAATAAATCTCCAAAATCAATTGAAAATTTGTGAAAATTAGTGATTTTCTATGACTTTAAGTTCAAAAACGCCTTGTTTTTGAATTTTACATCTCCTTCATAAAAAAACTCCCACTCTTAAGAAGTGGGAGTCCAAATTATATTGTTCTAGCTTAAATTATGCTACTGCTTCCTCAGTTTTGTCGATCAAAACCTCTCCACGATAGTATAATTTACCTTCATGCCAATGAGCTCTGTGAAACAAATGCATTTCTCCAGTAGTTGGATCTTGTGCTACAGTAGGAGCTACCGCCTTATAATGCGTTCTTCTCTTGTCTCTTCTGGTTTTGGAAATTTTTCTTTTAGGATGTGCCATTATGAAACTTATTTATCCGTTAATAATTTTTTTAAAGCGTCCCATCGGGGATCAATATCTTCTTTGTTTTCCTTTGTATCTTTTGGTTGGAGTTCTTCCAGCTTGTCCAACACCTCTGATTTCAGGGTGCCGTCCGAAACCCCAGGGTGAACCTTTTTAAGAGGTACCGACAATACCAACATTTCATAAACATATTGCGCAATATTGATTTGGTATTCACTGTGCGGAATAATCAATATTTCATCATTGTCGTTGTTGTACTCATCACCAAACTTAACAACCAATTCCAAATCGGCCTTGATTTTTTGATCATAAGGTTCGCTGGTGAGGTCACAATTAACATTTACTGTTCCGCGTGCCTTCATTTCCAACTCCATCATTGTACTCATTTTATTCAAGGTAACGTCTAATTTAATATCAGCACCGTTGAACTCATCATACTCAAAAGACTCAAAGAACGTATTCTCAATTGTGTACTCAAACTCGTGTTTTCCCTGTTTCAGTCCCGAAAAAGGAATAATAAACTCCTTATGCTGCATCATGATCCACACTGGTTTTAACGTACCCGCCGCAATAAAGGCGGGTGCAAAGATACTATTATTTTGTAAAAAGCCAACAAATAGAGAGAAATAAATATATTCCCATTAAATTTACATAATTCCATGATCCAAAGTCAGATAGCTTCCTAATCTTACTGCAAGACTAACCCTGCCTTTTTAGCTTATGTTTTTTTAAAGGATTCCCTGTCAACTCCTTGTATTCCTGTCTATTTTTAAAAATATGGATGGCCGCAAACACGGCCTCTTTAAAGGAACTATTGTCCGCAACCCCTTTCCCTGCAATTTCATAGGCCGTTCCATGGTCCGGGGAAGTGCGCACTTTGTTGAGACCTGCGGTAAAGTTTACCCCTTTACCAAAGGACAAGGTTTTAAATGGTATAAGTCCCTGGTCATGATAGGCAGCCAAAATAGCATCGAAATTCTTGTAATTGTCAGACCCAAAAAAGCTATCTGCAGAATATGGCCCAAATACCAAATGCCCCTTTTCGGACATTTCCTTGATAACCGGCCTTAAAACCTCGTCATCCTCTTTTCCAATTACACCATTATCACCACTGTGCGGATTAATTCCCAAAAGCGCAATTTTAGGTTTCCTAATTCCAAAATCCATCTTTAATGAATTGGAAATAGTATTGACTTTAGAGCGTATCAATTGAGGTGTAATATTGGTTGCAACATCCTTTACCGCTACATGATCTGTAAGCAACCCAACCCTCAAACCATCAGTCACCATAAACATTAAGCTTTCCCCTTCCAATTCTTGGGCCAAATAATCCGTATGTCCCGGAAATTTAAAATCCTCTGCCTGTATATTGTTCTTATTGATCGGTGCCGTTACCAGAACGTCTATCTCGTTGTTCTTTAGGGCCGCTACAGCCGCCTTAAGCGATTGTATGGCATATTTTCCGCTCTCTGGTGTTGGCTCCCCAAATTTAATAACAGGGGTTTCCTTCCATACATTCACCACATTTATCTTTCCATCAATTGCTTTGGAAGCGTCATGTATGCCATTATAGTTTATTTCCAATCCCAACTCCGATTTTTGGTGGGAGATAGTTTTATTGGATGCAAAAATAACCGGTGTGCAGAAATCCAACATCCGGGAATCTTCAAATGTCTTAAGCACCACTTCGCACCCAATTCCATTTAAATCCCCAATGGATATCCCCAATTTTATATTTCCAGTTTCCTGCATTTTGTCTTTTCGTTTAATATGAAATAAACTCCTAAATTTACAACACAAAACTACTTAATAAAAACGACACATGTTTACTGGGATTATTGAAACTTTGGGAGAAGTAAAGAAATTGGAAAAAGAGGGTGGCAATCTTCATATTACCTTAAGCTCTAATATTACCCAAGAACTAAAAATAGACCAAAGTGTTGCTCATAATGGAGTATGTCTTACAGTCGTAAAAATCGCCGCTGATCAGTATACCGTAACCGCCATTGAGGAAACCTTGGAAAAAACCAACTTGAACGATCTTCTTGAAGGAGATCTTGTAAACTTGGAACGTGCCATGGTGCTAGGATCCAGACTGGACGGACATATTGTACAGGGCCATGTAGACCAAACAGGGGAATGTATCAATATAGAAGAAAAGGATGGTAGCTGGTTTTTTACTTTCAGTTATGATCCAAAGCAAAATAACGTTACTATTGAAAAAGGATCCATAACTATAGACGGAACAAGTTTAACAGTTGTGGATTCCCAAAAAAGCAGTTTTAGCGTGGCCATAATCCCCTACACCTATGAACATACCCGATTTGGAAGCTACACTATAGGGACACGGGTTAACCTGGAGTTTGATGTCATAGGCAAGTACGTTTCCAGATTACTGGAAATCAGAGGTTAGTATATGTTTTACATTTATATAGTTTCCAGTTTGCAAAGAAGGATTATTATTAAAATTGTGCTAATTTAAACACCTGTAACGCTATAAGTTTAAATGCATATGCTTTATACAATAATTGGAGTTGGACTTCTTTTTATTACCATGGCGTTTCTTGTAACGGAAAACAATTCGAAATATCTTCTTTCTGTCTACAACAGCATGAGCGAGGCAGAAAGGACAAAGGTGGATATAAAATCGTATCTCCCTTATTTTAAGAAGTTTCACCTGTTCTTGGGAATTAGCTTTATTGTTATTGGCCTTTTATTGCACTATGCCGTTGGAGAAAGCGCAAGCGGAATATTTATAGGCGTTTATCCCATTCTGGCCTATATATATTTCATGAGGGAAAGCAATAAATACTGGAAAGGTACCAGCAACAAATGGAATAAAATTGGTCTTTATGTTCTTGCAGGAACCTTAATCCTTGTAATTGGACTCCTTGCCATGGGTTTTAAGGAAAACCCTGTAATCATATCCGCAAATAATATCCAGTTTAAGGGCAGTTATGGGGAAACTCTAAGTGCGTCGGATATAGAATCCGTAACCCTTGTGGACCATTTACCTAAAATTATATCCAAAACCAACGGATTTGCTCTTGGCAGCATCAGGAAGGGTTATTTTAAGACCAAGGAAGGGGAGAATGTAAAGTTGATATTAAACTCGGAAAGTAAAGCATACCTTCTATTTACAAAAACAAATGGAGATAAAATTTACTTCTCACCAAAAGAAAAACCTAGTGTTGAAATCTATAAGGAGATAAAAAATGTCTTCCCAAAAGACATTGAAAATTAGAAGGTACTTATCCTGTACTCTTATATACTTAGTCAGCCTAAATAAATACCCCAATTCTGTACAATATTATTTTCAAGAATCGTTATACTTGCAAGATTTGAAGTTTAATTGATGCAGTTTACGAGCGATTATATTAGTTTAAAAGGAAGTGTTTTTTCTTTCAATTTAGATAGAAGCGTGGCCTTTAGATTGGTTGCCCCTCCAAACTACAGGGAGTCCCAGTCTCCATTTTCCGTGCTTTTAATGAATGATGGCCAGGATTATGTGGGATTGAATTTAGAAAAAACACTATCCGAAGCCTATAAGGACAATAAAACTACTCCGTTTATTTTTGTGGGTATAGAAGCCGATCAAAATAGACTTTATGAGTATGGCACTTCCATTTCGGCAGATTTTAAAGGGAGGGGCAATAAGGCCATGCAATACTCCAAATTTATCATAGAAGAATTAATTCCCTTCCTGGGCCAAGAATTTAAAGTTTCCCCTCCTGTACAAAACTGGGTCTATTGTGGCTTTTCCCTAGGAGGTCTTTCCGCTTTTGATATTGTATTCAACAACTCTCAGTTTTTTGGTAAAGTCGGGGTTTTTAGCGGTTCCTTTTGGTGGCGGAAGAAGGCATACCAAAAAAATGATATGGAGGATAGAAGCAGGATTACTTTGGACATGATCAAGAACTCAAAGCATAGGGCGCCTCTGCAATACTTTTTTCAATGTGGTACCGAAGAAGAAACTGATGACCGCAACAACAATGGCGTAATAGATGTCATAGACGACACCTTGGACGTAATAAACGAATTACAGTTAAAAGGGTATTCCTATCCCGGGGACATTTGCTTTAAAGAAATTGAAGGAGGAAAGCACGATTTATCGACTTGGGGCTCCGCCCTTCCCCAATTTATTAAATGGGCCTTCCAAAAGGATTGAATTAGACCTTTATGAATATTTTCTTTCTGTAAAGGATATAACCCAATATCACGTAAAAAGTTACCACAGAGAGTCCGTATAATAAAGAAGAGGTCTCCATGTACATAAAATCCTGGACATAAACGGTTTTAAAAAGCCAACCATGGAGAGATGTTTCTCCGTCCACCTTTATCATGCCCATAATTTTACTGGTAAAACTGGAAAGAAAATATAGCACAATAGCATTTGCCCCAGCATATTTAAATATACTCCCAAACTTAATTCCCTTTACATCGGAGAAGTAATATATTAGGCCCAATATAATATTGGCCCAACCTGAAGTAACCATTACAAAACTACTGCTCCATAGCGCCTTGTTAATCGGGAAAAATATATCCCAAACATAGCCTACGACCAACATTAGGATTCCCATCCCTAAAAGGAGCAATTCCTTTTTTGCTTTTTGGGAGCGCAGAACAAGTCCGGTAAAAATGCCCATTAAAGCGGTTGCTATAGACGGCAAGGTACTTAATAAGCCCTCTGGGTCATAATCTGCCTTATAACTATGGCTTCCAAATACAAGTACATCCAAATAATTGGCCAAATTGTTCGGGGCACGCTCAAAGGTAGGTGCCATTCCGTTGACCGGTACATACCCCATCAGCAACCAATATCCTATCAATAGAAAAGCACATATACCAACCAAGGTCTTCCAATTGAAATTAATGAACAGCACAGAGGCAAAGAAAAACACCACCCCTATTCGCTGCAGTACTCCTGGAAAACGTATTTTTTCAAAATCCTTAAAGAATGGGAAATAAATGGTAAACGCGCCCAAGAATAGACCCAGACCTATTAATTTCAAGGCCCTGATGGTAATTTTTTTATAAGTGCTGGTATCTACCGGTTTGTGCTGATAAGCAAAAACAATAGAACAGCCCACGATGAACAGGAAAAAGGGAAATACTAGATCGGTAGGGGTATATCCGTGCCAGGGAGCATGTAAAAAAGGGGTGTAGACATGGGACCAGGTCCCAGGGGTGTTTACCAATATCATCAGGACAATGGTAAGTCCCCTAAAGATATCCACGGAAACTATTCTGTTCTGTATATTCATACCCAGTTTTGCCTACTTACTTTATATTATGCTCTCCCTTACAGAATATGATCCTTCATCTTATTCCAGGCCCTCGCCAACAAAAATCCGGACACCAGGGCCACAAAGGTTAGGATAAGTGCATTGGTAGTTTTTCCATATATCCAATACCCAGTGGCAAACATGCAGGAGTAGATTAATACGCAACCCAACAACATAGCAGTGATACCAGCGGGAACACTCCATTTTTCCTTGGTATTCACAATCTCCACTTTTTCGTCTTTCGCTTCCTTGATCACTTTTGACCATCCTGGTCCTCCGGGTTGAATTTTTTTATAAAAATCCTGCAATACCTGTTTGGATTCCGGTTGGGTCATATATGTTGCCCCCAACCAAATAATCGTAGTAACAACGACCACAAAAGGATATTCCGCCCAATCTGGTAAAACACCGGTTTCAGCAGCAAATAAGAAGGGGCCCACTGCCGTTAATTTTAAGATAATGGAAATGATTCCCGAGGCAAACATTGCCGTAATCTCACTCCATGCGTTGATGCGCCACCAGAACCATCTTAAAATAAAGATCAGTCCAGTTCCGGCACCAAATACCAACAGTACTTCAAACAACTGCAAGGCATTCTGCAAAAGTAAAGCCAAGGCCGCACTGAAGACCATTAATACAACTGTAGATAATCTACCAACGGCAACCAATCTTTTCTCGGAAGCATTGGGGTTTATCTGTTGTTTGTAAAAGTCATAAACAATATAGGAAGATCCCCAATTCAATTGGGTAGAAATAGTACTCATATAAGCCGCAATAAGCGACGCCAATACCAATCCCAATAATCCACTGGGCAATTTGGTCAACATGGCGGAATAAGCCAAATCATGACCTAATTTATCTACCGCAACATTTGGAAAAGCCTCATGGATACTAGCTATGTCCGGGTATACCACCAAAGATGCCAATGCCACCAAGATCCAAGGCCATGGACGTAGGGCATAGTGCATAATGTTGAAGAAAAAAGTAGCACCTATAGCGTGATTTTCATTCTTCGCCGCCAACATACGCTGGGCTATGTAACCCCCACCACCTGGTTCCGCCCCAGGATACCAGGAACTCCACCATTGCACAGCCAACGGAATAATAAATAGGGTTATCAAAGCATTGGTATTACTAAAGTCGGGCACAATAGCGAGTTTATCCGCTACATGTTCATTGGCCATCAAGGCAGTTATACCTCCAACTTCCGGAATATTCACCAAATAGTAGGCTGCCCCTATGGCACCGCCCATGGCTACAAAGAATAGTAAGAAATCTGTGTAGACCACTCCTTTAAATCCACCCAAGGCACTAAAAGTCACGGTAATCAATCCTGCACTGACCACGGTTACCCATGGTTCCAAGCCCAACATAATACCGCCTATCTTAATTGCTGCCAAAGTAACTGCAGACATTGTAATCACATTAAATATCACCCCCAAATAAACCGCCCTGAATTTTCTTAAAAAGCTTGCCGGTTTACCCCCATAACGCAGTTCATAGAATTCCAGATCCGTATTTACATTGGATTTCCTCCAAAGTTTGGCATAGACAAACACAGTCAATAAACCTGTCAAAAGAAAAGCCCACCAAACCCAGTTTCCGGAAACGCCATTGGTACGTACAATATCGGTCACCAAATTGGGCGTATCGGTAGAAAAAGTCGTGGCCACCATTGAGAGACCCAACAACCACCATGGCATGGTTCTGCCGGAAAGAAAATATTCCGAAGAACTGGCCCCGGATTTCTTGGAGACATAAATACCGATAAATAAAACGATTGAGAAAAAGACAACAATAAAACTGTAATCGAGGGTACTTAATTCCATCAGTTTGGTTTTGGTTTGAGAATAAGAACTAAAGATAATTTTTTTTGGGATACTTTTGCCCTTTGTTCGCTAAATGTCACATATGATTCTCTCAACAACACCAGATATCACCATAACGGCTTGGACACTTGCTCTAACCGCAGCATTTGTTATAGGAATTTCCAAAGCTGGGATTAAAGGAATTGCTATCATCAATGTTACCTTAATGGCCTTGGCTTTCGGGGCCAAGGAATCCACAGGATTAATTGTGCCCTTACTAGTTGTTGGAGATGCCTTCGCCGTAATTTACTACAATAGACATGCACAGTGGAAGTATATAGTTGCCTTTTTGCCCTGGATGATCCTGGGCATACTCATAGGCACGGCCATAGGGAAAGATTTGCCTGAAAAAACCTTTAAGATCAGCATGTCCGTTATTATTTTGGGAACGGTTATAATGATGTATTGGTGGGACAGAAAAAAATCTAAAAACGTTCCTACCCATTGGGCATTTGCCGGTTTTATAGGGACCATGGCAGGGATTACGACCATGATAGGAAATTTGGCCGGAGCCTTTTCGAATATTTATTTTTTGGCCATGAGGCTGCCGAAGAACGAATTTATTGGAACCGCGGCTTGGCTGTTTTTTATAGTAAATATCTTTAAACTGCCCTTCCATATTTTCATTTGGAAGACCATTACCCCGGAGACCTTGCTCATAAATTTAAAATTGGTTCCAGGAATTGTTCTCGGAATCATTGTAGGGGTGCGTTTGGTGAAAATTATAAAAGAACAATTCTATCGAAAAATGATTTTGGTCCTTACCGCAGTAGGGGCATTTCTAATCCTCTTTAGGTAATGAAAAAAAAGCTGGTGCAATGCACCAGCTCTTCAACTAGACTAACTCAAACTAATACTAACTCAAACTTTTCGAGACAAAAATCGTATTAATAACCCGACCAGAAGTTAACTAAACTTCAAGCTAACATTACCAAAAATAAAAGCTTCGGTCTCCTTAGAATAGCTATATCTCCCAAGCCCCTGAACACCAGTTGTATATTTTATCCATTTCCTGATAATTATCATATTCTAAGAACTCCTTTCTTCTAAAATTTGTCGATTCATATTTGAACTGTCCTGCAACTAGAAGGTATCCTATAAATGGCAACCTCTGTTGCGATTGCAGTAGTGACATAGGAACGGTACAACAAAAAATGTTAAAATGAATAAACATAGCTTTCATATTCCAGTTATGGGAATAGGGTTTACCATAGATACACCCCTCAAAGTTTCCCACCTAGGTATAGATTCTGTAATTTCTTTGGTCGATGACATCCTGATTGAAAAATTAAGGAAAATGTACTGTGAAAAATTTGAACTTCCCTACCAGGAAATTTCAGACAAATTGGAAGATTTTAGGGCCAAAAGAATTACCAGTTATCTCAACTTGATCAATGATGTGGCGCAAAAAAAATTTACGGACCTGATTAATTCTGCCCATGAAACAGCAAAAGAAATAAAGGAATATTTAAGTCTACTGCCTAATGCTTCCCATCTAAAGGAAGAATTTGAAAATCTTACTTCCGGCGATTTCAGTGTCGCGGAAATTAAAAAATGGTTGAAGGAGAATTTGTATATGGGCAGCATCGATGTCAATATTATGACCAAAGTGGACAAGGACAATTATACAAAAAATGACAAACTCCCCACCGAATTTAATGATGCCCATGCAGCCTTGCGCGGATATGCCAATAGCGACCTTAATTCCTCCGTAATCCTTTCTGCTGGGATGAACCCCCGACTTTATAGTTATATGGAAAATTTCGATGATTTTTTTCCAGATGGGAATGGCAACATTAAAAAGAAAATAGTCCTAAAGGTAAGTGATTATAGATCTGCACTGATTCAAGGCAAGTTTCTGGCCAAAAAAGGGATTTGGGTATCGGAATATAGGATAGAATCCGGGCTAAATTGTGGAGGACATGCCTTTGCTACAGATGGTTATTTAATGGGTCCTATTATGGCCGAGTTCAGGGACAATAAACAAGCCTATATAAATGAAATCCACGATATTTTAATTCCGGCACTAGCCAACAAGGGCCGCGAAGTACCCAAACAAAATCTATCCTTAAAAATAACTGCCCAAGGAGGTGTGGGTACCGCAGAGGAACACCAATTTTTAATGGATCATTACAAGGTGGATTCTGTTGGTTGGGGAACCCCATTTCTCTTGGTTCCTGAGGCCACAACTGTTGACAAGGCTACCTTGGATAAATTGGTTGCCGCCAAAGAAGAGGATTTGTACCTGAGTGATATATCCCCATTGGGAGTACCCTTCCATAACCTTCGTGGAAACACCAAGGATATGGAAAAGTTTAAAAACATAGACAAGGATCGCCCGGGAAGTTCCTGTCCTAAGAAATTTGTAGCCTTGAACAAAGACTATTCCGAGAAAGGGCTTTGCACTGCCTCAAGGCAATACCAGCATTTAAGAATTAAGGAACTGGATGCACTGGATTTAACCGAAAAGGAATATACCGGAAAATTCAATAAAATAACAGAGAAATCATGTACCTGTGTAGGTCTTGGCACCTCAGCCTTATTGGCCTATGGCTTGGATACCAAAACAGAAGGAACTGGAGTTTCCATCTGCCCAGGGCCCAATATGGCCTATTATTCCAAAATAATGACCTTAAAGGAAATGGTAGACCACATTTACGGGCGTGGCAATGTAATTACCAGAACCGATAGGCCCCATATGTTTATTAAGGAGCTTGGAATCTACTTGGATTATCTCAAAAATAGAATTGAGGAATCAAGGGAATCTATGAATAAGAAGCAGGAGAAATACCTATTGACATTTACCCATAATTTGAATGAGGGCATCACCTATTACCAACAATTGTTTGGAAATTTAAAAGGGCGATTTGAAGATGTAAAGCTTGCTGTTCTAGAGGAATTGACACAAGGGCTAGAAACATTGGAAGGCTTTAAACAGGACATAGAGGCACTTTCTTTGTCGGAGGTATAAGAACAAAATATCCTAGGACGGAATCTATCCTAGGATATTTTTTTAGCTCAATCGATTATTTGAAGTACCCTATTATTGGAAACCACTATTTGGTATAAAGCGAAATAGACTCTCCTTCAAAATCATGATCTTTTAATTGGAGCTTCATAGCCTCTAATACTGTTGGAGCTATTTGATTGGTATATAACTTTTCCTGAGAAGTAATTTCGCCCAAAGTGCTTACTTCTTTCCCAAATGCTACTAACCATACTTCATCTGCACCCGCAATATCACCGCCATGGCTTTTCCATGTTTCCAAGGGTTGGGTACCCCTACCGTGATCCGTGGTTATAATAAAGGTAGTGTTGTCTTTGTAAAAATCATCCCCCTGAACAAACTGCCACAATTCCTTGATCAATCCGTCAGTATTGTGAGCCGATTTTAAATAAGCCTCATAATCTCCGTCATGGGCAAAATCATCAGTTTCTCCATAGGAGATATATACCAATTTTGGATGTTCTTTTTTCATATGCTCCAAGGCAAAATGATGTGTAAAAGCATCCAAACGTACCGTTCCCCAAGGACTAGGTACCTGTGGTTGCAACTGATTCAGGAATTCTTCACGCGGGCTTAGATTTGCTCCCTCTGCAATGTCAAATCCAGCATTCACCGGTACCCCCGATCGTTCCTCATTTATTATATATGGAAATACGTCCCAACTTCCAAAAGCAGCCACCTTCCCCCTATACCCAGGTAATTTATTTACCCGTTCCAAAATGGTTGTATTGGGATTGTTTATCTTCTTATTGCTGGTAATGCGACTATCATCTGCTTCACCGCTTAAAATCTCGTTATATCCAGGGTAGGAAAACCACATGGTATTGGTCAAGTTTACCATACTGCCCTTAAACCTATTGCCGTATAGTTGACCCATTTCTGCCACTTCGTTCCAAAAAAATGGCATTAACAACGATCTTCTTTCTTCTGGGGTCGACCTCCAAAAGCGGGATTTCAATGCCGTAGTATCGCCAACATAATCCTTGTTTGCGACCAATAGGGAATCCGCCCCTGAAAATAGTTCCTGCCATCGGAAACCGTCCATAGTAATCAATATTACATTGGGAGCTTCCTTACTTTGGGCGGCAAGTGGACCAAAAAAACCAAAAAGGATCACACATAGAACGGTGTTAACGGTTTTCTTCATATCTATACTTTTTATGAATTATAACTAATTGTTGGTCTTAAATGTAGCGGTAGTTGACCAATCGCTCCAATTTAAATTTTGGTCGCGGTAGCGCACCCTCCAGTAGTAGGTGGTTCCGGATTTTAATCTGTTTGTTTTTTCATCTGTTAGGTCATCGTCCTTTTGCCGATTTTCCTTGTAGTACCAATTTTCAAATTGTTTCCAGCTGTTAAAAATTGGCTTTTCAAAGTCATTGCTCTCTGCTATCTGCCAATGGGAGGCCGCATGGAAAGCATTGCTAAAGCTGCTGTTGAAATCCCCTGCCTTTAGGATAGTTCCCGTAAAATCGACCGTTTCGTTATTGGGTGAGATAACACTGGGAACCCCAGGTTTTCTTTTGTTTTTAAATATTACAAGGCTGTCCCTGAGTTCGTTTTTGCGTTCCAATTCTTCGTTCCCCTGACTAATCCTTTTAATGGTAAACTTAGGGTCTTCCTGGCTGGCATCAACTTCCACCATCACAAAACCATATTCGTCCTGGGTTACCGTAAATTCATCGTAATCCCTGCCTTCAAATTCTCCCCAATTATCAATGGCACCTCCTGCAGAGGCAACGTTGATCCATAAGTGTTTATGATCCTTGGACTGACCCCTGGAATAGCCGTGGGTATGCCCAAAAAAGTGAATACTGGGCTTCCCTGTCTTGGTGGTAAATGCCTCCAAAAGGGCCACCACTTTTCCGGTAAAATCCTCTTCGCCCGGAATCCAAAGTTCGGATTTGTGTGGATGGTGCAATTGGGCAAAAACAAAATCAACCTCCTCGTTTTTGGCCGTTTCGTCCAAGAGCTTTTGCAGCCATTCATACTGGTCCCTACTGTTATTATAGCCATCGTTTGAATTGAGCCCAATAATCCTGGTATTCCCGTAATCCTTAAACCACCAATGTTCCGCATAGGCAGGTGTACCGTTTTCGGGAAGACTGAAATATTTAAAATAAAATACCGAGTTCTTTTCGTGATTCCCCAATACCGGGTAGACGGGCACCTCTGCAAACAATTTTTCGGCAGGATTAAAAAAATGTTCCTTCCACTGGTAATATTTGGTGCCATTCTCCACCAGATCGCCAGGAATCATCACCATGGCCAAATTATTGGGAAGCTTGCCGCCAAACTCCTTTTCCAAATATTGCAAAATGCCGTCATTGACTACTTCGGAAAACTTATTGGGGTTATTATGATCTATTTGCATATCGCTCATCGCCACAATTTTGAAGGACTCATGGTCACTGGCAAAAGGAGGGGTCTTAAATTGAAAGATATCCGAAACCATTTTTCCCGTTTTTACACGGTAATAATACTCTGTAAAGCGTTGCAGACCCTCCAATTTAACCTCATGGATACGGGATTCACTAAAATTGATATCAAAGGCAATACCCTTGGTCTTTTTTCCTAGTTTTGGTGTTAATCCCCATTCCACTATGCTTTCATCACCCATGGACGTTTCCCACATAATTTTAATGGAATTGGGCTCCGCATCCTGAAGATAGGGTTGAATTAAAAACTCTTCTTGTACATTTTGGGCACTACCCGCTAAATGGAATGCCATGGCAATAAACAATATTACTGTACTCTTAATGTTCATCTGTTTATTTATTATTTAATAGACGGTTTTATCTTAGAATGCTCGACCATTTTAATTACGAATGTACAATGGCCAAACTCTCATCAAGGATATTTAAGGCTTTGTTCAGTTTCTTTCGACTAATGGTCAGTGCTGGTGACAATTGCAGTACATTACCAGCGGATACTTTATAACTAAGGCCCCTTTTAAGGCATTCATACATGACCACTTCCGCCTCATTGATAGCCTTTTCCTTTGTTTTTTTATCCAATACCAGTTCCACGCCCCACAATAATCCCTTGCCCCTAACATCCCCTATTAAAGGATATTTTAATTGCAATGCTGCCAAGGACGATTTCAAATATTTCTCATCTGCCCTTACCTTGTCGAATATTTTTTCATTTTCCAAAAAAGCAATGGTAGCAAGACCCGCCACTGCGCCCAACGGACTTTTTTCATGGGTATAATGCCCAAGGGAGATATCTCCAAATTTGTTGTATTCGTCCCTGGTAACTATTGCGGCCTGCGGAAAAATACCGCCTCCCAATCCTTTGCCGATACACAATATATCTGGTTCAATATCATAATGTTCAAATACGAACATTTTACCAGTTCTTCCCAAGGCAATAGGAATTTCGTCCAGTATCAGCAATACTCCATATTTGGTGCAAAGTTCCCTCGCCTTTTTCCAAAAATTTTTGGAGGGCAATTGCACATCCGTATTTCGGATCGTTTCGGCAATAAAAGCCCCCATATCGCCTTCTTTGGAAAACACATATTCCAAATATTCCAAACATTTATCCTCATTGTCCTCAAAAATCCCACGATAGGTTATTGGAGGGGGAATTCGTTCTACGCCCGGCATTAAAGGCCCCATAGACTCCCTAAAAACGGATTCCCCTCCCACACTGATGGCATCCAAGGAGGCCCCATGAAATGAATCCCAAAAGGAAACCACCTTAAATCTTCCTGTAATGGCCCTCGCCAATTTTAAAGCTATCCCTATGGAGGAACTCCCATTGGGTGTAAAGAGAACCCTATTAAGGTCTGATGGCATTAAAGAGGCCAATTTCTCGGCAAAATCAATGGCAGGTATATTGGTATAACGCCTTGGTGAAAAAGGTAAAACCCTTAATTGCTCAATAATTTTTTCAATTAGTTGTGGATTGGCGTAGCCCACTTGGTGCACGTTGTTGCCATGGAAATCCAGGTATTTTTTTCCTGATATATTTTCAATATAGGGGCCCTCACAACTTTGTAAGACATCCAAACAGGGTGTGGACATGGACTGGTGCAAAAAATATCGGGCATCCCGTTCCAAAATCTGTTTGGTTTCATCACTTATCTGGGAGTCCATCCAAGCTGCACGTGCGGGAGTAAAATTTATATCCCCTTCGGTCTTTTTGTTTTGGGCATCAATGCCTAAATTATCTTGCTTCATAAGGTCCGTATTTTGCTAGTATATTTCGGTCATGGAGATCAACATAAGAATAAATAATAAGCTTCATTGACTATTTTTTTTCTACTATTTCCAATTACTTTAAAATTGTAGAAGGTAATACTTGTTTAGGAGTGGTCGTAGTTTGATAATCCACATTCAACCATCCACTTCCACCACCATTAAACCATACCACTTGTAAGGGGTAGGTCCCCGGCTGCAGGGTAATACCGCCATTCTTTTCAATTACCCCATGGTCCCCATCATTGTCCACTACCAATTCATTATTTACCCATAATTTACTTCCATCGTCAGAATTGGTATAAAAGGTAAACCTATCTTCCTTTTCAACCTGAATGCTGGTGCTAAATCTTACCACTGTACTGCTTCTAATTTCTTCCTTTACCTCATCGGAAGTAATTTCGAAACAAGTTCCCTTAGCATCCGGTCTTTTATTTTCCAGGCTTGGAATGCTGGTCAAGTTTTCCAAATAAAATACCTCATAAGATATGGGCGGCGCCATTGTCTTATTTTTTATTCTAAAAAAGGCCTCCGAGACTGTACTGGCAATTTTCCCATTTCTAAAAATAGCACTTTTAACAACAACATTTTCGGTTGTCCTGACGGCCTCTGTGTATAAGGTGGAATTTGCATTGGGCATGGTACCATCCAAGGTATACCTTATCTCACCAGCACCATTTGTATTTTCAATAATGATGTTGGCGGTGTCATCGAATAGGCCACCAGCCTTTTTATTGAGTGTGGCTACAGGTAAAATGACAGGTTCTTCAACCCTTTCCGTAATTGGATAATCATCACTAAGTTCATATCCCTCAAAAGCATTCTTTACGGGTTTTCCAATCCAGGCCATAGGTGTTTTTATCCCCAAAGCAAAGGCGACCGTAGCTGCATTGTCGTACTGATATACTGGATATTTAAGCACATGGTTCTTCTTGACCGATTTTCCCCAAAGGATAAAAGGAATTTCTATTTCCTGTAAAGATTCCCCTCCGTGCCCTTTGCCCAATCCACCATGATCTGCACTTATAATAACCAATGTTTCATCTGCCATTCCGGATGCCTTGATAGCTGCCATTACTTCTGCCAGCATGGCGTCCGCCTTTTCCACGGATTTATAGTATTCAGGACTTCCGTGACCATATTCATGTCCGCCGTGATCCACATGATCAAAATGGATAAAAGTGAAGGTGGGCTTTTTGTCTTTTATATAAGCACTTGCCAAGGCTGCTGTTTCATCCTCGGAATCCGGACTTATGTCATAATCCACGGCACCTTTCTCGAACAACCGTCCAAACCCGGTCCAATGATAAATAGCTCCAATTTCCGCATTTTCCTTTTGGTCATCTATCAATTGAAAGATGCTGGGAAAAAGAAAATCCTCACTTTGAATAATTGTAGGCAAAACAAAATTGTTTTTCTCCCAGCTATTTGAAGTAATTCCATGCTGCTCCGGCCCCGCACCCATAATCATGGAAGCCCAGTTGGTACTGGAACTGGTTGGCAGAACCGCCCTGGCGTGCATGCTTGAAGCCCCTTCACTTATTATCTTATCAAAGGTCGGAGTTGTTGCTTTTTTGAGTCCATCGGGGCTTAATCCGTCAAAACCAATAACCACAACATGCTTTACTATAGGGGAATTTTCATGTTCCTTTTTGGCACAGGACCAAAATGAACCGGAAATAATCATAAATGCAATTGTTTTTAGCAATATTTCTTTGGCTAAAACTTTTCGCAAGATGCCTGAAATAACCGAAATCATGGTGCTTTTAAATACAAAATTGGCTTTGCTCATTTTGATTGGTTTTAATTTTTGATTAATGAAGAAGCGTAAATATCATGTGACTAAGTTAAGTTAAATAGTTAATAATATTAAATTTTTGTAACTATAACTATAATTTCTATATAATATTTATAATGGTCATCAACATACAAAGCATCCTCCCTCCCCTTATAATTCCCCTTACTTGGTTACCTAAAAAGGCAAAGCCACAGTGGTTTTCCACTGTGGCCTTGAACAAATTATATATGGGCTTAGGTTTTGTATTGCGGATCATTATCGGCAATATGCTCCCAAAATCCTTTTTGGTGCCGAAAATTATTCCAACCACCAAGTTATTTCACGAATCTTATCGTTCCCAGCCCCAAACTGTCTTTCAATTGCTGCAGCTACATTTGCAGAATTGTTGTTGTACTCAGAATTAGGGTAAATCCATCGGGTAGGAGGTGTGGCCCCAGGTAATTGTGCAAATGCTGGATAACCTGTCCTTAAATGATCAAAATATGCCCTCCAGCCTGTTTGCAAAAAGGAAGTAAAATATTTCTGCGTCAAAATAAGCTCCAACTTTTCGTCAGTGGTCAAGCTGTTATCAAATGCCACCTCTGCTCCCAAAAGATAGGTGTCTGCATCCGAAGACTCTACATAAGTTTCAAAGTTCTTGGCATATGTATTATAAAAATCGAAAGAAGCTTTAACTCCATTTTCATAATGTTCCTTTGCGTCAGTAGCAATCCATCCACGAACGGATGCTTCGGCCAAAATAAACTCCAATTCCCAATATCCCATTAGGTTGTGGGGCTCGGTAGTAGGGTCTGTAGTATATCGCAGGTTTACCTTGGAGACATCACCTGCTGCAGCCTTGTCATTAACCTCTGCATAAGGCGCTAAGGGATCTCCACCTTCATAGGCCATAAAATCATCAATAGCCAATCCTGCTTCCTTGGCATTTTTGGTCTGTCCGCAATAAATGAACAACCTAGGATCCTGTCTGTCCTGAAGCATTTCGATAAAAGTTGAGGACATATACATTCCCGATCCATAACCACTGGAGTTGAATTCCGTATACCTGCTTCCTTCCTCGTCCAAGAAGGTCAACTGGCCATTGTCCTCGTTAGACACCATTATAGGCTCATTATTGTATATACTGGCAAAGGAACTTATTACGCTCAAGTCGGCATCGCCAACCTTTTTGGAAAGGGTCATAAGAACCTTTAATCTAAAGGAATTGACCAATTTTTGCCATTTGGTAGTATTACCACCAAAAATAATATCCCCGGCAATAATGTTGGTATTCCCCTCCAGAAGATCATTGGCTTCCGACAATTCCCTTAATATCCCAACAAAAACTTCCTTTTGGCTATCATACTTGGGCAAATACTGCTCCTCTGTTTCACCTTTAAGGGCTTCGCTATAAGGAATGTCGCCAAATGTAAGGGTCAGGTTATAGAAGTAAAATGCCCTAAAGAATTTGGATAAGGCAATATATTCATCACTTTCTATACGTTCTGCCTCCTGCATCATTTTGGTGACCTCTCCCAACATATTATAGTCGTCAAAGCTGGCACGGTCCCAGTTGTAATATTGACCACTGTTCTCCCCATCGGTCTGCACCAATATACGCGAGGCGTATAAGGCACCAGTACCATCGACCTCAAAGGCATTGCTTGCAATATTGGTCAATAACAATTGTGGGTGCGTTTCACTGACATTGTTAGGGTTGTCGTTCAATTCTGTAAGATCTTGACAGCCAGTAAGGGCCATCAATACCGTTAGGCTAAATAAAATTCCTATTTTCTTCATTTTGTGTCTTTTACTAAAATTTAACATTAACGCCTATACCAATGTATCTAGTGGAAGGATCCTGTAAATTATTGTCGTTCCCAAAATCCGGATCAATGATATCTGCCTTCTTCCATACCAATAAATTATAGCCGCTAAGGGTTACATCAAGATTTTTTACACCATTGATATTGGCCAGTTCGGTGAAATCATAATTAAAGGAAAGTGTTCTTAATTTAAAGAAGCTTCGATCGAAAATATTCGCAAATTTCTCACTTTCCTTATAGGTCACAGCAGCCCTGTACGGATAGTTCTGTGACCAGGTCTGCCAGCTTACTGCAGTAGTATTCTGGGTGTACGTCCTAGTATCGGAAATTACATCCCCATTTACGTCCTGCACCAGGTCTCCCCCTGTAACCTGTACCCCTTCCGGTACATACACTGGTACACCGGCGGCATACTCCGCATCCCTATATTCGGTAGAATTGGGGTGCTTACCGCCCCACCACATTTTTTCAACGGTCAAGGAACGGATTAGACCGCCCCATCCACCGTCTATCCCAACGTTTACGGTGAGGTTCTTATACTTAAAGCTATTCTGAAGTCCAAGGGTCCAATCCTGATCGTTATGCCCCAAAAGCTGTGGGAAATTATCCCTAATTGGCAATCCGTTAGCTCCCAGGATCAGATCTCCATCCGCAGACTTCTGCCACACAGTTGCATAGTAGCTATCTGCCCTATCGTTCAGCCTTAGATTATTATACGTGGTATTGTTCCCATATATTTCCGTGATTTTCTGAACCTTTCTGCTCCAGTTGGCAGTTACATTCCAACTAAAGTCATCAGTAAGGATAGGTTTGGCATTAAGTACCACTTCCAGGCCATTGGTAGTATATTCGTTACCATTTACCTTTCTAT
The DNA here is from genome assembly GCF_000733925.1 of Arenibacter algicola. Lineage (NCBI taxonomy): Bacteria > Pseudomonadati > Bacteroidota > Flavobacteriia > Flavobacteriales > Flavobacteriaceae > Arenibacter > Arenibacter algicola. Next base: position 2,726,632 of record NZ_JPOO01000003.1, read on the forward strand.
TTTCAAATCCTGATGTGTTTGAAATTGGCAGATCTATAATCTGGTTAGTATCTACCACATTATAATAAGTAAGGTCCAGTGCAAGCCTATTCTTTAAAAAGGCAGAACTTAGACCAAGCTCGAACGAATTGGAACTTTCGGGCTCTATATTGGCATTTACAAGACCATTAGGGTACTGCAATTTAATATTGCCTCCAAAAACCCCGCTATTGGTATAATAAGACTCTGTGCTATAAGGGTTCAAATCACTGGAAACCTGTGCCCATGAGCCGTAAAGCTTTAAATAATCCACAGCCTCGGGCATAGTTACAAAATTGGATACCACCGTACTCAAAGAAACTGATGGGTAGAAATAGGAACGATTTTCCTTTGGCAATGTAGAAGACCAGTCGTTTCTAGCAGCGGCTGTTAAAAACACTGCATTATATAGATCCAATCCCAAAGTGGCATAGACACTATTGGTTGCCCTTTCCTGAACATAAGTAGTTGCGGCCACATTGCCACTTGTGTTGTTAAGACTATACACAAAAGGTACCACAAGACCATCTGTAGAATTGTATTCCTGCTGATATTTTCTGTAAAAGGCAGAAGCACCGGCATTGACGTCGAAGGAGATATCCTCGGTCAAAGATTTGGTGTAGGAAGCCAAAATATCATAATCTACGGTCAGTCTCTTGGAATTCCAGGTCTTATAATCACCTTCCCTGGCATCGCCATAATTTAAATAAGTCTTGGGACTTTGTCTATCCTCAAAAATATCCTGTATAACGGCTGAACCCCTTCCCTGTAGATTTAGGCCTTCGGCTATATTATACTTAAGTACCATCTGGGCATTGATAAGATCCGCATCGTATTTCTGGTTCAGTTCATTGGCCGCAAAGTACACGTTGTTGTACCAGGCATAATTAAAGTTGGCCTGTCTGTATCCTTCCTGACCTGGAACGTACATGTGCTCTTTTAAGTCCTGACCGTCAACATCGTCTCCCATCCAGATAAGTATGGTATACATGTGGTTCTTTGGTCCGTAGCCGTGTCTTGGATAGTTTGGGGAATACACCTTATTATAGGACAATTTACTATCCAACGTAAGAGATTTGGAAAGGTTGGTGGTAGACTTAAAAGTTAATCCTCCTGTTTTTAGACCGGAATTGGGAACCCTGTCTTTTTGGTCGGAATAATTTCCAGACAAACGGAAAGACCCTTTTTCGGATTTGCTCGATATGGAAAAATCCGTACTTGAAATATACCCGGTACCCATAAAATCTTTTAAATTATTGTGATATTCCCATGGAGTAGGCACTCTGGAATAACGGGATTTATCGTCATATTGGGTGCCATAAACATCCCCCCACCAGGGAATGGTTTCCCCAGTAACGTTATCCAATATGGGACTGTTCCATTGGGAGACCAAAACCCCAGGTTCAAACTTGGGACCCCAGATCATATCCCCATCAGAAATACCTCCGTCCTTACCGTCCCAGAATTCATATTTACCATTGGATCCATTACCATATTCTGTCTGGGTTTCCGGAAAAACTGTGAAGCCCGCAGATACCATTGTATTATGGGAAACAGAAATTTCCAATCCATCTACATTGGCATTCTTTGTTGTTATCAATATAGCACCATTTCTACCCCTAGATCCATAGAGTGCAGAAGCCGTAGTTCCTTTTAAGACGTTTACATTGGCAATATTATTGGCAGAAACATCATAAAAATCGGTCTCCACAGGTATCCCATCAATTACGATCAAGGGCGATTTGCCCCTTAGGGAAAATGAAGGCTTTTGAAATAGCCCGGTGGGATTGCTAACATTTAGGCCTGCCACCTGACCAGTAAATAAATTTCCCACATTGGGAGCATTTATTTCCTCTATAATCTCCACATCCATTTTTTGGGTGGCATAACCAATCTTTTTCTCTGCTCTGGTAATCCCCAAAGCCGTTACTACCACTTCATTCAATTTTTCCGAATCGGGAAGAAGTACTATTTCCGCTGATGTTTTGCCAGAAGTGGCAAATTCAATGGGAATATATCCTATATAGGAAACGAGGAGGATATCGCTTGCCGAATTTAATTCAATTTGAAAATTTCCGTCAAAATCGGTAGCCACACCCTTGGCACTACCTTTAATGACCACCGATGCCCCTGGTAAAGGCGCATTGTTTTCATCCAAAACCGTTCCCGTAAATACTCCCTGGGAATGGCCCATGATAAATGCAAAAAAGGCAAATATCATAACAATACTTGTTTTGTTCATTCTTTTTAGTTTGTGATTTTTTAATTATTTAGTGAGCGCAAATATCCCTGGCACAGGTTAACTAAACCCTCAATTAATATTAAAAGATTGCAATGAAATGTGCTTAATTGTTAAAACAACGTTAAGGTCGCAAATGAGACAAGAAAAGTGCAACCCTAAAAGAAATTTAAGGAGTGATGACGGGGAATAAACAGTAGAAAATTTAAACCTCTACCAAGTGTATTTCCGACTTTTCCACCAATAAATTCTTCTTGTATTTCCTTTTAAAGTAGAAAAGTGAAACTAAAGTAATAATAGACCCCAAAACGGCGATTAAATAAGTGCTGGCCATAAAGAAATTGAGCCAAGAAAGCGAGCTCTGACCAAAATTCTTATAAAGCAGAACACCCATACTGCCCAAATAACCGAAAGCATCCGCAATATATATTAGGTATCCTGCATTGCCCTTTATACGGAAAGTGGCTATCATGCGATCGAAAAAAATACAGTTAAAAGGCACATAGCATATATAGAGTCCAAAACCAACACTGATCATCCAAAGAATAGGCGAAATTAAATCCATTTGAAACAACAAGGTAGAAAGACCAATGGCAATAGTGCCAAAAAGTAATAGGTAATGATAGGAGACAAAAGCCTTATAATTGCTTTTGATCACTCCCAAAAAACCTATGATAACCAGTACCAATATGGCGATAGGCAGTTCCGATATGGTATATATGGCGGCATCTCCCTCAAAACCTAAGGCATCCCAGATCTCCCTGGAAAAATTATCCCTGAAATCGCGCAATGCCGTTAAAAAAGTGTAGAAAAAAACCAAAATTATAATCGGGAACAAGAACGCAAGAAAAACCCTTTTCCTATCCTTTCCTGTCATAGGCTGCCGTTCTGTTCTAAGTTCCTTATCCTCCTCTGTAGGTTGGGGCATTCTATTCAATAACCAGGCAAAAAACACAAAAGGAGCCAAAAAAACAGCTCCAGTAACAGATGGCATCCAAAATTGGGACACCTGCAAGTTTTCCATAACCAAAAGACCAACAGATTTTACCGCTCCACTGGATACAATAAAGCTGGAGCACAAAGCCACACCCAAAAATTCGGTAAACTTTCTACCTTCCAAATATGAAAATACAATTCCCCAGACCATCCCCAACGGAAGTCCATTTAAAAACATAAATATAAAATTATAGGGGGCAGGAGTTATGGCGAACAAAAGTAGACTTACTTCAGCTGCAAGAATTAAGCCCAAAAGATAATATATTCTCTTGTTGGGCTGAAGCTCGGAAATTACTTTGATACCTATAAATTTAGAAAGCATATAGCCCATAACCTGGGCTATAATCAAGATTATCTTGTAATCGACCCCAGCAAAAGAAAGATCCTCAAACGTGGCTACTGTAAAAGGCTTACGAAAGGCATACATGCAAAAATAAGTGCCAAAGGAGGCAAATGCCCCATACAGCAAAAACGAAATATCTTTTTTTACTAGCTTCAAAAATGATGGCAGTTTGGTGTAAAAGTTCTCAAAAGATAAATATTAAAAGACAATATTCCCCCCTTTTTAAGTTTAAATGAATTTTTTAAAGTTATTAGATCGTTATGTAAAGATTAAAATAATAAACCATGGTATATTTTGTCAATTTTCAGGAAGGTGCCGAATCAAGAAATATCCGCATTTCGCAATCTCAGGGCATTCGCAATTACGGAAACCGAACTAAAACTCATGGCCAAAGCGGCTATCATGGGTGATAATAGTAGTCCGAAAAATGGATATAGAACACCAGCTGCAATGGGGACACCAAGCGTATTATATACCAGTGCAAAAAATAGGTTTTGTTTAATATTTCCCATCACCTTTACACTTAGGTTCCTAGCTTTTACAATTCCCTGTAAATCTCCCTTTACCAAAGTAATGGAGGCACTTTCAATAGCGACATCGGTGCCTGTTCCCATGGCAATCCCAACCTCGCTCTTTGCCAAGGCCGGTGCGTCGTTTATGCCATCGCCTGCCACCGCCACTTTTTTGCCCTGTTCCTGTAAGCTTTCCACTTCATTCAGCTTGTCCTGAGGAAGCATCCCAGCTTTGAACTTGGTAAGATCTAGTTCCCCGGCCACAGCCTTTGCCGTATCATAGTTGTCACCTGTCAACATTATTACGGATATTCCCAAAGATTGCAGTTCTGAAATGGCCTTTTTGCTTGTTTCTTTTATTTTGTCTGTAATCACAACAAATCCAACCGCAGTACCATCCACTGAAATCATGGAAACCGTTTTGCCAAGCTGCTGCTGTGATTTAACCTTATTGATAAGCGCCTCCGACATTGTGGCCTTGACTTCCTCCATCATTCTTTCATTGCCCAATGCCAGCTTTTTCCCTTCGATAATTCCGGTTACGCCCTTCCCGGTGACCGAATTAAATTCCGACACCTTCAATATTTCCGCTCCTTGTTCCTTCCCGTATGCAACCGTTGCCTCCGCCAAGGGATGTTTGCTCATTTGATTGAGTGATACAATGTATTGCAACACTTCTTTCCCAGAGTATTCGTCCGAGGTGACCACGACTTTTTCCACGGATGGCTTTCCTGCTGTAATTGTTCCTGTCTTATCAATAATTAGAGTATCAATTTTATTCATTTTTTCCAAAGCCTCTGCATTTTTGACCAGCACCCCGGATTGGGCCCCTTTACCTATTCCTACCATAACAGACATTGGTGTGGCCAAGCCCAAGGCACAGGGACAGGCTATGATCAATACCGCAATAGCATTTACCAGGGCATAGACATATTTGGGTTCGGGACCAAAAACAGCCCAAACAATAAAAGTAATTACAGAAACCAATACCACCACAGGAACAAAATAACCTGAAATCCTATCCGCCAATTTCTGAATGGGGGCCTGACTGCGACTTGCCTTATTGACCAAATCAATTATTTGTGCCAGCAAAGTGTCCGAGCCCACTTTTTCCGCTTTCATCACAAAGGATTGATTTCCGTTTATAGTTCCGGAACTTACTTGGTCGCCTTCCTTTTTATCTACTGGTATAGGTTCTCCTGTAATCATGGATTCGTCCACTGAGCTCATTCCCTCATGAATGACCCCATCTACAGGAATTTTATCCCCCGGCTTAACCCTGAGCAAATCCCCAATTTTAATTTTATCGATGGCAATGACTTCTTCTTTCCCATCCACCATTTTAATGGCCTTATTGGGTGCAAGTTTCAACAGCTCCTTCACTGCATTGTTGGTCTTGCTATGGGCCCGGGCCTCCAAAAGTTGCCCCAATAAAACTAGGGTCAATATTACCGTAGCGGCCTCAAAATAAACATGTACTGTACCGTGATGGGTTTTAAATTGGGAAGGGAAAATATCCGGAAAAAGCATCCCGAACACACTAAATAACCAAGCAACGCTAGAGCCAATCCCAATAAGGGTAAACATGTTTAAATTCCATGTCATTATTGAGCGATAAGCCCTCTCAAAAAACATCCAAGTTGCATAAAATACCACGGGAATGGACAATCCAAACTGGATCCAGTTCCAATATTTCATATCCAAAATAGTATACAATGGGTTATCGGGAACCATCTCGGACATGGCAATAATAAAAATTGGCAACGTAAAGGCAAGGGCTAACCAAAACTTCTTCAATAATTTTTTATAGTTTTTCTCCTCTGCGGAAATATCTGCCTTTATTGGCACCAAGTCCATTCCACAGATAGGACAGGATCCTGGTTTATCCTCAATAATCTCAGGGTGCATGGGACAGGTGTATTGCGTCCCGTCATTGACATTCATTTTTACCTCTTCCACCAGATCCATTCCACAAACCGGACAATCCCCTGGCTGATCATAGGTTTTATCCCCCTCACAATGCATGGGACAATAAAACGTTCCTGTCCCGGACCCACTAGACTTTTGTTTTTTAGGGGAATGATGCTCGTGTTCTTCCCCTGGCATAGAAATACCATAGGCACCGCCATCATCTTCCAAGGCCTTTTTAAATGTGGATAGAGGTATATGCCCGTCCATTTCAATGATAGCTTCGGCCTTTTCCAGATCTACCGTTGCGTGGGTAACGCCTTCCACTGCTTTTATGGTATTCTCAACATGCGACCTACATCCATTGCAGGTCATACCGTGTATCTTATAAGTGTGTCTCATCTCCAAGCATTTTTAATTCGTAAGTAAAAATAGTCATATCGACACGGAACACTTTTAAGAATTATGGAGATTCTTTACATAATTTTGTCCAGCGGTTTTCTATCCCATTGTTGTAATTTTTTGTACTCTCCCATAGACATGCCGGTGACCGACTTAAACTGCGAGGCTAAATGGCTACTGTTCCGGTAATTTAAGGCATAACCAATTTCAGAAAAATTGAGTTCGTTCATTTGGATGAGTTCCTTGGCCCGTTCAATTTTTAGATCGATGTAGTATTTCTCAATAGTCACTCCTTCCTTTTTACTAAACATTTTACTAAGGATAGAGTAATCTTTATTCAGTTTTTCGGACAAGAAGGTGGACATGTTCCCTACTATATCATTTTCTCCATTATTGATCGTATTAATTAGTTGGATCTTAATGTTTTCAATGATCATATCAGCTGTATCCTTAACCAATTCGAAACCGTTATTTTTCAATATACCTTCTATTTTTTCATCATCATTATCAACGCTTTCCCCATAAACGATCTCTCCTAATTTAATAGATACAATTGAAATCCCAGCCTTGGCAAACTCCTGTGCCAAAAGGGTTTTACATCTATCACAGACCATATTTTTGATTAGGAGTTTTTTCAACTGTTAAAGATTTTAAATTTGGGTATAGCCCAGCCTTAGTTGCGGACTTTTCCAAAAACTATCATAAAAGGTATTAAACCTCAGGGCAAGCCTGTCTGCCGACAAAGGCAGGCCCTGAACCCAATAATAGGAATCGACCCAAGGGTCGAGGTATTGAACCTAGATCCCACCGAAAAAGGCGGGATTAGTTCAACTTACAATTTTCAGTGCGTCTTACTGACTTCTCAAAATTGAGTTTCACTGATAAATATAACAATATTCCCCTTCACAGCTTTGGAGGGGGAATTCATTTTCATTCATAGTTGGTTGGTTGGTTACAAAAGGAATATCGCTTTTCGGGTCCTACATGGAAATCCAACGGCTGTTGACCAGCGTCCTCGGCGGTTTACTTTTTGATGGTAGAAAGGAAGGTATATATAATATTTGGCATCAAATTCAATCTGGCATTACCTCCACTATCATTTCGATCTCCACTGCTATATTCCCGGGAAGGGACCCCATACCTACGGCAGCGCGGGCATGTTTTCCCCTTTCACCAAATACCGCCACCATCAAATCCGAATATCCATTGATCACCTTGGGATGATCGGGAAAATCCGGTCCTGCATTTACCATACCCAAAACCTTGACCACCCTAACTACCTTATTTAAATTTCCCAATTCCGATTTTAAGACCGATAATTGATTAATCCCCGTAATTCGTGCGGCCTCATAACCCTCCTCTATCGTTAGATCTGTCCCGACCTTGCCCTCAATATTTTCGCCATTGGCTTGCAAAGGGCCTTTTCCGGAGAGAAAGATGAGATTTCCAGAGCGAACGGCATTTACATAATTGGCTACAGGAGCACTGGCTTCCATTAAGGTTATGCCCAGTTCCTTAAGTTTTTCCTCTGGATTGTAATCGGCCGGAATCGTTGGGGTTTCAATATTAACTGCCGCCTCCACATCTTCTTTTTTTGTATTGCAGGAAATGGTTATAAAGGCTATTAATGGGACTAAAAAATACTTAAAATTCATACGCTTGCTTTTAAAACTAATTTCTATTAATAACTAATTACACATTTTCCAACACTTCCTTAATGCGTTTGGCGACTATTCTTTCCTGACCCGGATCCATCATCCATGTAGTTATGCCTATAGTTTCCTTGTCGCCCACAGTAGCTATGGCAGGGTGACCTTCCATTAACTTTTTCCTGGCTTCCTCTGGACTAATCTTAACCAAATTGCTATCCCATTTAATACGTAGGGAAGGAACGTGGTTGGCATAAGGTGGCACATGTATTTCTGTCTGCACCCCTTTTACGGATAAGGCACTGTCGCTAATTAATTTGATTTGATTTTCCCATAGCTCCCATTCCTTTTCATGATCTTTGGCCAAATACATTTCCAGGGCCACCAGCATCCCCAAAACCTCTTCCTTGTTTACTTTCATCCCCCTACCAATAGTGCTTCCACGCGGTGGAGTATGTATCCTAGCCGCTTTAACAAGGTCTTTTTTGCCCAATAACAATCCAGCACTTTGAGGTCCTCTAATTCCTTTTCCTCCTGAAAATGCCACTAAATCGAACCCCATCTTGGTAAATTTAAATAAGTTCTCCACTGGGGGTACGTCCGCGGCACAATCTATAAAAGTCGGAATATTGTGTTTTTTCCCAATAGCTAAAAATTCATCATATTTAATCTCACCATTGTCCGTATTGGCATTCAAAAACCAGAGCATTGCCGTGTTTTTATTAATGGCCTTCTCCATCTCCTTGGCTGTTTTTACCACCACTAGTTTGGCACCAACGTTTAAAAGGGCATGGGTATACCCAATATTATGGCCTTCCTGAATTATTACTTCGTGCTTTAGTCCGGTAGTATCAGGAAGTTGGGCAGCTATTTCGGAATCCATTCCGGAAATTACCCCTGCAAGCCCAATGGACATGGCCCCGAAGGCACCAGAAGAAACAGTGGCATATTCGCACTCTAACAATTCTGCAATTCGTTCACCAACCTTGTCCTGAAGGTCATCCAAATCTACATATTCCGTTGCGCCAAAAACAATTGCCGAAGTAACCTCTTCGGACATTAGAGAACCTGTCATAGATGTATAGGTTCCCGCTGCATTGATAAATGTTCGTATACCCAGCTCCTTGAAAAAATTTCGTTTTGCCGGTTGGGTTACTGCAGCACCAAGTAATTGTGGCGTTAAAAGTCCAGTACCTACCAATCCGCCCACCACAGGAACACTGGATAAGGTTTTCAATAATTTTCTCCTACTAAGCATAATTCATATTTTATAGATTAATCAAATTCATTTCCCGTAAGCAATTGCCTTTAAACAGGTTTACTTCGCATTCCATATAGGCCTGGAAATACCATTAAGATCCCAGACCACATCTCCCTCCCTTAGGGTTAGCTCACATTCCAATTTTTGATCGCCCATCATTTTTTTCCCCTGTGTATCAATAAACCCAAAGTTCCCCTTTCTTAGGTTTAGAATTGTTAGGTCCGCCACAGCTCCGACCGTTAAATGTCCCAAATCCGTACGTTTAATATATTGGGCAGGATTCCAAGTCGCACACTCGATTACCTGTTTTGGGGTCAACCCCATATTGATGAACTTCGACATAATATTGAGCATATCCTTCATTCCCCCGTTCATACTTCCCGTATGCAGATCCGTGCTTATGGAATTAGGTAAAAAACCCTGTTTTATGGCCGGAATGGCTTGCGCAAATACAAAGCTGCCACCGCCATGGCCCACATCAAAAATAATCCCACGTTTTTGGGCGTCAATGACATACTTGCTTACCTTCCCATTTTCATCCACTACAGGAGTTCTTCCTTTTACATGGGCATAGGCATGGGTAAAGATGTCCCCAGGACGAAGCTTTTCCATAAGCAATGTTTCCAAGGACAACTCGGGTTCACTACCTCCAAAATCGATCATAACTGGGATATCGGCCATGGTACCCGCTGAAACCACCCTATTTACGGGTTCCCAATCAAAACCGCTATAATGGGCCAATTTTACCCCTACTATGGTTCCCTTGTGCTGTGAGGCAACATAAGCCGTCATTTTAGGGTTCATATCCTCTATATTTTGCTCAATGGCACCTCCCTTCATGCCCGACCCTATAATGTTCAAGAAGGACAATACCCTTGTTTTGGATTTATCGATCGTCTGTGCCTTGAACGTTTTAAAATTCTTCCATCCGGCTCCACCTACATCCACAATAGTGGTGACCCCACTTCTAAAGGTAAATCCATCAGGGGGCAAGGCAGTAAAACTATTACTTAAATACGCATCCTCCTCGGTCCCAAAAAAATTGTGCCCATGAATATCAAGAAGTCCGGGAGCCACTATTAACCCCTTTGCATCTATCACCGTTTTGGCCTGGTTTTCTGGAATTTTGGAATCGACTTTTGCGATTTTACCATCCTTTATGGCTACATCCATAACTTGGTCCAAATTATTTTTTGTATCGACCACATGCCCACCCTTAATTAAAATGTCGTAGTCCTGTGCGCTCAAGGAAATAGTTGCCGCAAGCAATAGAATAATAACCCAAATCCGATTTTTTAGTATATTTTTCATTTTTTAAAAATATTAGTTGATATAAACACCTCGCATATAAATTCTATAAACTGCTTCTTAGCTTCTTTACTTCTTCTGCTTTTATCTCCCCGGCATCATTCCCAAAATTGGTCCTGATGTAGGTCAGGACATCGGCCACTTCTTCATCACTCAAAAAACTATGTTGTGGCATTACCCCATTGTAGACCTCCCCGTTCACCTCCATGGAACCTTCCATTCCATTTAAAATAATATTGATCAATCTCTCTTTGTCACCAATTACCCATTCCGTTCCATTCAAAGGTGGAAATCTACCCGTGGCACCTCTACCATCCTGTTGATGACAGGTACTGCAATAAGTATAATAAATCTTTTCACCTCCCGTAAATTCTCCCACCATTAGATTATCCTTGGTTTCTTCCGGCGTTCTAATGTGGGCCAATAGCTTTCTTTTTTCCATTTCCACCAATTGTTCCCTGCCAAAATTATTTTTGTCACCCTCAAAAACTATCTTCCATATCCTTCCCTTTACTGAATCGGAAATGTACATACTGTCGTCGGGTCCAAACGCAATACCCATAGGCCTATACTCCGCATCTTTAACACTTACGATGGGATCTACCCCAGCAAAACCATCGGCAAAAACTTCCCAATCCCCGGAAGGCTTTCCGTCCTTAAAAGGAACAAATCCAACAAAATACCCGGATTGTGGGTAAGGTGCTCTGTTGGTTGATCCATGAAAAGCTATAAATGCCCCATTTTTATACCGCTCTGGGAGCTTATCCCCATCATAAAAAACCAAATCGTTTGGTGCCCAGTGTCCAGGAAAGCCCATTATAGGGTCATCAAATTCCTGACATCTCCCAATTATGTTTCCGTCGCCCCCATATTCAGGAGCAAGCACCTTTTTCTCCTGCATTTGGTCATAATAACAATAGGGCCATCCAAAATTTGAACCTTCAGTAACTCTTATAAATTCTTCAGAAGGGAGCAAGGCACTTTCCCAACCGGAATAGATATTTGGAAATAATCTCAGCAAATCATCCCGTCCGTGCATTACAATATACAGATTTTCATCCTCAGAATTCCAATCCATTGCCACAACACTGCGTATCCCAGAGGCATATTTGTAACCATCCTTTTGGGTCTGTCCCAGTTTGTTGGCATCAAAACGCCAGACACCGCCATGGTCCTCCAATTGTGGACATGGATCCATTCCCGGGGCTCCCGGAGTTCTTTTAGGGTTTTGACATGCATTGGAAGGGGCTCCAAAAGGAACATACATATTACCTTTATTATCGAAAGCAATGGGCTTACCTATATGTTCGTGCTTTCCATGTTCATGGTCATCGGTCATGACTATTTCCATTTCCCCTTCAGGTATTAAAGTTCCCGGTTTTAATTTATACCGATAAATAACCAGTTCAGAACTAAAATATAAATAGCCATTATAGATTCTCATCGCCGTAGAATAACTCCATTTTTGAAGCGTACGGTACGCCCCAAATTTTTCTATTACCTCGGCCCTGCCATCATTATTTTTATCTTGAAGTGCAACTATGCCCCCTTTTTCATTGGAGTTTCTAAGTTTGCCGTACAATATACCATCGTCCGTCATAGCCATATGCCGAACCCTTTCCTCTATACTATCCACGACCACCACCGCCTTAAAACCTTCAGGTAAAAATAGGCCTCCGTTAGTTGGTTGTGGCTCACATTGGACCAATAAGAATACCGGGGCAATACAAAAAATTAGTTTTTTGAAATACGGGGAAATAGGCATTGATAGTATATTTAATAAACCTGTGATTGACTCTCCATCATGGGCAATTTTCACCAAAACCAATTATTCCCCAAGTATGATTTGGACTGGAATTGTTGTATTACCCGATAATAATATATTCAGCCTGCATGTAATTCCTGCCTTAAACTTTATAAGATGTGTTCGAACACATCTTAAATTTAATAATACTTTGGAAAACCTACCTATTTTATTGCCAATATTTAACAATTAAATTGTCCAATTGAAATAAAAGTGCGATTTCTATTGAAGGATTACAAAAAATATCCCTTTAAAATATCTTGTTCCTGAAGTGACTTGGAATTACCCTGTTATTGTTTATTGAAAAATCAGTTTGCCAAAAAATTCGGGTCTGTGATAATCGGGCTTTTCGGTTCCAACCGGATTCCAGGTCAAATAATGGCGTTGGGAAGTAGCATCGCCACATTTATAAAAATTTGCAGTGCTCTTTAAGCCCTTTAATTTAATTTCAGGATTATGGGTGAGGATCTCAGCAGGTATTATTATGGTCATTTCCCAAGAAAAATGGCCCGTCCTTTCCGTAAAAGTTTGAGATCCCAGGGAGCTTTGTACCTCAATCAAATTCTTTATAGTATTTGGGTCAACAAATTGACGCTGACCTCTTCCTGCTCCATAAGCCAAATGGACGGTGCCTATACAATTGAATTCAAAATTATAATAATCCCCATTCCCTAGAGGGTCAAAAAAAAATTCCACACAACTATCACGGGCCACAGGACCATTGGTTTCCCCAACACTGGCTAGAATGTTTTTTTCCTTAACGTAATATTTTATCCAAATAGCATTGTTGCTATGTGCTATCCTAAATGCTACACTTGGCCGATAAGAGAATTGATCCCAATTTATTAAGTCGATTGCCTGCAGTTCAGCATGCTCTTCCAAAAGTCGGGATACCTGTTCCAAACCAGCTTGTCCTTTAAATTCTATTTCTTTGACCTTTAGCATTTTCTCCTGACTTTGTATTTCAGATTTGCAAGACATCATTATCCCGCATAGGCACAAAATAAAAAATTTCCTTTTACACATATGGCAAATCTTATAATAGTACAAATTAGCTAAAATTTGTCATCCACACTTCATGAAGCCAGAAATATGAACATAGGAATAAATAAACCTTATAAAGGAACATTACTCCCCACTTAGTAGACTACTCAAAATTTCATAGGACTTTAAACGGTCCTGATGATCAAAAATGTGGGATACCGCCATTATTTCATTGACCCGGGTTGCTTCAATAAAATCGGTAAGCTGTGCCTTTATAGTTTCTCTTGATCCTACAAAACTATAGTGCATCATTTGTTGTATTTGGGCTTTTTCCATCCCCTGCCAAATACCATCCATACTCTCTACTGGCGGTGGCAAAGGCCTTCTTGTATTCCTTATAATTCCTAGGGCCAATTGTTGAAGGCTGGTCTCCAAGAATCTGGCCTTTTCGTCCGTTTCTGCAGCAATAACATTTACACAGGCAATAGTATAGGGTGCCTTACATTGTAGTGAAGCCTCAAAATTTTGATGGTAAAGCCTAAGGGCCTCGTACAAATGGGTTGGTGCAAAATGACTCGCAAAAGCATATGGCAATCCCTTTGCACCCGCCAATTGCGCACTAAAGGTGCTTGAACCTAGTAAATATATTGGAATCTCCAGGCCTTCTCCAGGAATGGCCCGCACCGCTGCATGACTGTTTTCTTTAGAAAAATAGGTCTGTAAGGCCACTATATCCCTTGGAAAATCATGAACAGTTTCCGTTCGATCCCTCCTTAAGGCTTTTGCCGTTAGTTGATCGGTTCCCGGAGCTCTTCCCAAACCCAGGTCCACTCTCCCTGGATAAAGTGTCTCCAAGGTGCCAAATTGTTCCGCCACAATTAAAGGGGCATGATTGGGCAACATAACTCCTCCAGAGCCTACCCTAATTGTCTTGGTACCTTGGGCAATATGTCCTATTAAAATTGGTGTGGCAGAACTCACCAAGCTTTCCATATTGTGATGCTCGGAAATCCAAAACCGCTCAAAACCCAAATTTTCCACATGTTGAGCCAATTCCAAGCTTTTCTGTATGGATTGCAGTGCTGTTGACCCCTCGGCTACAGGCACCAAATCCAATACAGAGAGTTTTATGTTTCCTATGTTCTTGCCGTTATTTTGCACCATTTTCCAGATATTTTTAAGTGAATTGGAAAAGTTTAGTCGAACAGGATTATCATTCCTTAAAACGAAACAAATTTATGAAGTTTACCATCCAAAAAAACGAACAAATTACCCTTGAGAAGCAAAATTACTCCCGCTCATAAATAATGGTAAGGCCCGGATTTTCTTTTTTTAATTGGATTATGTCTGTCTTTGTCACTTGGGTCTGCCACAGGTAAATAGTCTTAAGCTTGGTGAGTTTTGGCACCAGCTCCAAAATACCTTTTGAAACTTTAGTGCCATAAAGATTAAGCGATTCCAAATTCTCCAACTGCGACAAGCTTTTTAATCCCGCATCGGTAATTTCATTTCCTTTGAGGTCAAGCTTTACCAAATTATGTAATAACCCGATTTTTTCGAGATACGCGTCCTTCACCTTGGAATTACCCAGGTTTAACCAAACCAAATGCTCTTTTAGACCTAAAAGAACGTCTATATCGGAAGCCTTAAGAGTGTATTCACTCAAACTGTAATTGGCGTCCAGAAAATAATTATCCTTCATCAAAGGATTGATTACAAATCCACGACTTATTAAGGAATCGACCACAGCCCGATCGGGAGGAGGAATTTTAATATTAAAAAGATTGTTCTTATCCAATCCAAGATAGTTACTTACCAAAGAGGAGAGTGATTTTTCTGTATCCAATTGGGTAACAAAACCGCTGGACGGTGCTCCCATCTTGATCCACCATTTGATCAACACTTTTTCTTGGTCCGTCAACGGCAGTTTTCCCTCTGATGGCATAAAATCGTCATGCTCCATAGGTAAGGTAATCCTTCGTACCAATTCACTCTTCAGGGCATCGCCCGGTACAATGGTGTTATCACTTTCACCTCCAAGCATCATCATCTCATAGGAAGTAAGCATAAGGCCTCCTTTCTTTTTCCCTTCGTTATGACAACTAACACATTTGGATTGCATCATGGGCAATACCAAATCCAGAAACACATCAGCAGAATCCAATACGGCAACTTTTTTACGTGGCTCCATCTTGGAAGGCAATCCGGCCATATTCCTAACGGGATTGGGGGCATATTGCAATAAATAGGTGGAACCATGGGTAAGGTTACCCCCCAAATGGCCTGTGAACATGAGTAAAAAACCGATTAAAAAAACTAAGATCCATTTAGGAACAGATAGGGAGTTGTTCCATTTTTTATTGATATAGTAACACCCAAAGGACAAAAACATTACTGCAATACCAGCCCATTGATGATAAAACAAGGTATCCTCATCATAATCGCCACTAAGGGATAGGAAATAACCAAAAATTACAGCCACAACTGCACTTACTGCTCCCATAAACCATGCTAATGGGGTGTAAATAGCCAAAGGCTTGTATTTGGGCCAGCGGGAAGCCATTTGTATCAAAATGGCCATAATAAGGAAACCTATGGGAAGATGTACCACTACTGGGTGAAATCTTCCTAAAAACAGCAGAATATCTGGCGGATTATCCAAAATACCCCCAATCATTAACAAAACAAAACCCATTTATGCTATTTAAGAGGAGTACCCATCAAAGGTTTTCCATTGGTAGTCAAAATCTGAAAGTGATGCACCCTATGTCCGTCATAACTCCAGACCAAGGATTTATCGGGAGACACCTCAAACAGTTTTATTCCCTTTTGTGCCCCGTAACTGGCAATTACCGTATTTCCGTTGGGTAATCTTTGAGCTCCGCAAGGGTCAACAAATGGAGACTCCTTTACATGGGAATTGTTTATTTCCCAAACCACTTTGCCATTGGCATCAAACTCTACCACCTTGTTTCCATGGGTTAAAGTAACTAAGGTATTGCCATTATCCAAGCGAATGGCCGTAAAGGGCCAATTTTCTGCTTCCCTACCTCCCAAATCTGCCAAATCCGTTCTAAAAACATTCACCACATTACCGTCTGGTTGGTATTCCTTAACGGCAAAGGCCAATAAATGGGGTACCAAGTAATTTCCATTGGGCAATTTCCTGGCCATTCGTGTCTGCATATGAATATTATCGGTATCTGGTTTTAGAGGAACACTTTTAACCACCTCCCCTTTTTTATTAACTTCAACTATTCTTGGATTTGATCCTGATTCGGTAATCATAGTATTGCCATTGGACAAACGCACCACAGTTCCCAATTCCATAGTTTTCTCTGCTCGGGAATAGGTAAAAACCACCTTCTTTTTCTTACTGTATTCCCGCACTTCGTCTGCCCAACAAATAAGGATATTGCCATTTTTTAAGACATAACCGTCCCTTGCGCCCTTTTTTCCGGAATCCCAAATTTCCTCTCCATCCTCTCCAATAATCCCTGTAAAATTCGGTCCCGCTATAAAAAACGAATGCCTAATTTCTTTTGCCTTTATGGGGAAAAGATCAGGTTGAAAAGTAATGCCCTGATTTACAAAAAACAGGGGGGAAATCATTAATAAGAGCAGTCCTTTGCTAAAAATATTCATTCGCGTGTATTAAAATTAAAGTTTGGTTTAGGCTAAAATATCCTTTACAAGGTTCCCGTGAACATCCGTCAATCTCATGTCACGGCCCCCAAATCGGAAGGTCAATTGTTTGTGATCCAATCCCAGCAAGTGCATAATGGTTGCATGTAGGTCATGTACCGTTACCTCGTTTTCTATTACCCGGTAACCATATTCATCGGTTTTGCCAAAGATAGTACCTCCCTTAACACCCGCTCCTGCCATCCACATACTAAACGCGGACGGATTGTGGTCCCTACCATCCGTTCCCTGTGCGAAGGGTGTTCTTCCAAATTCTCCGGTCCAAACCACCAATGTTTCCTCCAACAGTCCACGGGACTTTAAATCCTTGAGCAGTCCGGCTATAGGTTGGTCAACGGCATGTGCATTTTTTTCATGGCCTTTTTTTAAATTACTGTGCTGATCCCACCTGTCAACACCTGGACCAACGTTGGGACAAGTAAGTTCTACAAACCTAACGCCCCTCTCTATCAACCTTCTTGCCAAGATGCATTGAGAAGCATACCCCCTCAAATTGGGATCATCGGAATCCATGCCATACAGTTTTTTGGTGGCCTCAGTTTCCTCCTTAAACTCGGTAAGTTCTGGAATGGAGGATTGCATTTTATAGGCAAGTTCATAATTGGAAATGGCCGATTCCACGGCATCGGCCTCTCCAATTTTCCCAATTAAACTATTATCCAATTGTTTAATAAACTGAAGTTTTTCCTCCTGAAGATTTTTAATGCCTTCCCTTGGATTGATATTGGCTACAGGTTCTGGACCAGATTTAAATACAGAAGCCTGATAGGATGCCGGCAAAAATCCATTCTTAAAATTGTCCAATCCTCCTGGGGGAACCAGCCCCCCGTCCAGAACAACATAGCCAGGTATATTTTTATTCTCGCTCCCCAATCCATAGTTCATCCAGGCACCCATACTTGGGCGTCCCTGTAAACCACTACCGGTATGTAAAAAATAATTGGCATTGGTATGTTCCGGAAAATTGGAAACCATGGATCTTATTAGAGCAATGTCGTCTACGCAGGTGGCAATATGTGGAAACAGATCGCTCACCGGCATCCCACATTCCCCGTATTGCTTAAAATCCCATGGACTTTTTAATATCTTGCCCACATTGTCGAACTGTGTGGCATCTACCTTAAATTTCTTTCTTGGATCCTCCCCGTTCTCCTTGGTGAGACGCGGTTTGGGGTCAAAGGAGTCCACTTGCGATACTCCCCCATCCATATAGAGAAAGATTACGTTTTTTGCCTTGGGCAAATAATGCGGTCCCAAATAAAGGTTGGAAGCAGTTTCTAGGTGACTTGCCCTTTTGCAGCCAAATGGCAGGGTCCCAAAAAGACCCATAAAAGCCAATGACCCGAAACCTCCGGCCGATAAGCCCAACATTTCCCGGCGGGAAATAACCCTTGGTTTAGTATTGTGATGATGGCCCATTATATAAGGTATATGAATTCTTTTAAATTAAAAATACTATGACAATACTCTTTCCATACTGCCATTTCTTGGGTAGCCGAAGCATCTGCCTTTCCCTCCATGGTCCTTAGCATATCAAAAAAATTGGATGCCTTCTCAAGTTCTTCCGAAGTTGCCAAACGTGAAAAAGCCTGCATATAGATCCACTGTACTTTTTCCTCAAAACTGACCAATCCTTTTTCCAATAACTTTCCGGCCATGATTTCTGCCTGTTGTGCAACCAATGGATCGTTCATTAATATCAAGGATTGCGAAGGCACATTGGTAACGTTCCTACTCCCAAAAGTGCTAAAGGGTATTGGACGGTCAAAGGTGGTCATCATTGGCTCCAAGAAATTCCTTCGGACCTCCAAATAAATACTTCTCCGGCCTTCCCCATCTATAGGCCCTGATTTCCCAGGCCGCCCACGACCTTGCATAAATTCAGTAAGATAAGTGGCTACTGGTGGGCCGTACATAGTGGAATCCAAACTTTCTGTAACTACCAGTATTCCATCGCGAATGGCCTCAGCCTCCAACCTTCTTACAGGAAATGAAGCCAAATAAATATTGTTGGGATCCTTATTGGCCAGCAAATCATTCCTTAAAGTACTCCTTTTAAAAGCCTCTGAAGTAACTATTGCCCTTATCATGCTTTTTATGGACCAGCCATCATTCTGAAATTTAACAGCCAGGTAATCCAAGAGTTCAGGATGGGATGGCAATTTTCCCTGAAGGCCAAAATTGTCAACAGTTTCCACAATTCCTCTCCCAAACAAATGGTGCCAAATCCGGTTTACCATCACACGGGATGTTAAAGGATTATCCTTGTTCAACATCACCTCAGCCAATTCCATACGACCGCTACCTTCAGATTTAAATACGGAATCGCCCAATGACAATACCGATAAAAATCTCCTAGGAATAGGTTCTTCGGAAGGCTCCTTATAGTTGCCTCTATTAAAAATAGGGCTGTCAATTCCGTAGCCATCGTATATCCCATTAAAAAAGGAATCGGTTTTTAATCTATTGGCCAATTGTTGGCTACTATCCACCACCGGTTTCAATTCAGGGAAATTTAAAGGCAATTTTCCCTTTTTAAGATCTTCGTTAAGCATTTTAACTTTGTACGGAGAGATATCCAAGGTGGCCCAATTATTATTGACCTGTTCCAAGCTAATCCCATTTTCCATATTGGCCGGCCATTCGCCATCATAGGCAATGGCATATTGTGCCTCTATATATGCATCCTCAGGTAGATTATATATGTGGCGCTCATAACCCCCTGGTATAATTTCAATATATGCCTTTCTGCCTTTCCAGGCCGCCACGTTGAAAACAAAATTATTCCAGTTCCCGGTATTCACCCTTTGGTCCATTCCCCCATAAATGGGATTTTGGATCAATTGAAAATTGTCTATAATTATTCTAATACTACTGTTTTGACCAAGGGCCCTAACCCCAATAAAATCTCTATCCAAGACCATATTCGGAGATCGTAAGGCTCCAAAAATCCCCATTCCCATTGCCTTGCTGGAAGCCTTCCCGTCCTGCAATCCAAGCAATTTACCGGTAGCCGGATCTACTATGGGGTCGCCCAGGGTAGATCGCTGTCCAAAAGCAAAGCCATCACTGGTCCAACCATCAAAATCGCTGCCTCTAAAATCGCCTATAAGGGTATAATTTTTATTTGTCGTGGCTACTGCCTTATTCTGCGCAAGTTCTGCATTTTCAGCACTATTTTTCGCTGTTGACCATTTACTTGCCACCAACTTTCGCATATAGGTTTTAAGATCGACCAATTCCTTGGCCGCCAATTTTTTGTCCTTATCAACATCGGCAGGAACAGGTGAAAACCTGGTACTTTCCATTACCCCATAAAGTGCATAATAATCCGCCGCAGTAATGGGATCGAACTTATGGTCGTGACATTTTGCACAGGAAACCGTCAATCCCTGAAAGGTCTTGGTAGTAACGTCTATCATATTATCAATACGATCTGCCTCGTCCTGGCGCACATCAACAGGACTATGGGTGCCTTCGCCCATTACATAGAAAGTGGTACCGAGCCTAGATTCTGAAACTCCGGTTTCCTTATTTTCCCTAGTATTCTCCAATAAGTCCCCAGCGATATGTTCTTTCAAAATTTGATCGTAGGGTACATCCTCGTTAAATGCCCTGATCAAATAGTCACGGTATTTCCAGGCACCCGTTATGGTATAATCAAATTCGTGGCCCTTTGTTTCGGCGTAGCGCACCAAATCCATCCAATGTCTTGCCCATCTTTCCCCAAAAGCAGGTGAATTCAAATAAACATCCACCATTTTATTATAGGCCACCTTAGTGGTATCAGCAATAAATTTCTGTACATCCTTTGGATTTGGAGGTAAGCCGGTAAGTAAATAGGATACTCTACGGATAAGGGAATTTTTATTGGCAATTGGAACTTTTTCCAAGCCTTTCACTTCCATTTGCTTGCCTATTAAAAAATCGATGGCATTGGGGTCTTCTAGGTCCATTTTGGTTTCCGGGCTAATAAAGGACCAATGTTCTTTCCATTGCGCCCCTTGGTCAATCCACTTGTTCAAAAGGGCTTTTTCCCTCTCGGTAAGCTTCAGATTGGTCTCAGGTGGTGGCATTATCTGGCCAGGATCTTCGTTATAAATACGCTGCACCAGATTACTTTTGGAAGTCTTCCCTGGCACAATGGCATGACCGCCTTCCTTGAGCGCCGCCGTGGCACCTTCGTAAGTATCCAGTCGCAATTCCGCTTTTCTACTACTTGGGTCGGGACCGTGGCACAAATAACAATTCTGTACCAATATGGGTTTTACGTGAAAATTAAAATCGACCACTTTAGGTAAAGGTTCAGAGAACTGTTGTGATCTATCACAAGAAATTCCGAGAAGACCTAGGCTACAAAATAAGATCAGGACATTAATTCTACGCAAATACATTGTCAAAATTTTATACTCATTGTCAAATATAAGCTTTCAAAATATTAATACCAACCATTAAAATTGCACGGATAGGTATAAATTGTGCCTTGAAAGTACAAAAAATAAGGGTTGAACGGAGCTACAACTTACCAATACCTCAACCAGGATTTGCAGAATAATCGTGAGCCTGCTAAATTATTATAAGCGCAAATCTGGATTCCAAAATGAAAATCTATCCTGTGCGACTTCTCCCCCGATAGCTATCGGGAGCCCCGTAAAAGGGACTCAGTAGAAGTGACTACTATTGAGATTACCCCTTATCTGCTAATTGACAAAAGCTGTTCAAGCCAATTAAGTATTACTTGACCAGCCAACACCTTAAAAATAGATGAAGTTCCGCTGTTAAAATAGAAGTTCTAGATCCACTATTTTATTAATAGAATGCTCCGCTTTGGGAACATCTCCAAAGCCATATTTGGCAAAAACAAAAGGAATTTGGTTCCCAATCGCCGCTGAATAATCTCCCATGGTATCCCCAATATAGATGGGTTTGGTGAGTTTATTTCTTTCAATGACCATTTTTACGTTTTCAGTCTTTGACAAGCCCGTATTGCCCGAACATTCAAAATCTTTGAAGTAAGCACTTAAACCGTGAAATTCATAAAAGGCTTCTATATAGCCGGCCTGACAATTACTGACTATAAACAGATCATACTTTTTACCTAAGGTTTTCAAAGTTGCCTCCAATCCATGGTACAAAACCCCTCCGGACTCCTTAATGTCATTTACCTCCTGTACATAGCAACTATTCATAACTTCAAATTGCTGCTCTTCGCTTAAATATGGAAATAATTTCTTGCCTACCAAATCGTGCTGCATTCCCAAAATACCCTGTATATCTTCCTCGGAAATGGGGTTTTTAATACAATCGAATCCATTCAAAGCGGTATGCCAAGCCTTAATGCTCATGGGCATAGGGTCCCACAGGGTTCCATCCAGGTCAAAAATGATGTTTTCAATATTGTCCCTTAAATCACTCAGAGCCATTTTTTAAAAGTTTTAAATAGTACAGGTCCTAAATTAAGTTGACCACCTCACCTGTTTCGGCCGATTTATAGGCCGCATCCACAATGTCCAGCACCATTTGTCCTTCCGTAAGTCCTGGAACCGGTTGTTGTCTGGTTTTGATACATTCTACAAAATACTCCATTTGACGGGTATAGATTATTTGGTCGCAATGATCCTCCCTTTTTGGGAGCTCGGGCACTGTGGTTACCGTACCTTCACCTTCCTTCATTTTTAAAAATGTAGGAAACAGATTGGCATAACCTTTAGTCCCAAACAGACTGGTACTAGCTTCAGGTCCGTCCATATGTGGATGCCACCATCCACTTTCAATGATGCTTTCCGTGCCATTGCCCCAAGTAATTACCAAGATTCCCGTGTCGTCTACATCATAATCCCCAAATTCCGTGGAAATTCTGGCATATACCTTTACGGGTTTTGGATCTCCCAAGATATATCTTACTGCATCAATGGCATGCACCCCCATATCTGCCAAGGCCCCGCCCCCGGCCAACTCCTTTTTGGTAAACCATCCGGAAGGGCCCCAATTTTCATGTATTCCGTAGCCCTTGGTCTTAAATACTCTTCCTATTGTTCCCGAGGCTACGGTATCCTTTATATAACGGGTATCGGTATCGAAACGCCACATATGACCAACCATCACCAATTGGTTATGCTTGGTTGCTACCCCAGCTATTTGTCTGCCTTCATCACCGGTCATTCCCATGGGCTTTTCAAGAAAAACATCCTTACCGTTCTGCAAGAACTCTATGGCATAGGGAGCGTGAAATTGATTGGGCGTGCTTATAATTACTGCATCCAGATCATCTCTTTTTACAAACGAAGAGATATCGTTCAGCGCCTCTTTAATATTGTATTTAAGGGCAAATTTTTGGGCATTATCTAGGTTTTTGGACACTACGGCCGCTATTTCAACATCGGCCAAGGTTTGCAGTCCACGAGCGTGATAATCCGATATAAATCCCGCACCTATTAGGCCTATTTTAATTTTTTCCATTTTTTATAAATTACTTAAATTTCTATGGCCGGGCAGTAGCGTTTCAATAGTCATTTTCAAAAGCTTGAAGCATTTTTGATAACTTATCGGTCAAAATAAAATCGACCCCCGCATCCAATAATTCCTTAACGCGCCCTTCCTCTTCGGAATGAAAATAATTGATGCGAATCCCATTATCCTTTAGCTTTTTTAAGTCCGTCAGAATATTTTCATCGTCCCTACTACTTCTTAATTGAAGAAATGCAAAGCCATTTTCTATGGTCCCATTTATATATTCAGCGCGGGTAGATAGGCGCTCCATATTACACATCATTATATTTGGATTTACACGCCTTACCCCTTTTGCCGCCTCATTTTCACAGGCAATAACAGCCTGATGGATTCTGTCCGCTGAAATCACGGCTTCGGCTGTTGCAGCACCCAAACGTTCATCCCCTTTCAAATGAATATTAAGCCAGATATTTTTCGGCATAATATCCAGTGCTTCCTTTAAAGTGGGGACCCTTTCTTTCTTAAACTCCTTGGATTTCCATTTGCCGGCATCGAGTTTTTTTATTTTTTTCAGCCTAAGATCTTTCACCAGTCCCCGGCCATTGGTCGTTCTATTTACCTTGTCATCGTGCATAATCACCAACTGATTGTCCTTGGTCATTTGAACATCCAACTCTATCATCTGCGCTCCTAAACGAATAGCCTCCCCAAAGGCTGCCAAAGTATTCTCCGGATGGGTCTCATTGGCCCCCCTATGGGCACAAATGCCATTTTGGGGCATATTTTCATTATCTGGGACATCCATGGAATCTTGACCAAAAACAAGATTATTCCAAGTGAAAATAGCGAGAAGGCCTATAAACAATTTCATATGTCCAAAATATTATTTTATAAAAGCTACAACTTTAGCACCACCAATACTACCCTAGTCCATTAATTCCTCGGCATGGGTATAAATCTTTTTTATGGCATCGGCCACCAAATCCATATCCGCTTTTGTTCCCATTAACACTTTATGATGTACACAAACCGACTCTTCCTTAAAAATACGTTCACAGACTGGTAAGGAAAATCTTTTTGGATCAATAGCTTTCCAATAGGCATCATTTAATTTGTGTCTGGAAGGTTTTGTATGTGGTACGTACAATGAGCAATTATTTAAAGGCTCATAGCAGGCATCCACAATTATACCCAATTCCGCTTCCAGGGCGGATCTAAACCTCTCTATAGGCAAATTCTTGAACTTGCTTGAATCGTATCGAAAAACAAAATTGAAATAAGCCTTTTTGGTTTCCCGATCATCTCTTTTTAACGGGGTCACTCCTTCTATTTCCTTTAGAAGCGTATTTAAATAAACCCCATTGGCGTCTCTGTTTGCATTCTGTTCTGGCAATCTTTTTAAGCCTTCTACCAGTATAGCTGCTTGAAATTCGGTAATCCGATAGTTACCGGACTGTATAAAATTACCGTCATCACCATAATCCCCTATCCCTTTGTCGGCACCGATCAACGAATCTCCTTCCGGTCTGCGACCAACATTTCTCAGGGCATCCATTTTTTCTGCCAAATCAGTATCATCCGTAGTAATAGATCCCCCTTCACCTGCAGTTAAATGTTTTGATAATTGAAAACTGAAACTCCCGACATTACCAATACTTCCGGCTTTTTTACCTTTCCATTCACCTCCGTGCTTGTGGGCACAATCCTCAATTACATAAAGGTTATGTTTCTTGGCAATGGCCATTATCGCATCCATATCCGCAAAGGCACCGTAGAGATGTACTGGCGTAATAGCTTTTGTTCTTGGAGTTATGGCCTTTTCTATTTCTTTTGGATCTATACACCAGGTATCCTCACAAATATCCACCAATATGGGGGTAGCATTTACATCGATTACCGTGGCAGCAGTAGCTTGCCACGTTAGGCCAGGGACAATAACCTCGTCACCAACGCCTATACCCAAGGCTTCCAAAGCAATTTGCATGGTTATGGTACCGTTTACAACACATATGGCATGTTTTGTCCCCGTATATGCCGCAAATAGTTTATTGAACTCCATTTCCTTTGGCCCATTATAGGACCAAACCCCACTATTCAGGACTTCTATCAGAGCAACTTCCTCTTCCTTCCCCCAGACCGGCCATTTAGGCCAGGGATTCTTATTGGTATCGCGACTAGGTAAGCCGCCATTTATTGCTAGTTTTTTCATTGTCAATGGTTGTTATAATATGATTTCGTTTATAATTTTTCAGGGTCCAAAACTACATGTTTCACGGTCTTTCTATTCCATGTATACACTATATGTACCATTCCGTTAGGGTTTTGAATCAGGGTGGGGTACGAATATTCCTCTCCCTTTTTGTCTGTTGTTGCTGTTAAGGGTTCCAAATCCAACACTCTTTTCCATATTTTGCCGTCTTGGGAAAGACCTACGCTCAAGGGAACCCTATCCTCGGATTCAATGGTGGTAGGATTATAAATCAATAAATGTCGACCGTCCTTTAGCGTAATGGCATCAATCCCTGAATCAGGATTGGGAAGATCCGTAGCAGTCATTTCGCTCCAGCTGAATCCACCGTCATAGGACCAATTTTGCCCTATTACCCCCTGATAGGTTCTGCTTAATAATTGGATGGTATCGTTGCCGTGATCTAGGATGGCCGGTTGTATGGCCTTAAATGTTTTACCATCGTTCAAAGGGGCCGTTTTGGTCCATGTTTTGCCAAAATCCACACTTCTTTCCAAATGGATTTTATGACCTACCGTTTCGCTCTCGGTACTGGAAGGTGATAAAATATCCCCATTGGATAAAGTAACTGGTCTATTCTTTATCGGTCCCAAAATACTGTCTGCCAATCTTATAGGCGAAGACCAGTTTAGACCATCATCCTCAGAGGCCTTGTACATTCCCCACCAATATAATGGATCGGGACCAACTTTGTAAAAGAGTATCAAAGGTTTATTTTGAGGTTTAAAAAGAACCGGATTCCAACTTGGAAATCGAATTCCATCTTCCTCCACACCATTGGCTACCTCAACCGGGGTTGTCCATTTACCTCCAATTTTTCTAGAAACCCAAATACCTACGTCATTGTTTTTTTCTTCCGTTCCCCCGAACCAGGAAGCCACCAGAATACCATTACTAACATCTATAGTTGGAGCATGACATTGGGGCGTTAAGCCTTGGCCTATGGGGTAAATGTATTCTTCAATGGTTATGGCGGGATGCTTAACAGAAGTTTCCGAGCTATTTACCTTCACCTTTTCCTTACAGGACGAAGCCGATATTAGAAGGGCAATAGCAACTAAATTTTTTACACAAATTAACATAGTAACAGTAATTAAATGTCTGCTAATCAAAACAAGGAAAAGATCTCTTTCTTGGGACTATTCCAAATTCCATCCCCCTACCTTCAATTCGGCCTCGGAAGTTCCTTTAAAATTGGCGCAAACCATGCGTTCCTCCCCTGGTAGTAAGTTTATAAAATTATCTTCCCAGAATATGGGCAATACAAGTTCTCCCGTCTTTTTATCCATTACCTTTAGGTTAATCAAAAATGCTATATGATCACCGTTGTTCTTAAGTGCTACCTTGATATTTTGCTGTTCACTGTCCTGCTCAAAATAATGTGATTGCCCCAACTGGGTTTTAGGCAGCTCATTCAACTGGGTAAAGTCTGCATATACCTTACTAGGGGTGTGAAATGCAAATGGTCCCAAATCGGCCTCATAGTCCAACACCTCCTCTTTAGTGGATAGCCAATAAAAATTATTGCTGATCTCTACACCCGTTTTATCCAACAAACGAAGATCTACAAAATAGGTAGTGGTAAGCCCTTTGAGTTTCCCTAATTCGAAAATAGATTTTGATGAATCCGGATCCAAAGTAAAGTTTACCTTATCCTCGAACAACATCTCCGACCCTATAGAATATACTCTAATATGGGCAGTCAAATTTTCCTCCGTCCCTTGGCGGTCATTAATGGCATAAATGTGTTTATCCCCATAATTGTATACAAGACTTAGGGGCAAACATGCTTTTTGGGTAGCGTAAAACGCTGCAGTAGGATTTAAATAATAGTCGTACAACTGCCAATACATCTTTGGCCAGGCCGCATTCAACATCCATTGGACAATACCCGTGGATTTCTTTTTGTTGACCTGAAAAGCTTCGAACATAGGCCGCATAAGCTCATAGTTCATGGCCTGGGCCTTTCTATCGAACTCTTCCAAGGAACTGGGAGCTCCATATTTTTCATCCATGGCCTTGGTAAATCTACTTAAATCGGCAAACTCATACCGTCCGCAATGAAAATTCCAGGCTTCGCCCAATGGCCACAATTGTTCTTGAGGAATCATCTTTTTTAGACTTTCCAATTGGGGAATCTGAGCTCCGGGACCGGTTTCTGTATTAAACCCATAGGCACCGCCAAATTTGGTGTCCGTAAACCAATAAACCGGGGCAGTATAGGCATAGGGACCCAACATCTTTACCCCAGAGGATCCACTAATCTCACTAATTACATCCTCACTGCCTATAACGTGTTGATCACTGCCCACACCACCTGTAGAATTTAAATAAGGCCTTGTGGGATCATACTTGGCGAAAGTGTCTATATATTTTTGCTCCAATTCCGTAATCGGCACCTTGTCACTGGCAACAGTCCAAACAAAGATACTTGGGTGGTTGCGAAGCCATATCACCTGATCTTCCCAGGCTTGGGCAACATGGGAAATATGCTCTGGCTTATATACACCTCCAAATCGCTCATTGACCGGGACCCCCATATGGATCTCATGCTCCCAATGACAACTCCAACCTACCATTAACAGTATACCATGTTCATCACAGAGGTCGTACAATTTGTGGTCTTTTCCCCAAAATCCTTCCAAACGAATACAATTGAGATTCATTTGTTTTACGTACTTCACTTGGGCCTCAATACTTTCGTCCGTATCCATCAACAGCATATCATCTGTCCAACCGGCACCTTTTATCAATACCTTTTGCCCATTTACCTTATAACCTCTATGAATATCGTTTAACCAATAATCCTGTATATCGCGAATTCCAAATCTCAGCTGGGCAGTATCCAAGACCGTCTCCTTGGCAACAAATTTTAAATCCAGATTATAGAGATCGGGATTCCCCAAATTAATGGGCCACCAAAGTTTAGGCTCCTTAAAATTAAGTCCCACAAAATCCTTACTGTCAAAGGTGATCAGCTCTTTATTATTGGGGGACAAGCTTATATTTTTCTTGAACACTATAGCCCCTATGGTCCCTACTAAATCTCCAGAAATTTCAGCCTTGGAATAATTGGTCAGTTCCGCCGAAACAGTAATGTCGGCCTCTTTCAAGGTCTTAAGATTTACCTTGGTCTTCACAAAGGGTTTTTCAATTTGTACCCCACCATGAAGGTGCAAGGTTACGGGCCTAAATATACCCATATCCCCATCTGGTGGGGCAGGGTTCCAATCTACAAAGCCTATACTAAAATCGCCGGGTTGGGGTGGAATTACCTCAATGGCCAAAATATTGGATCCACTTTTAATATGTGTACTTACATCAAAAGAGGTAATTCGAAATGCCCCGTCTATATCAGTGGCATCGGCAATGAGTTGTCCATTTAACCAAACATTGGCCTTATAGTTTATACCGTCAAATTTTAAGCTGGCAAACTCATTGGATTGCTCCTGTGTGAGTTCAAAACTGCTTGTGTACCACCAGGATACTTTAAATAGTTCTGTTGGGATGGTCTTTAAATTCTCCCCAAAATAGGGGTCTTCGTAAACCTTGTTGGCCACCAAAGTGCTCAAAACGGTTGAAGGAACGACGGCGGGTAACCAATTTTCCGAAATTGTGGGGTTTGTAGAGATATCACTCCCCTTTTCCGAAACTTTACTTGAACTCTGGATTCTCCAATTATCCGATAACTTTATTTGGACGGACTTGTGCATTCTATATGTTTTATTATTCCTTCTTGGATTTTAATTTCTTTATAGTTCTTTTTGCTTTCCACATCATTCCGCCACCAATGGATATTAGTATTAAACCAGCAACCATATCGGTCATATGTTCTACGAAGGTTTCCGTATAGATCATTGCAAAAAGTACAATAACCCCAAAAGCCATAATGAAAAATCCAAGAGCATTGTTAATTTGAGCGGCCTTTAAGCCCGCATTTATTTCATTTGTCTCCATACTTTTTTATTAAGGGGTTAAAAATGATTATAGATCGATGCCAAAATACAAAGTACGGCAATAGACCATAGTTTTAAATTGTTCCACCAGTGCCGATCTTCCTTGGCAATGCCTTGGTACACATATTCCGTAGGCAATAACAGCACCAAAAGTCCTATTAGGGCGTACAAAGAAAGAAATATCATTTTTGCAGTTTCTTGCGAAACACCGGAAAGCCAGTCAAAATTGAACATATTACAGTTTTTTATTTTCCACTAAAATTTTTGAACTAAACACCAAGCCTTTAAGTTGTTCTTCGGTATGTTTCTTGGTGAGCAGACTTACTACAACATTAATTATAAACCCTAACAGGAAGGACCACCAGGAAATATAAAGAAAAGGATCTTCTATGGTGAAGAATTGTTCCTTAAATACATTAAGATATATGGCAAAACCAATGCCTATGACCAATGCCGAAAGACCTCCCCATTCCGTAGTTCGTTTCCAGAATATTCCTAAAAGAAGAATGGCGAATATGGGTCCTTGGAAATAGGACATAAAGGTTTGTATGGCCACATAAATCCCTGGGAAATCGCTGCTAATTGGTGAGGTAGCAACTCCAATAAGCAACAGCACCAAGGTGGTAATCTGCCCTACTTTTAAATAATGTTTGTCATCCGCCCCTTTTTTAATAAACGGTTCGTAGATATCCTTTGTAAATAAGGTGGCCGTTGAATTCAACAAGGAATCCACACTGGACATAAGCCCTGCAAAAAATGCGGCGAACATAAGTCCGACCAAACCGGGAGGCAGAATGGATTTGATCATCATTGGCAGCGCCTGATCTCCGTCCAGCAATCCGGGATGAACCACTACAGCCATAAGCCCAGGAAACAAAACCAAGATTGGAATAAACATTTTAAGTGCAGATCCAAAAATCATACTCGCCTTTGCGTGCCATTCGTTTTTGGCGGTAAGACAGCGCTGTACAATAGATTGGTTACCTATCATGTATGCATTGGCCATAACAAAGGTTAGACCAAATAAAATTCCAGTCCATGGAAAGGGCGATTTCGTATCCTGTGGTTGTATAATATCGAAATGATTGCGATACTCGGGTCCCATTGTAGCGATTTTATCTACCATATTATCCCATCCTCCAACTTCGTAAAGACTCAGAAAAACTAAGGCAAAGCCTCCTATAAACATTATAACGAACTGAACAACATCGGTCATTATTACAGCAGTAATACCCCCAAAATAGGTATATAGACCAACCACACCGGCAGTGGCAACAATGGATATCCAGATGGGCCACCCCATAAGAACATTTAATAGAACTGCACTGGCCCAAAAAAGAACCCCCAAATCCAAGGCAAAAAACAGGATCCAGGTAACAGAAGCAATAGTCCTTACCTTTTGGTTATACCTTCTTCCCAGGTATTCCGGAATAGTGTACATACCCCCACGCCAGAAATAAGGAATAAAAATAAAGGCCGCCAGCAACATTGCAGGAACTGAACCTACCCAATCAAAGTTGCCGACAGAAATACCATATCTATAGGCTTGACCTGACACACCCACAAAATCCAATGCCCCAATGTCCGATACTACGATCGACATACCAATGGCCCAGAAAGGGAGGCTTTTGCCTCCTAGAAAATAATCTTCGGAACTATTGACAAATTTTTTGAAATATAGCCCCAGTAATAACATTCCTATTATATAAGCTATTACAATAAAATAATCTATCCCTGCTAACATTGGTTTGGCATTTTGGTTAATTACCTACAAATTAAATTCAAATAGAGGTGATTGAATAAGTAAATCTTATTTCATTTACATGGTATATTGACATAAGACCTAGTTTTTTGACTTATTTCAGGGCAATTAAGTTAAAATTATAGCAGTTTGTATAATGAATGAAGTATCACATAATAAATATTGATATGACCTACCTATATCAATATATATAATACCACTACCTATTTTAACCATAAATCGGTCCCAAATAGTGAGGTTCCAAAATGGTGCAGTTTACCTTTAAGAAATATTCTTACCAAAAATCAAACATATCTTAACCTAAAATTTTCAATATCATAATATTGACCCAAAAAGAGGTAAAATTCCATAAGTATCTAATAAAATACTATGCTTTTTGTCGATTATTTTACAATAGTTTTGTTAACGAAATGCTAATTACTCAACCAATTAATACAAATGAATATGAAAAAAAGCAGCTTGAAATTTTTGACTTTCCTTTTGTTCAGCATGGTTTCTGGAATCATGTTGGCACAACAAGGTGTAACGGGAGTCGTCAGCAGTGATGATGGCGAATTGCTCCCTGGGGTGTCCGTGGTAGTAAAGGGTACTACCACTGGTGTAACCACCGATTTTGACGGAATATACAGTATTACTGTTCCTAACAGTAGTGCTGTTTTGGTGTTCTCCTATTTAGGAATGGAAACAAAGGAAGTAGTTGTTGGGAACCAATCTACCCTTAATGTCACTATGGCAACCTCCTCCGAACAATTGGAAGAAGTTGTAGTAACGGCTCTAGGTATATCTCGGGAAAAGAAATCCTTGGGATATTCTGTAAGTGAGGTAGGTGGTGATGCTTTGGATAACGTTCCTCAAGAGAACGTTTTAAACGCTCTTTCCGGTAAGGTATCCGGGGTGAATATCAATTCTACTGGTGGTGCAGGTTCTACTGTAAACATTAATGTTAGGGGCGCAGCTTCGCTGTCCAGTGACAACCAACCATTGTTTGTAATCGATGGTTCTCCTGTAATTAATACGGCTAATAACATTACAGAAATAGGTAGGGATAACAAAGTGGATTACGGTAATGCCATTTCTGATATCAATGCAGACGATATTGCCAGTGTTACGGTTCTAAAAGGTGCCAGTGCAGCGGCACTTTATGGTTCTAGGGCAGGTAACGGGGTTATATTAATTACAACCAAGTCTGGAAAATCTAAAAAAGGATTGGGAGTAACTATAAATACCAGTACCGTTTTTGATATTCCTAGTCGTTTCTTAGATACCCACAATAGGTTTGCAACAGGTTCCAGACCTTATACCGAAGACAATTTCCCGGCGAATTCCTATGGAGCTATTATCATTGGTGAAACCTCTGCTGCTTGGGCCGGTCCTGAACTGGACAAAGGCATCATGGCAATCCAATGGCCATATAGCGCAGAGGAAATAGCTAGTGGTGTTCCCGTTCCAAGGGAATTGAAGTCATACAACAATCCAAAGAATTTCTTTCAAACGGCCGTTACGACAACCAATAATATTTCGATCCAGGACAATACTGAAAAAATTAATTATAGGTTGTCCTATTCGGATCTACAGAACAAGGGAAACATCCCTAATACGGATTTACACAAACATAGCATCAGTTTAAATTCATCATTGAAGTTAAACGAAAAATTTACGGTTAGTACTAGTCTTAACTACACAAAAACTGGTGCGGACAACAGACCTGTTGGTAACCGCGGGGCCAACGCAATGCAGGCAGTTTACGAATTGAACCCACATATTGATGTGCGTCAAATGAAAGATTATTGGTTGCCAGGTTACGAAGGCATCTACCAAAATTCACCTTATAATTTTGGGGACGATCCAACAGAAACCGAATGGAACAACCCTTATTTCTTAGCTTACGAGAACAACAATGGTTTTGAAAGAAACAGGTTTTATGGTAATGTTAAAGGAGAGTATAAAATC
This sequence comes from Arenibacter algicola, assembly GCF_000733925.1. NCBI lineage: Bacteria > Pseudomonadati > Bacteroidota > Flavobacteriia > Flavobacteriales > Flavobacteriaceae > Arenibacter > Arenibacter algicola. The sequence continues at coordinate 2,760,127 of NZ_JPOO01000003.1, forward strand.
ACCGATGATCTAACGGGTATGGTTCGTTACAACATGGATGAAATTAACGAAGTACGAGAAACCAAATTGTCTAAAGGATATACTGGAGACATGAATGGGGCCTATGGTATCAACAAAATTTTCACAAATGAAACAAACGTCGATTTCTTATTAACTTACGCCAAAAGACTGGAAGGATGGGATTTCTCAATATCTGGAGGAGGCAACAAAAGGGTTTTAAAAGGAAACAATTTGTTAAATTCTACCATAAATAGAGGATCTGGACTTTTAACACCAGGGTTGTTCACCTTATCCAATATAGCCAACGACAATTTAATTTACTCTTACAACAGTTATGAAAAACAAGTAAATAGTTTGTATGGAATGGCTAGTATTGGTATTAAAGATATGTTCTATGTAGACGTTACAGGAAGAAATGATTGGTCCAGTACCTTACCAGACAATAACAATTCCTATTTTTACCCTTCCGTATCCACTAGTTTATTGGTTAATAAGCTTCTTGGTTTTGGCAACGGGGTATCCTTATTAAAACTTCGTGCCGGTTATGCCGAAGTAGGAAACGATACTGGAGCATACAACCTACAGCCCACTTTAAATGGCGGTACCTCATGGGGATCAGGATCTTTGTTATCCGTGCCCTCTACGCTACTTAACCCTGATTTAAAACCAGAAAGTATTTCCTCATGGGAAGGAGGAGCTGATTTGGCCTTCTTTAACAATAGGTTAAGTATGGATTTTACATATTACACCGCCGATAACGAAAACCAAATTTTTGGAATTGCCCTACCTATCTCCTCAGGGTATAGCTCTAAAAACACCAATGCTGGTCTATTGAGAAGTACAGGTATAGAAGCTGGTTTAAATGCTAACATCATAAACTCCAATGATTGGCGTTGGGATATGGGCTTCGTGTTTAACAGAAACCGAACCAAGGTAATTGAATTGGCTGAAGGCATGAATTCCATAACGCTTTGGACCGATGCCCGTGGTGGTGCTATAACTTGGGTTGGTGAAGAAATAGGAAATATTTTTGATGCTGCACTAGTGCGTGTTGAAGATCCCAACTCACCTTATTTTGGATGGCCTATTATTGATGATTCCGGTTTCGAGAGTAGCGACAGAACTAGAGAAGACGCAGACGGAAACAGGGTTGCTCCAATTATTGGCAACTTTAACCCAGATTTCACTTTAGGGATGACCACTTCCGCTTCTTATAAGAACTGGAGCATCTCCATGAATTTTGACTGGAGAAAAGGCGGACAGTTTGTATCGCAAACCCACAGATATGGGGAATCTGATTTACATACCCAACGATGGATTGATAAATTGCACAATTTTAATGACATTGCCGATGTTCCTGCGTACTTAAGGGAAAACGCGGACCAATTCTTATCTGAAGATGGTGAATTCTATGTATTGGTTGGTGGGCCTACAGCAGCAGATGGTGGTCTTCCTTATACCGAAGGTGGAATTACATTGAACGATGGTGTATTTATGCCAGGGGTTCAAGGAGATTATGACGATAACGGCAACTTCATAGCTACAGCGGAAAACCTTGGGGGTCCTGGAACCGTGGTTACAAGATACCAAGATCACTACGGATGGGACTTTACCAGAAATGCAACTTTTGATTCCGATTTCGTAAAATTAAGAGAAATTTCACTTACTTATTCCGTGCCAAGCAAACATATAAAACAAGTAGGACTTCAAAATCTAAATATATCTTTATTTAGCCGAAATATTATCCTATGGACCAAGGCCGATATAGGAATCGATCCTGAGATGGCTTTCCAGCACGAATCAAGTACACAAGGAGGAAGTGGTATCCAATTTAAGCAAGGTATAGAGCGCTTTAATATAAATCCATTTACTATTCCAATAGGTTTCAAACTTAACGTAAGTTTCTAATTAGGCACTTTAAACAAAAAACAAAAAATCATGAGTAAAATAAATAAGATATTTAAACTATTTCTCGTAGTTTGTCTACTGTCCGCTACTTCGTGCGACAATGAGCTTACAGAAATTAACCAAAACCCCAACGGGGTAGATCCGAGCCAAGGCAATCCAAGTTTTTTATTAACACAAGTGATGGTGAATACCGCTTTGGACGTAGGTAGTAAAGGCTATAGTGGAGAATTATCTGCCTTTGTACAATACACCCAAAAAGATTCTTGGGGCAACAACAATTACGATTGGGATGGCAGTGGATGGAACACCTACTACGGAAACTTGCGTAGTGCTAAATTAGCCCTACAACGGTCTCAAGAATTAGGTTATACCTTACATGAAGCGATTGCCCAAATATTAATGGCGCAGAACTTTGTTACTTTGGCAGATTACTATGGAGACGTTCCTTATTCAAACGCTGTACAAGCTGACGAAGATGTTATTTTGCCAACGTATGATTCCCAAGAAGCTGTATATAAGGGGGCTATTGCTGATTTTGTAGCTGCTGCTGCTTCAATATCCAACAATATGGGCAACTTGGAGGCCTTTGGTGCCAGCCAAGATATTTTCTTTGGAGGCGATGCCGAAAAATGGATGAAATACGCCAACTCCTTGGCCCTACGTTATTACATGCGATTGTCTGAGAAAGACCCATCTTATGCACAAGCAGGGGTAACGGCCACATTGGCGAAACCTTTGATCAGCAGTGTGGATGAGGAGTGTGCCTTGGCCTATATAGGTACATCTGATGGAACTGCACAACCTAGCAACAGTTCAACAGGAGGAGCATCTGCCTTCAATCGTGTTAAGCCTTGTACTACTTTTACCGATAGATTAAGGGAGCTTAATGACCCAAGAGCCAATATTTGGTTTGCACCTGTTGCAATTCCAATTAAAGTTGTGGCTGCAGCAGACGTTCCTGGTGGAGAAGATGATGTGGTTGTAGATGGAGTACGTTATATCAATGAAGAAACTCTTGCAGATAATGGTCTAAAGATATATGACAAAAATACTTGGAAAGCCGATCGTTTGGCTGGATTAAGTTTGGTAGATACTAGTAGCACCTATGTGGGTCTCCCAGTATCGTATCAAGGATCAGAGCCATACACCTATAACTTGAACCCTAACCCGGTACAAGGTGGAGGCAATGTACATGTTTCATTAATGAACGATCAGTTTAAAGAAGCTAGTGGAGATTTCTTAAAAGCTAGGGTTCTGTCCTATGCGGAAGTTTGTTTCTTAAAAGCAGAAGCTGCCCTAAAAGGTTGGGGTACAGATGCAGAAGGAAACTATAACAAAGGAGTACAAGCATCTTTGGATACATGGGGAATTGGCGATGAATATGCAGATTATATAGATAATGCCGAGGTTGCCTTTGATGGTACACTAGCCCAGATCATGGAACAAAAATGGATAGCCAACTTTGCTACCGCTTCTGAGGCATATTTGGATTGGAGACGTACCGGACTTCCTGATCTACAGACTGGACCTTTTGCCCTATCGTCAGTAATCCCAGTTCGTTTTCAATATCCTGATGAAGAAAGAAATATTAATGAAGCTAATTACAATGCAGCATTATCTTCATTGGAAACAACCAGTCACACCAACGATGTGCCCGGAAAATACGAAAATGACACACCATGGTCCAAACCTTGGATATTACAGGGGGTTTCAAAGCCTTGGTAAAAAAAGATTGAGTTTCATTTATTGAGTTTTGAGTTAGTTTTAGAATGCCCCGGGAAATCGGGGCATTTTTTATTCCTACCAATCCAGAACAAAAAAAATGTTCCAAATACCTCTTTGTCCTCCCAAAATTATAATTGCATATGGACAAGAGAGGTAAACCTTTGGATTAAAAATAGTATCTAAGGTATGTTTGATAAATTCTTAATTGTTAATCAACAAAAAGCCGGTACTATCTTACTCGACACCGCCAAATTCGGAAGAATTTGGTGCACTAAACAGTACAACTATCGCCTTCCTTTTTTACCCCCAATTTGAATAAAATCTTTTCCATAAGGCACCATTGTGTAAATGCAGATTGAAAAAGATTGACCCCTACAAAAACGGTAAACCACAACCAGTTTATGTTTACGTATACGGCCAATACAACACTAATAACTACAAAAGCCCCGGCAATTGCCCGGATATACCTGTTGATCATAATATTATTTTTTAAAGGTTACTAAATATATTTTTCTATGGGAACCACGGCAGCCCTTATGGGATTGTTGGTTTCCAAATTATTGTTGAATTCAGAGATAAGTTGAAAAAGGATTTCAATATTCTCTTCTGTGGTAAAGGAAAAAAACATGGCAGATTCTACACCCCCTTTTTCACTGGGGAACCAATTTGAAGCCATGAGCACTTGGGCTGGATTTTTATATCCATCTATATCGGAGCCACTAAAGCTTTCAATATTTGCTTTTTTAAAGAGTTTTAGAGTTTCCTTGGCGAACTCCTCCACAACGGTTACTATGAGTAGTTTCATTATTATTTATTTTTAGTTTCAATTCTATTGCCAAAATGATTTCTTGAGGCTTTACCTTCTTTGGGCTATACCGGGCTCTCTTCGACTAAGCTTAGAGACCGGTCCTTAAAATTTGGATAAATAGCCATTTCCCACATAGATTAAATCAATTTCCTAGAGCGCTCCCTTCGACTCCGCTCAGGGATCTGTAGAACTATCTCATTTAAACTCGCAATTACTTATAGTTCTTCCTTTCTATCATATAATACACCAAAGGCACCACTAACAAGGTAAGTACGGTAGAGACTATTGTACCTCCCATCAAAGAAATGGCCAGCCCTTGGAAAATTGGATCGAATAGGATTACAAACGCTCCAATAACCACGGTTCCCGCTGTTAATAGAATAGGGGTAGTCCTTACGGCACCGGCTTCAATTACGGCCAGTTTTAAAGGAATACCTTCCGCCAATCGCAGATTAATAAAATCGATCAATAACACCGAGTTCCTAACCATAATTCCCGCTAGCGCAATCATTCCAATAAAGGAAGTTGCCGTAAAAAATGCATCCAACATCCAATGTCCCAATACAATCCCGATTAAGGAAAGTGGTATGGCCACCATCATCACTACTGGGGCCTTAAAATTTTGGAACCAGCCCACGATCAATATATAGATGATGAAAATTACCCCTAGGAAGGCCAATCCCAGATCCCGGAATACCTCCAAGGTTATCTGCCATTCCCCATCCCATTTTACGGTATAATTATCCTCAAAATCGGGTTGCTTTATGTACAGCTCATCAATGGAATATCCCTTTGGCAAATTCATTGCCTTCAACTTATCGGTCATTCCCAAAATGGCATACACTGGACTTTCCAAATCCCCGGCCATATCGGCAAGTACATAGACCACCCGCTTTTGGTTTTTTCTATAAATACTCTTGGCCCTTGTGGTCTGCTCTATAGCTACCAAATCTGCTATAGGGACCATATTTCCTTGCTGTGATTTCACCTTCAATTGGGCAATATCCTGAATAGTTGATTTTTCCTTTTCTTCCAAGGCCAATATCAAACCTATTTGAATGGAAGCATTTTCATCGTATAGATTGGTCACCGCCCTTTCCGACAGGGCCATATTCATGGTATGGGCAATTTGTTGTGGTGCCACACCATAAAGCATTGCCTTTTCCTTGTCTATTATAAACTGATATTCCACCTGGTCTGCTTCTACCATCCAATCCACATCCACCACATCCGGGGTGTTTTTCAAAATCTGCTGTACCTGATCTGCAATATCCATTTGTGTATCATAATCAGGGCCATATATTTCCCCAACAATAGTAGATAACACAGGAGGTCCAGGTGGTACCTCAACAATCTTAACATTGGCATTATACTTGTTCCCAATACGTTGTATCTCCGGACGCAATAAACTGGCTATCTCATGACTTTGGGCAGATCGGTCGCCCTTATCCAATAAATTCACTTGAATATCAGCCATATTACTTCCTCCCCTCATATCATAATGACGTACAAGTCCGTTGAATGTTATTGGTGCAGAAGTACCTACATAACTCTGGTAGTTTACTACTTCGGGACGAGTGTTCAAATATTGGGCAATTTCCTTGGCCACTACTCCCGTACGTTCCAAAGTAGTCCCTTCGGGCATGTCTATGACCACCTGAAATTCATTCTTATTATCGAACGGCAACATTTTTACCGCTACCGATTTGGTAAAGAACATCCCTATGGAACCCAATAACAACAGAAAGGTAATTCCCAAAAACAACCATCGTTTCTTTTTGTTTTCGATCAAAGGGTTTTCAAACTTATGGTACATTCTATATATAAAGGTTTCCTCCAAAGGTTTCTCTACCTTTTCCTTCCCTTTCTTATCCTTCTCCCTAAGAAATATATACCCCAAATATGGTGTTATCGTCAAGGCCACAAATAGGGACAACAACATGGCAATGGAAGCTCCAATAGGCATCGGTGACATATAGGGTCCCATAAGACCGGAGACAAAAGCCATTGGCAATACAGAAGCAATTACCGTAAAAGTGGCCAATATGGTTGGGTTGCCCACTTCATTAATGGCATACAGTGCAGCCTGTTTAAATGGCAGGCGTTTCATTTTAAAATGCCGGTGCATGTTCTCCGCAATAATAATGGAGTCGTCCACCACAATACCCGTTACGAAAACCAATGCAAATAAGGTGATACGGTTCAAGGTGTAGTCCAACAAATAATAACTCAATAGAGTCAAGGCAAAGGTGATGGGTACTGAAAGAAACACCACCAATCCCCCACGCCATCCCATGGCCAACATTACAACAAAGGTTACCGCTATTATGGCGCCAATAAGGTGCATTAGCAGTTCGGATACCTTGTGGGACGCCGTTTCCCCGTAGTTCCGTGTCACCTCCACATGCACATCATCCGGGATAAGATTTTTCTTTAAATGATCTACCTTCTCCAAAATAATATCCGATATATTCATGGCGTCCGCCCCTTTGCGCTTGGCTATGGAAATGGTTACGGCAGGATATTCGGACTTATAGGTTTCCCTTTGTTCACTTCCCTGCCCAAAACCCAGTGATACGTATTCCTTAGGAATTTCGGGACCATCCTGTATACTGGCAATCTGCTTCAGATAAATAGGACGGTTCTGTTGTACGCCTACCACCAAATTTTCCACATCGGTAGCAGTTTCCAGGAATTTACCTGTAGTCACCATAAATTCGGTATCGTTCTTATCAAAAGTACCACCGCTAATTTGTTGGTTATTGGCTTTGATCATTTGGGCAACGGTAAGAAAATCCAATCCGCTTTCCGCCAATTTATCCTTGTCCAATACCACACGCAATTGACGGTTACGCCCGCCTATCTTTTGGGTAGCGGAAACATCGTTTACTTTTTCAATTTCATCCGTAAGTTCCTGGGCAATTTGCTTTAGTTGGTAATCATCATAATTCTCGCTCCATAAGGTAAGTCCCAACATAGGAACATCATCTATAGCCCTGGTTTTTATCAAAGGATAGGTAACGCCTTGCGGCATTTCATCCATATGCTTGTTGATCTCGTTCTGTAGTTTAACAAACGAACGTTCTATATCCTCACCAACATAAAACTGCACTATAACCATTCCCTGCTCCTCCATGGAAGTAGAATACACATATTCTACACCCTTAATATTGGAGATTAACTTTTCAAGGGGTTTGGTTACCCTGCTCTCTACTTCAGTGGGACTGGCCCCTGGATAGCCTACAAAGATATCTGCCATAGGCACATCTATCTGAGGCTCCTCCTCCCTTGGAATTAGGAACGAACTATATACCCCAATGACCATGAACACGATCATTAGAAGGACCGTTAACTTAGATCCTATAAATGCTTTGGCAATTTTGCCTGCTAATCCTTCTTTCATCTTTATCTTTTATTTTTGTTTTGGGCGTTACCTTCCCCAATTCTTGTCTTTGTCTTGAATGATCCTTATACTTTCTACTTTGAAAGTCTTTTCATATACCTACAAGGTTTTGGAAACCTTGCAGGTATAGAAGTTTTGGGGTAACCGCTACAATCCCTGCCTACCGGCAGGCAGGCCTAACGCAAATCCGATTTTTCAAACTTTGGTTATTGGACACTAATCCTAGCCCCATTGAACAATTTGGCTTCGGCCGATATTATATATTGTTCCTCGGCGGAAAGACCTGACAATACCTCTACACTATCGCCATAAGTCCTCCCCAACCGCAACCAGCGTAATAGTGCCGTATTGCTCTCACTAACCGTATACACTCCGGATAACTGTCCGTTTTGCACTATCGCCTCCAGAGGAATAAGCACCCTATTGGTATTCGCTTTTTTTGCAGTAGGAAATTGAACAGTGGCGTACATTCCAGAAAGTAGTTTAGAATTGGACTCATCCAACATTACCTTAACCATATACTGTCCTCCAGTATTTTTGGCAGAGGTACTCACTTCCGCTACTGTTCCCTTAAAGGTTTCGTCCAGGGTCTTGATCAATACCTCGACTTCCGAACCCGACTTGATCTCTAGAATTTCCGATTCCGGTACCATGGCCAATACCTGAAAATTGCCGGGACTTTCTACTTCCACTAAAGGCATCCCTGGATTTGCCATATCCCCAACCTTAATAAATTTGTTGGTGACCACTCCGTTAAAAGGAGCCCGAATATTGCTATAGGAAAATTGGGCATTCACCTCGTTCTTCATTTGTTTGGCCGCTTCCAATCTGGCCTTGGCCATGTTGTAGTTGGCTGTAATGTCGTCCAGTTCCTTTTGGGAAGCACTGTTCTCCTTAAACAAGGCTGTATACCTGTTATAATCTTTTTCTGCATTGTTAAAAGCAGCAGTTGCTTCGGTAATACCGGCGTTTACTTGGGCCAACTTAGCAGATATATCTGCATTGTTTATACTTATCAATTGCTGTCCTTTATTAACTTTATCCCCTACCTGTACGTAAATCTTATCTACATATCCCATCATTCTGGTACTTATATTGGCACTGTTCACCGCCTCTATCTTTCCGCTGGCGGATAGGAACGGACTGCTGTTCCCTTCAGAAACCGTGCTTACTTCAACGGCCACGGCAGGAGAATTGTCCGCCACAGTTTTTTTATCATCGCTCCCACAACTGCTAATCGTTATGGCGAAGATGAACAGTGCTGCTATGTATAATTTTGTTTTCATATGTATAATTCCTTTAAATAGTTTCTTATATTGATTAATTGTATGCCCTTATTCCTTGGTTAAAAACTTTACATAAGCCAAGGCGTAATTATAATTGAAAATAGTGGTGTAATATTCCAATCTCTTCTGGGAAAATTGGGTTTCGGTATTTAATAGGTCAGTCGTTTTCTCCAACCCCTGTTTAAATCTATTGGTACGTATGCGGAGGGATTCTTCCGACTGTTGCAATGCCAATGACGTAAGCTCCAAATTGTTTTTGGCATCTTGAAGCAAACGCATGGCCCTATTCAACTCTACCTGACTTTCCGCTTTATATTGATGCAGTTCCAGCTTGGATTTTTCAAATTCGGCCCTACTCTTTTGGATCTTTCCAAAACGTTTGCTGCCTTCAAAAATGTTCCATTTTAATTCTGCCCCGATCAAATATCCATTGGCATCGCCCTGAAAAACTTGATCATCGTGCAATTCATAGGTTCCAAAAGCATTTAAGCTAGGAAGGAAACTCATTTTGTCTGCCCTGTACATTTGTTGATATGCCTCACTGGACAAGGACATGGCCTGTAGGTCCTTTCTATTCTCAGGCAATCCTTCCGTATAAATGTCACTGACCACTAAGGTCAAGGAGTCCGATGGTTGTAAAACTGCATAGCTGTTATCGTTCATCAAGACAGATATGTAATTCGAAACATTGTGGATATTGCTCTTGGCATACTGCAACTGATTGTCTATTTCGGTAAGCCTAACCTCTACTGCTAGGACATCCGATTTTTGAAGATATCCCTGCTTAAAACTATTATCCGCCAAACGCTTATTTTCCATTGCCGCCTTTTTCGCCTCTTCCAAAACCGAGACGGACTTATAGGCCAACTGCAACTGCATATAGGCCTTTTCCACCTCCAAGTCCATATAATCATTGGTCCTATCCGCTTTTAACTCCACTGCATTCAATTTGGCTTTTGCAGCCTTACGTTGAAAAATTCCGTCCAAATTTACCAAAGGCTGCTGCACAACTATGCGCGTGGCATAATCCTCGATCTGACTGGGGTTGTTTAATAAAAGGGGATTAAAATCCGCTTGGGTCAAAATTTCCTGGTTCAATTTGGAACCGAATGCCATTAGAGGATTGGTGGTAGCAATAGCGGTATGGGAGACACTTATATTAGGCAATATTACCGCATTGGACTGATTAAAATCTCCTTTGGCGGCCAACACATCCTGTTGGGACATTTTAAGGGTATTGTTGTTTTCCCTCACTTTGGTCAATACCTCTTCCTTGCTGATCAACACTCTTTCCTGAGCGTGAACCAAGGACAAGGTTCCCAAAAAAGACAGTATATAAATGATATTCTTCATCGTTCTAATTATTTAAGACAAAATTAGGGGGAGTAAAAGGATTGCACAGTAACTAATGTTACCAAGGAATTGATCCCATTGGGATAACCAATTTTAGTTTCCTTTTTTGGTATAAAACCAATAGCTAACGCTAATGGTCCAATAGAATGTATTTTTTAGATCTTCCTTTATAATGGTATCCTCGGTGCTAATAGTGGCACTGCTTTGGGGAAAAGACAAGGAAGGGGTAAAAGAAAAAATAAATTGCTTGTGATAAAATTGCGCAGGAAGACTTAACTCCAGGTTTAAGAGATTAAACTCTGATGCCTCCTTTATTTCCACCACAGTGGAGGTAGTTGGTTCTGTATCAGTAGCCCCCTTTCCTTTTCCCTTTCTGTTGCCTAAACGACTGCTACTATAATATTCCTGATAGAAATATTGTGATCCGGCATACAGGGAAATACCCGGATCTAGCAATAGCTTGTTCCCAAGAGTATAAAAGGTTCTATCCAGTTTTAGTCCAGTAAAAATATCTACTGAACTTTCTTTATTAAAATATGTACTTGCCGAAAGTGTAATTTCCAGAAACTTTAAGTCATAACTTAAAACTCCGGTAATATCGCCAATAACTTCGGACCTAACATTATAACTGTCCTCATTAAAAAAATAAGCGGTTCCCGATATTCCTCCACTAATCTGTGATCCATTAAATATAAACCCTGAACTGATTAAAAAAAGATCTACCCTGTTTTCGTTGGATGCCGTTAAATACGATACTGAGGCATCTGCAAAAAAACCCGTCTTATCGTAATAGCCAATAGAAGGGTAAATATATGGGGCGGCAATAGAATCGCGCCTTCCCATAAACACAGCATCATTTATGTAGCTCACATCGGTTAGAACGTAAGATTCATTGTCATTGGATTTTTCTTGGACAGATTTTTTATTATTTTGGGACATCACCCCGGTATGAAAAGCAAAAAATATTAATGTAGATATAATTAGCCGGGATTTCATTAGATATAAGTTTATGTTCTTTATTGGAAATGGGATGTAGGAATTTATAAATTCCTACATCCCATTGGTATTTCTTAATTGTTGCCTTTATTCTTTTTCATAGTCGTTGACTTCTTAACTCCGCTTTTCATCTTCATGTTTTTGTTTACTTTCATATTTTTTTGAACCATCATTTTACGATGTAGATATGAATTCTTATACATGGTACCATCCATATTTAAACATTCTCCATCTTGCAATTTAAGCTGTTTGCGGTCTTGGATCTGGTAGGTTCCATCAGGATTGACCAATATTCCGTCGCCGAGGTTTAATTGCTGCTGAAGACGTTTTTGTTCTTGATTTCTAATTTGATATACTTCACCACCTATTTGCATAATCTGAAACCTATTTTGGTTACGTTCCTGCATTTGAGCCTCGGTAAGACCTTTGTTCTCCTGTTTAACTTTGTATCTGTATTGATACTCATTGCGGTATTTAATACCATCATTGTCCAAACATTCCCCATCCTTTAGACGTAAACGATCCTTATCCCTTGTTACATAAGAACCATCAGGATTTACTACTGTTCCATCATTTAATGTTACGGGATCTTGTAATCTTATTTGGTCACGATCTCTAATTTGTAGTACCTCACCATCGACCAACATTAATCGATCTTGGTCCCTATCCCGTAATTGGTCTTGGTCCTGTGCATTAAGCATTATTGATCCAAATGCAATAAATACCATTGTAAAAATTATTCTTTTCATGATTTGTGTTTTTATTAATTAATGTGGTTAAATGTATATTCTATAATGGGGACAGAAAATGATATATGTCAGTCAATATATTTTAAATCAATAAGTTACACCTAATGTTGTGTAACAATTGTCACACAAGAAGACCTAACTAAAGTTATTTATGGTCAAAGAATATAGTTTAAGACAGCCAACAAGTTTGAGGTATTTGAACTGTGCCCAAAATTGGGTCGGCCATATTATTCAGTTCTTGTTTGGAAGTCTGTTTAATAAAATCCTTTACGGACCACATTGTTCCTGACTATCATTGATTATTAGGGTATAGTCTTCCTGAGTCAAATACTGGGGCTCATAAGTATTCCCCGATAGTTCAATGGCATTGACAAAGCTCCTGAGGTGGTTGCGGCTTCCACATTGTAGGCTTTCAAATACTTGTATCATGGCATTATTGGACGTGGCACCAATGAATTTGGCCAAATCCACAATGTCCAAATCTTCGATGTTGGCACCGACCTCCAAGGCCTTTGCCTTATTTTCACTACCGTATTCAATAAACTGATCATAAAGCTTTTGAATGTCCGGGTTATTAAACTCCCCATATGCCAAAAGAGAATAGGAAATATCATATTGGTCCAAAAGGCCAATAACGGCATTCATATGGCTTTGTTCACTTTTCTTAATATTTGAAAACTGATTTATTTCCCATAAATCCTCCAAATAGGTATAGGTATCCCTTGCCAACTTTTCCTCTTCCAACATAAACAATAACGCCGCATTGTCATCATTAGTGAGGTTTGTATTCTCCTGATCCGCAACTGATGAATCATCATTGTTACAGGAGAACACTGCCAACAGTAACGGCAAGCCAAAAATGAATAAATTGGTTCTTATTTGTTTAAAAAGTTTCATTGCCAATAGATTTAAATTACATAAGCAATATCCAACATATTAAACAGATATACAGCTACTTAAGTTACACAGGCTTTGGGTTGTGAAACATGGAAGAAGGCTATATCTTGTCGAAAGATTTTCTAAATTTCAGGGATGGGACTTCCAATTTATAAAGAATCAATGCTAGAGCAATTGGTGGTTCGGAATATTTTTCGATACTTAAAACCAAATCGAACTTTTGAAAGGCTGCGAGGCTCACTCAATTTCTTATTTTGCCCCTGCCATAACGAATTAAAAATCTATATTTAGAGATATTCAAAAGTAATTCAGGATCACATTATTCTTCCCCAAACAACCAACTAGGTCTTTGAGGTTTTTTAACCAATTTAAACCTTTCAATAGCATGGGTCTTTATGTGCTCGGCCATCTCCTCCACAGAGTCTGTTACGAACAACAACTCCATGTCCTTAGGGCTTATACTTTCATTCTCCGCCATAATCCTTATGTGTTCACAGAGTTCTTTATGGTATTCAGACCCGAAAATGACCACGGGAAAATTTTGGATCATTTTGGTCTGTATCAGGGTAATAGATTCAAAAAGCTCGTCCAAGGTGCCCATTCCACCCGGCATCACCACAAAGGCATAAGAGTATTTGATCAACAGGAACTTTCGTACAAAAAAATACCTAATGTTGATCCATTTGTGCAAATAAGGGTTCGGTTTTTGTTCAAAGGGCAGTATTATATTGCAGCCTACAGAATACCCTCCCGCTTCATAAGCCCCTTTATTGGCGGCTTCCATAATTCCGGGACCCCCTCCTGTCATCACCGTAAATCCCATATTGGCCAATGCCGCTCCAACTTGTTCTGCCTTTTTGTAGAAGGGATTGGTCTTGTCAAATCTGGCGGACCCAAAAACCGTTACGCAGGGACCTATAAAGTGCATTTTCCTAAATGCCCTGATAAAACTGTATTGTACCCTAAAGGTGAAAAGCAGTTCTTTAAACCTGGAGCGCGGTCCGGAAAGAAAACGCGACTCTTCTGGTTGTAAATGGTTATTGTTAAGGTTATTTTCCATTAACTTACTTTTTTATAGCTGATTACCGCCAATACATTCATAGCAATGGCAAATATGAAGGTTTTTACAACTTGCGGGTAAATATCGGAAAGGCCGGCCCCTTTTAGCATCACCATTCTCATTACCTCAACATAATATTTAATAGGATTGAATTCAGTTAACAACTGCGCCCATTGCGGCATACTTTCGATGGGCGTGAACAAACCGCTCATTAAAATAAAAATGACCATAAAAAACCAGGCTATAAACATGGCCTGCTGTTGGGTATCCGTAAAATTGGAAATAAATAGGCCCATCCCCAAAATCACTAAAATGTAAATAATGGTATAGAGATACATTATGGTTAGACTTCCGATTATTGGAATCTGAAACAACAGTTTTGAGATAATCAAACCCACGGTCAACAATACCATGCCCAAAACCAAAAAAGGAAATAATTTTCCAATAATAAACTGGTGCTTTTTTATGGGGGTAACGTTTATTTGTTCCAAAGTACCTATTTCCTTTTCCCGAACAATGTTCATCCCGGATAGGAAAAGGGTAATCATGGTTACCAAAAGTACCAATATTCCGGGCACCATAAAGGTTTTGTAATTTAAGGTCTCATTGTACCAAAAGGACGGGATGGTTTCAATATTCAGAGGCTTGTTTCCAGAACTATTAAAAAGGGATAATTCTACATGTGCCTTTTTATTGAACTGTTGCACAATCTGATTTATATACACATTTTCTACCCCCGCAGCTGCTCCATCTATAGCATTAATTATAATCGAAAGATCTGCTCTTTCATTTTTAATAAGTTGTCTTTCAAAATATGAGGGTATCTCTAGGATTACATCCACCTTGCCTTCCAACATTGCCATGCCGGCCTGTTTAGCCGATGGAAATTGGGATACCACATTGAAATAGGTAGAAGCTTCAAATTTTTCCACCAACTCCCGTGAAAGCGATGTTTTATCATTATCAACAAAGGCAAATTTTATATTTTTCACTTCAAAGGTGGCGGCGTTGGACAGAATAATCAGTTGGATCAACGGCAAGACAAAAATAATGGGCAACATCGCCTTATTTCTAAAGATCTGTTTAAACTCCTTTTGGATGATATAGCGGATGATGTTCATATACTTTTTAGTACTTAGTTTTTAAAAACTAGAGTTATTTGGTGTAATTTTGTCGGGTCGAGCGCAGTCGAGACCTAATTTTAAAGATGTAATTCTCCTGAACCTCTCGACTTCGCTCGAGGAGACTAAAACATTATCAATTTGATAATCCGTGATGTATAATTCATTTTCATTGACCCTTAATTAGCTCCCAAATTACCTTCACTCCAATCTTATTTTATATTTTTTTACGCTCAAGCCTATAAAAAATATGGTCATTCCAATCAATATTAAAGTTTCTTTCCAGACGTAGGCCAATCCCACTCCTTTTAGCATAATTCCCTTTATGATAATTATAAACCATTTGGCAGGAATTATATTACTGATCATCTGTAATGGTAAAGGCATACTGGAGATAGGAAAAATAAAACCCGACAATAATATAACCGGTAACATCAGCCCCATTAATGAGGTCATCATGGCCGCCTGTTGGGTCGCCGCAACTGTGGAGATTAGAATGCCCAACGACAGTGCATTTATGATAAATAAAGTACTCTCCGCCCCCAATAAAAACAAGCTGCCCTCCACCGGCATTTTAAAAACATAAATGCTCAAAAGAATAATTACCACGGCGTTAATAATGGACAGCAAAATATAAGGAACTACCTTGCCCACAATAACTTGGAACGGGTTTAGGGGAGATACCAGCAAAATTTCCATGGTTCCCAATTCCTTTTCCTTGGTAATAGATATCGAGGTCATCATGGCCGATACCAGCATTAGGATAATGGTCATAACCCCAGGCACAAACATATATACACTTTTTAGTTCAGGATTAAATACCATCCTTGTTTTTGGTATTATTTGGTAAGGAAGCTTTAGTCCTTGATTTAATTCCTGTTGGTAATTCTGTAAAATAGACCCTATATAATTGCTTATCGTATTCGCCGTATTGGGATCGGTGGCATCCGTAAGAATTTGAACGGTGGCTTTTTTTTGGGTAACCAGGTTCTTGCTAAAATCCTTTTCAAAATTGAGTACTGCCTTTATTTTGCCTTTTCTAAAGGTAGGTTCAATCTCATCCTCATGGCTTATAAACCCTTTGATACTGAAATATTTTGAAGTCGCTATTTTATTTATGATCTCTTTGGTATTTACATCTTTGGAATGGTCCAAAATGGCAATATCTACATTATTTATCTCGTTGGTAATGGCAAAACCAAAAAGCATCACCTGCACTATGGGCATGCCGAACAAGATAAACAATGAACGCCTGTCCCTTAAAATATGGTAAAATTCCTTTTTGATGAATCCTAAAAATCTGTTCATTTTGCCCTTGTTATTCTATGTTCCTTGCCAATCTTAGGAATACCCGGTTCATGGAATCCACTTGAAACTGACGTTTTAGATTCTTTGGCGTGTCCAAAGCCTCTATCTTTCCAGCTACCATTATGGACACCCGATCACAATATTCGGCCTCATCCATATAATGGGTAGTTACAAAAATGGTAACCCCTCTATTGGCCTGCTTATAGATCATTTCCCAAAATTGGCGTCTGGTAATGGGGTCTACTCCACCAGTGGGTTCATCCAAAAAAATAATTTTTGGATTGTGGAGCATTGCAACTGAAAAAGCCACTTTTTGCTTCCACCCCAAAGGGAGGGAACCTACTAGGGAATCGGCCATATCATGCAATCCCAATTCATTGATCATGGCCTGTGACTTTTCTTTGATGTCCGCAGATGACAAGCCATATATGCCCCCAAAAAAGACAATATTTTCCTTAATGGTCAAATCATTGTACAGGGAGAAGCGTTGGCTCATATACCCAATATTCCTTTTTACTTGCTCAGCATGTGTAAGCACATTATATCCAGCCACGGTGGCATTACCGTGGGTAGGTTCAGAAATTCCGATCAACATTTTCATAGCTGTTGTCTTTCCGGCCCCATTGGCACCCAAAAATCCAAAAACCTCACCTTTTCCCACCTCAAAAGAGATGTTATTTACAGCGGTGAATTCCCCGAACATTTTGGTCAAGTTCTCGACCTGTATCATATTATCTACTGTCATCTATTCGTTTGCTTTAGATAGATCCATAAAGGTATCCTCAATAGTTGCCACGGTCTCTTTAACCTCAATCTCCTTATGCTGTCTTTCCTCCAAATATTTGGTTAAATCCATTGGCCTAAATGCTTCGGACCTAGGGGTAAAATGAAGATATTCTCCAAAGGGATACGCGCTATGGGTTTCTGGGTAAACTCTTAAGTCTTCGATTAATTGATAGGTATTGGCACTACGTACCTTAAATATTTTCTTTGGGAACGATGCGATAATTTCCTGGGGCATGTTGATCTGCAATATTTTTCCGTTGGTGATCAGCGCAATCCTATCACAAAGTTCAGCTTCATCCATATATGGAGTAGATACCAAAATAGTGATGTCCTTTTGCTGTAACCGTTTTAACATCTCCCAAAACTCTTTACGGGAAACGGGATCTACCCCTGTGGTAGGCTCATCCAAAAACAACACCTTGGGTTTATGGATCAAAGCACAGCAGAGGGCCAGTTTTTGTTTCATCCCACCCGATAATTTTCCTGCCCTACGATCTTTAAATGGTTCTATTTGGACATAGATATCCTTGATCAAATCATAGTTCTCCGCTATTGTAGTTCCAAAAATAGTAGCGAAAAAATTAAGATTTTCTTCCACCGTAAGGTCTTGGTATAAGGAAAACCTCCCCGGCATATAGCCCACGTGATTTCTGATATCCTTGTATTGCTTTAGAACATCAAATCCGGCAACAGTAGCATTTCCCTTATCCTGAATCAGTAAGGTGGTCAA
Organism: Arenibacter algicola; assembly: GCF_000733925.1. NCBI lineage: Bacteria > Pseudomonadati > Bacteroidota > Flavobacteriia > Flavobacteriales > Flavobacteriaceae > Arenibacter > Arenibacter algicola. Next base: position 2,778,257 of record NZ_JPOO01000003.1, read on the forward strand.
GATTCGGAAAAGTGTTGTCTTTCCTGCCCCGTCCGGACCTATCAGTCCGAACAGTTCCCCTGGCTTTACCTCAAAGGAAATATCGTCCACAGCTTTTACTTTGTTGTACGATTTGCTGATATTGTTTAGTATGATGCTCATTTTCTTAACCGCTCAATAAAAACTAAGGATAGCACTATCAGGAAGGTGATTTTTAGTTTCATGGCTCATGATTTTATTTTGTTACTTAATGTTTTTGTATGATTTAGAAGTACCAGAATTAGTATTGCTACCCATATGCCTACCCTAAAGGCCATTGCCTTTATACTCTCATCAGCTACCATATCATTAAAAAAGTACAAATAGACCAATACCAAAAAATGCAAAAGCAGGATGGTCATTATCATTAATTTAGACCTACTGTGTTGTTTACCTATTTGATAGGCCACCAAAATGGATATAATTCCAAGGGTAACGTTATAGACCACCAACCAATCCAGTACCCTATAATCCACGGAACGCAGCCCCAAAAGGACCATGGAACCTGAGATTACGGATAGGATGCCGATCAGGATTGCAAGTATGGTCGCGATAATCAAGGTCGTTTTCATTCTTCATTAGTTTTTGTGGCAATCCACATTTCTGCAGGCATCCCAATTTTTAAACTTCCATCATTACGGACTTTAACTTTAACTGCGTAGACCAGATTGACACGTTCTTCTTTGGTTTGAATAATTTTAGGAGTAAATTCTGCGCTTTCCGCGATCCAGGATACTACCCCTGGATAAGATTTCATCTCCTCGCCTGCATCAATTTTTACGCTTACCTCCTGCCCAATTTTCAGTTCGGACAATTGGTTTTCACTGATATAGACCCTTAAAATCATGTCTTCCAGGTTGGCTATTTTATATAAGGGTTTCCCAAATGCAGTAATTTCATTGGGTTCGGCATATTTAACCAGGACCGTGCCCTTCACAGGGTTCTGAATGACACTTTTATTGATCTGGTCTTCAATTTGCCGTATTTGTATTTCTATACTTTTTATCTCATTGATAATGGGAGAATTTTGAGTTTCCACACTCTTAATCTGTTCTTTGATAATGTTGATCTGTCCATTAATGTCGTCCAATTGTTTAGTAGTTGCGGCTTTTGCCTGCAATAGGTTCTCTACCCTGGCCCTATCATTTTGGACCACTTTTAATTGTTCCTTAAGTACTTCCCTTTGTGATAGCACGTTCCTGGATTTTGAAAAAATGGTGTTTTTGGAAGCCAATAATTGGTCGCGCTTTAAGGAAAGCTGAACGGTGTCTATAACGCCAACAACCTTATTTTGGGCCAGTACATTTCCTTCTTCCGCATCCAGGAACAAAATTTTTCCATTGGCCTCAGCCGAAATAGTTATTTCCGTAGCTTCAAAATTACCGTAACCATCGGCCTTATCCCCATTGCCGGTACAAGAACCTAAAATGCTCATTAGAAGACTTGTTAATATTAAATATGGATGTTTCATTTTATTCAGGTATTGTTATATATCAGTTATTGTAATAGCTTCCTTTAGTAATTTCATATTGAATTTTGTGCAATAGCAATTGTGTTTCGTGTAGATTTAGATTGCTTTTTGCCTCATATAAATTTGTGAATTCGGTAATATAGGCCGATGCTGTAATTACACCGTTGTCCAATTGGGATTCCGCCGTTTTCAAAATATCTTCCCGTAATACTATAATCTCCCTATCGGTGAAAATCAAGGCATCGATCTTATCAATTTCAGACTCGAGTTTTACCAATTCCAAATTGTTGTTCAGTTCAAAGGTCTCTTTTTGGGTATCTATAATTTCCTTGTTTATTTCAAGGGATTGTTTCTCGGCCCTGGTCTTGTTCCAGTCAAAAATGTTCAGATTCAGTTTTAAACCCGCCATGTAGAAGGTTTTAAAAGAATTATCCAACATATTTAGCCCCGGATTGCCATAACCCCCTTGGGCAAAAGCATTGATTTTTGGGAGATTGGTCTTTGAAATTAGTTTGGAGGAAAAATCTATCTGTTCCTTTTGAAGGTCGAAAAGCTGAATTTCTGGTCGTTGGGATTCCGTTTCCGATATGAAAACTGCTGGACTTTCAAGATTCACATCGGAAGATAATTCCCTGCCAATTAGCAAGGACAGCCGTTGCAACAAGTCCATTTTATTGTAACGCAACTCTGTAAACTGTTGCATTAATTTTAAGAGTTCCGCTTCCAGTGTCTTTTCCGAAGATACCAACACAGTCCCATATTTTACCCCGGCCTTAACATCTTCTAAACGAGCCTTTAATTGCTCTTCCTTTGCTTGGAGCAACGCCTGGTTTTCCTGAAGCAATAAAACGGATAAGTAGATGGAATTCACCTGACTTTTTAATCCGTAGAGGTTCACTTCCAACTGCTGTTGGTTTACCTTTGAGGCTGCCTCCTTCACCTTGGAGGAAGCATTGATCAACCCCCCGTTATAAATCATTTGGTTTACATCTAAGGTGGCGCGATATTGGTCCTTATTGGGAGTTTCCACCGTTACATTCGGTATCTGGATCGGCAAACTTGTTACATCGGACTGGTAGGTGGCTTGGGCGTTGAGATCCAGTTTGGGCAAATAGCCCGTTCTTAAGACTTCAATATCCATTTGTGCCTGGCTTTCCAATAATCCGGTTTGTTTGGCCAAGGGATAATTCTCGGCAACAAGGTCAAAACACTCCTCCAACCTTAGGGTCTGCTGGGCCAAGGCGCCAAGAGGTATAGTGAAAATTAATATTAAAAAAAGTCTTTTCATGTGTTTTTATTTATTGATTTTCAGTGGTAGCACTAGGCCGACAAAGTCATTCTGGCGGGTGCAACATCCAAATAATTTCTTTCCCAGTGTGTTTTAAACTAAGCATGAATGTTTTATTTTTTAATCGAATTAATTAAAAGCTCTGGAATCAAAACCTTACGTTCCTCCATCATGGCTTTAAATGTTTTTTCATCCAAGTTCAATATTCCACGGACCAGGCCAGTCCCTACAAAGGAAAATGCGGTCAAGGAAAAAAGGTTTAGCAACAATTGTTTAGGGTCTATGGGCTTTAAAATTCCCATCTCAATTTCCTCCGCTATCTGCTTCTTAAAGCGCAAAGGGTTGGGTGCGATTTCGGAGCCAAAAAATAAATCCGCAAACTCCGGATTGTTATTTATTTCCTGAATGAGAAAGTTGGGCAGGTATGGATTCTCCATAACAAAGGAAATATAGCTATCTGTAAATTCCGTTATTTTTTCAAAAACGCTTTTATCGGAATTAAAAACGTGGTTGATATGGGGAGCAAACTTTTCAAAGGCCTGCCTAAATACCGCCTCGAACAATTTTTGCTTACTCTTGTAATAGTAGTGCAGCATGGCCTTGTTAATTTTAGCCTCATCCGCAATCTCCTGCATACGGGCTCCTGCCATACCTTTCTTTTCGAAGACGCTTACGGCTGCCTTTAGTATATTTTCTTCTGTGCTTTGATCTTTCATTAACTAAACGGTTTAACCAGTTGGTTAACAAATTTACAAATTTTTTTAATTCAAAAAGGACAATGACAATATTTCTTTGTTATTTAGTTTAATTTCAACCATTTATAAAATATATTTTGGGAAATGGTGAGGGCTATATAAAAAACAAATTCTATACATTAAATGCTCTAAAATTCTTATTTCTTCCTAAATATCACTACACCCGATATCGATATGTAGGTATATTTTCTTCTCAAGGCGATAAGGACTTTCAACCTATATATGGCCAAAAAAAATGTCTACTTATTTTTATCAAAAACCACGCTCCATATTCCACGGACCTCATTTACATTATAGCCAACCGCCTTATCTTCCGGGTATAATTTTCTTAAAGTGGCCAGCGTAGATGGTTTGACCTGTTCGTTGGGTTTCCCATGGCATTGGAGGCACATGGCGTTTGTAGTTATAGGATAATATACCGTTACTTCTTCGTTACCAGGAACTACTACGGGGTCTACTTCGATACCCGCGGCGACCTGCTCTTTAAAAGTAGCGATATATCCCAGTTCTTCCTTGTTGGCCTTATTACCCGGATTTCTTGGCTTATCGGATACCCTTTTTATCTGGGCATTGTTCATCACAGAAATACTATCTGTTAATTCTATAGCCCTGAGGTTACAAAATTCTACCGCTCCATCCGTACCTTTTTCCTGTATGGCCTTCATTAGGTTTTTCCCCAGTGCTGCCTTTGTAGCCAAGGCATAACCCAGACCTATATCCCCATAATCCGTTTGTACTCTATGTCTGGAACCTGGGCCCATTCCATTTCCCATACCTTTACCTTTGCCCATTCCTTTACCCATTCCCTTTCCTTTGCCCATTCTTCTACCATGCTCCCTCTGAAAATGTTCATCGAACCATTCAGGTTGTGCAATTTCATAGTCGTACATATATTCGGCAATAAGACTTATGGTTTCTTCGGGATAGGGTTGATAGGGCATTATCCCAAATCGATTTATGGCACCTGGCATTTTGGATTTTTCCTCCTCTGGATCATTGATCCAACCTACAATAGCTTTTGTAAATTGTTCCTTGGTAGTTGTTGAATCAATATAATGCTTCTTAATAGCCACCATGGGAGGTGCAATCATGCTGACCTCTGATGCCTTAGGATTATGACATAAATAGCACTCTGTCTCAATAATCTTTTTACCTGGATGTATCTTTGCTTGATCAGCCGATGAGTTTTCTAACATCGTTTCCACAGGTATAGATTCCGTTTTTTTAGCCTCCTTACAGCCAACCAGGGTGATTAGAAGGATTGTCAAGAAAGATAGATATTTCATAAAGCTAATTTTTTTTTTGGATTTATTCCTTCATCATCCTTCCCGAAGCACAGCTAAGAAAGGATTTGGCCTTATCTCCCAAGCCATTTTTGGCATCCACTGTAGGATAGCCCAAAGCTTTAAGGGTATCCCTTAACCTTTGTGTGGCCGTAACGTTGTTCGATTCAAAAGATACCGTTCCCGAGTTTACATCAACCATAATCTCCGAGATATTCTCCAATTCCGATAATTTTGTGGTAATTGTTTTAGCGCAACCCCCACATTTTATATTTTGAACACTGAGCGCTAATTTCATAATGTTAAAAGCCAAATTTATAAACTCTTGTTGGCAAGGATATTATCTCCATGACATGTAGCCACCCCTCAGGTCAATTACTTTTTCAAATCCCATACCTTTCAATTTATGCGCCGCTCTCTGACTCCTTGCACCAGAACGACAATACAGATACACAGGCTTATCCTTGGCCAATTTTTCACAATATCTTTCAAAGCCTGTGGCATTGAAAAAGTCAACATTTACAGCATTTTTTATATGACCACCACCATATTCATTAGGCGTACGAACATCTATAAGTTGTACTTTTTTACCCGCTATGGCGGCTGAAAAGTCGGCCTGATTCAATATTTCAATTTTATCCGATTTCTCTTTGCTTGTTCCGAAAAGTGTACTAAAAATAGACATATAATTTCTTTTTTGCGTTAATCTGAATTACTTGTTTAAAAAAGGAAACCGTCACCTTTTACAATGACCGTTTCCTTATACAACCAACCAAAACATTTATTTATAGTGTAAAGATAGGCCAGGCATTTAATGTCCACAGCAACTTTTGTTACACTAGGTCTTTTTCCCATAAAAGGTTTTGACCTAAGAAATAAATCCTCTTCCAGAGAATTAAAAGCAAATAATACCGTCGGCAAACAACAATGGGATTAGAAATGTTAGCTGCAAATAGGAGCCCAAATTCATATAATTCCCTGATCCTCTCCATAAAAGAACAACACTTTACAATAGCCATATAATATATATTACTTATTGTACATTATATATTAACCCAAACTAATATTTAATTGGTTTTATTGATTAAAATGAGTTAATATTATTGCATTAATAGAGTAAGTAAGGAATCAACAAGCCCAATAGCCCTTCTTTAACGAACAACATAGCGTATAGAAGGACCCATGGTATTATTGATAAAAACATTGCAACCAAAATTAAAAGTCCAGTAGCAACTTGGGCCAAAATCTTAATCGCACACAAATAGGAACTAGCCATGTCTAAATATTGTTTATTGCCCTTGGTTTCGGTTTTCATTTTCATAAACCATGGCCTGCTTGCCCAAAAAGTAAACGAATTCCCAAAGAAAACAGACCCCCTACACAAAAAGGTGGAAATGTTCGACAAGTTGATGCTCGGAAACCATTGGAACGAGGGAGCCATAATGCAACACGTTATTTTTCCTCCAGCTGGACAGGAGCAGCCAATAATAGGTTCCCAGGCCGATTGTCTTGATCCCACTTCCGAAATGCTGGCCGCCTACTCACATAAGTACGCCATTACAGGAGACCCAAAGGACAGGAAAATAGCCAATGACATTTTCGAGGCCATACTAAAACTGGAAAAAGTAACCGGGGTTGAAGGTTTAGTGGCGCGCAGTTTCAATAGGACCAACGAACCCCTTTGGCACGAAGAAGTTTTTTGGTACCATGAATGGCACCAGTCGTCCTCCATGCCAGGTTATCGCTGGCTGGGCGATTTAAGCGCCGATAAGTTTACGTCCATTTTTTACGGTGTGGGAACTTTTTGGGAACTATGCGCCGATGCAGAATACAAAGAGAAAGCATCAGGCCTTCTCGACCGATTTATAGGTCGGGTAGTGGACAATAATTTTAAACTTACGGATCTAGACGGAAAAATGACCTTGTGGGGCAACTTTTGCCCCAACCTTCCGCACCAAGAACTCAACTCCTTGGAAATGTTGGCCGCCCTTAAGGTAACCCATTATATTACTGGAAAGGAACGGTACAATGCAGCCTACCATATGCTTATAGACCGCTATCATTATGACGACCACCAGATTAACTCCAAAATACTATTCCCCAAAGAATGGCGAAATGTAGGGGACGACTATCATGCGGCCCGTTCCCTCTATATGATTATGCGATTAGAGACCGATCCCAGTCTACTCAATAAATACCGAATGAATTTAAACAGACATTGGTACGACTGGAAGGATATTGAGTTTACTTGGGAAAGCAATATTTGGTTTTTAATGGTCTATAAGGTAATTACAGGGGAAGACGTTTTTACAGAAGAGAAAAAGCAGGGCATTAAGGACATGTGGGGATTTGAACGCAATACCAGGGAATTTAAAATCCCACAAAAAGATGGCAGTTTTAAAATGGTACGTTCCGAGGAAGAACGCACTGCCGCGGCCATGATCAGAAATTATTGGTTTGGTAGGTATTACGGTATTATTGATGAAAAATGGTAATCACAAATAATTTAGGAAGCGTATGAAATTTTGTATAACACTTCTCACTTTTTTAGTACATATACTTTATGTAGTAGGGCAAGAAAAGCCTACTCCTCCCGAGGGAATGGTTTTTGTTCCTGCCGGTGAATTCATTATGGGCAGCGTCTATGGCGACCCGGATGAACGGCCTCAGCAAATTGCAAGTACAAAGGCGTTCTTTATAGACGAATATGAAGTTAGCAATACGGAATTTGCCAAATTTGACCCCACTTTTAAATTCCCCCCAGAAAAAAAGAACAATGCAGCAATAGTGACCTGGTCCAAAGCGGACGCCTATGCCAAATGGGCAGGCAAACGTTTGCCTACGGAAAAAGAATGGGAAAAGGCGGCGAGGGGTATAGACGGCCGCGTATTTCCCTGGGGAGATACCTATGACAACACCTACGTTGTTTGGGACCAAAAAGAGACCCGCGGCACTTCCATAGCCAAACCCGCAAGTCCGTATGGTTGCTATGATATGGCCGGGAGTGTGTGGGAATGGACCTCGGACTGGTATAAACCCTACCCTGGCAATACCGTACCCATGGAACAATATGGCGAAACCTACAAAGTAATGCGGGGCGGCTCCAACTTTAACAACCACTCCTTTATTCGTACCTCACAGCGCTATTATGTGTTACCGGAAAAAATACACGTATATCCGGTTGGAATACGATGTGTAAAGGACATAGATTAAAACAACGCTCTCAAAAAACAGTATTATAAAAAATGTCTAACAAGATGAAAAGACAACTAAAATTTTGGCTGGTATTTATTGGAATTGGCAGTATGCTGTCTTGCGAAAAAGAGCAGCAGAAAACCTTGGACCTTTCTCAAGCAAACATTGTAATATCGGCCCAGATTAAATCTCCTATCCAAGAAACGGCTGCGAGTATTCTAGTGGAAGAAATTAAAAAACGAACAGATCTTCAACTCGAATTAAACAATAATTGGGATTCCAAAACTACCATTGCCTTGGCCTTGGCCAATGAAAAGGAATTGTTCGGAAAAAAAGTACCGGCCCGTAATGGCGAAAATACCCCCGAAATAAAAAAAGAAGGCTATCGTATTTTCCATCAAAAAGATGGCGACAAAAATACGCTATGGGTTATTGCTGCAGATAAACGGGGCATTCTTTACGGTATAGGTAAACTCTTGCGAACAGCCAAAATGGAAAATGGCAAAATAACGCTAAACCCTAATATTGACTTTTCCGAATCCCCGGAATATGCCCTTCGCGGACATCAGTTCGGTTACAGGAATACAGCCAATTCCTGGGATGCCTGGACCGTGGAGCAGTTTGATCAACATTTTAGGGAACAAGTACTTTTTGGGGCGAATAGTTTTGAAAACATACCTTTTCAGGAAGCCGATTCAAGTCCCCACTTTAAGGTAGATCCCCAGATCATGGAAGTGGAACTAAGCAAAATATGCGAGAAATACGATGCCGATTATTGGGTCTGGACACCAGCTCCCCATGACCTCACCATAAAAAATGCACATCAGGACGGACTTGCGGAGCAAGAGGCATTTTATGCAAAATGCCCAAGATTGGATGGTGTATTTGTTCCTGGCGGAGATCCAGGGGAAAACCATCCTGCCCAGCTAATCCCTTACTTAAACGACCTGTCGGAGATTTTGCACAAATACCATCCAAATGCCGGTATTTGGGTTTCACTTCAAGGGTTTAATAAAGAAAAAGTAGAATATTTTTTTAACTACCTAAATTCCGATAGTCCTGATTGGCTTAAAGGGGTTGTTTATGGCCCCAGTAGTCCGCCTATAGATTTGGAACGGGAAATGTTGCCGAAAAAATATCTGCACCGCTTTTACCCAGATATAACCCATACGGTTAGATGTCATTATCCGGTAGATAATTGGGATCAGGCCTATGGATTGACCCTGGGAAGGGAGCCTATCAATCCCCAACCACTAATGTACACCCAACTTTTTAGGAGGGATACCAAACATACTGATGGCTTTATTACCTATTCCGATGGTTCCCATGACGATGTAAATAAAGTGCTATGGAGCCAATTGGGTTGGGATTCCAAGAAAGATCCCAAAACTATCGTCCATGAATACACACAGTTTTTCTTTGGCCCAAAAGTTGCCGAAGAAGCGGCCAAAGGCATATTTGATTTGGAGAAGAATTGGGACGGTCCTATTTTGGAAAACAATTCCATTAAAGAAACTCTGACATTGTGGAAAAAATTGGAAGAAAACAATCCCGATCTGGCAAGTAATTGGAGGTGGCAACAATTGATTATGCGGGCCTATTACGATGCTTATATTCAAGACCGACTTGCCTACGAAAAAAGGCTGGAGGCCGAAGCGTATGAAATACTGGCCCAGGCCAATACCATTGGGGCCGACAAAGCTATGAGCGATGCCCTACAACATATTAAGAAGGCAGATACCGAATTGGTTTCCCAAGACCTGAAGGAAAAGGTTTTTGAATATGGCGAGAAACTATTTCAATCCATAGGAGCGCAGACCAGCGTGGAAAAATATCAGGCACGTAGTGCAGAAAGAGGGGCCATTTTAGATTTTATAGATTATCCTTTGAACAATAGATGGTGGTTGGAAGACGAATTTAAAAAAATTGACGAATTAAAGTCGGAAGCCGAAAAGCTAGCGCGATTGGAATTTATTAAAAACTATGAATCTCCGGGAGAAGGCAGTTTTTACGACAATATTTCCAGTGCCGATGCCAAACATGTAAGCTCAAAAACCGATGATGCCATAGACTTCCTATGGGAAAACGATGGTTTAAGTAGAAAGCGGCTCTCCACCCAATTATTCCAATTTAGCCCAACCTTGGAATACAACGATCTGGATCCCAGTTCCAATTACTTAATTCGTGTTTCAGGATATGGGGAGGCCCTTTTAAGAGCCAATGGAGAACGCCTAAAACCTACCAAATATGAAAAAGGCTTTGAAGAATTTAAAGAATTTCCGCTTTCCAAGGATTTGATCAAGGACGGCCAACTAAAAATTAGCTTTGACAAACCTGACGAAGAACACCTCAACTGGAGAAAACAATCACGGGTAACCGATGTCTGGCTTATTAAACAATAAGGAGATGTTGGCCCAAAAAAAACTCTTTCCATTAAAAGGAATTGTTAGCGTGCTCAACACTCCCTTTACCAAGGAGGACACCATTGACCATGCGGCATTAAGAAACAATGTAAAGGAGGCATTAAGAGCCGGGGTTGCCGGTATATTGGTCCCCGCCATGGCTGCAGAAGTATATAAATTATCCCATTCGGAAAGATTGGAAATGCTATCCACGGTTTTGGAAACCGCAGGGGATAGGATTCCGGTTATTGGTGGTGCAGGGGAACAGGATCTATCCAAAAGCAAAGAACTCCTAAAGGCTTATATAGATTTAGGTTGTAAAAATGTGCTATTCCAAATTCCCTTTGTTGATGAGAACCAGTTTAGAAATCATTTTATGGAATTGGCGGCCCTTGATCCGGAAATGATTATGCTACAAGATTGGGATGCTACCGGTTATGGCCTATCGGACGACCTTATATGTGATTTATTCGAAAAAGTGGCAGCCTTCCGATGTTTAAAAATTGAAACCGTACCAGCGGGTCCCAAATATTCAAGAATTTTAGATCTGACCAAGGGACAATTGAACGTTAGTGGGGGCTGGGCCGTTACCCAAATGATGGAAGGGCTACAGAGAGGTGTACATGCGTTTATGCCTACTGGTATGCATTTCATTTACACTTCCATATACCGTATGTTCACAGAAGGTAAAACGGAAGATGCAGAGGCCCTGTTTGGGCAGATAATTCCAGTGTTGGCATTTTCCAATCAGCATTTGGACATTTCCATACATTTTTTTAAACGGCTATTATATCGCCAAGGCATTTATAATACCCCCAATGTTCGTAATCCTATACTTCCCTTTGATGCGCTACATAAAAAATTGGCCGACAAGCATATAGATACAATTATTAATCTTGAAAACCAACTTATGGCCCAAAGGCCCTATAAATACTAATATTGGAGATACTCTTAATATATACCGCCTAAATAAATTCCCACAAAACCTTGCGTTAAAAGACACAATGGTCAATATATTATCTGTTTTAAATAATATAGTTGTGGTACACCCCTGCCTTTTAAATTTACTTTGTTCCAACTAAAAATAACATATGGCATTAAAATTAAAAGGGATTATTCCCCCAATGGTTACCCCTCTTAACGCTGACGGTGGATTGGATGAAAAAGGATTGGAAAAACTTATTGAGCATCTTATTACTGGAGGTGTACATGGCATATTCCTTTTGGGCACCAATGGGGAAGCTCCCAGTCTTAGTTATGAATTACGAAAAGAGCTTATAACAAAGGCTTGTAAATATATCCGTGGAAGGGTTCCCGTATTGGTAGGAATAACCGATACCTCCTTTAGCGGTTCCTTGGACATTGCAGCCCACTCCAAAGAAGCTGGTGCAGATGCAGTGGTTGTTGCCCCTCCTTATTATCTTCCAATATCGCAGGAAGAAATGATGGACTATTTGGAGCGTTTAATTCCACAATTGTCCTTGCCCGTTATGATGTACAATATGCCAAGCTGTACCAAACTACACCTTTCCCTGGAGACCGTAAAAAAAGCTAAGGAATTAGGTGCAATAGGTATTAAGGACAGCTCAGGTGATATGTCCTATTTCTACTCGCTGATTGAAGCTTTTAAGGAGACTCCGGATTTTTCCATTATCGTAGGGACAGAAATGTTTTTACCAGAAACCATACTACATGGTGGTCATGGTGCCGTTGCTGGTGGGGCAAATTTCCTGCCAGAGTTATTTGTTGACCTGTACAACGCTTCCGTGGCAAGTAATTTCGAGAATATAAAAATACTGCGTGATAAGGTGGCTTTTGTTAACAGCAGTATTTATTGTGTGGGCAAGAATGCGTCCAGAATAACCAAGGGCATTAAATGTGCCCTATCTGTAATGGACATCTGCGAGGACCATATGGCCTTACCATTGAGAAAATTTGAAAATAGGGAAAGGGAAAAAGTAAAAGATTATTTAGACCAGTTCGCAAGTCCACAGGTCATATAAAAATTGATGGGCAAAAAAATAAAATGGGGAATTTTGGGCAGTGCCCATATTGCAACAGAGCACGTAATTCCGGCAATGCTCAGTTGTCAATACGGAGAAGTGTATGCTATTGCCTCCAGAAGTACAGAAAAGGCCCAGAACATAGCTGAGCAATTTGGTATACCCGAATGCTACGGTTCCTATGAGGAATTGCTGGTAGATAAGGAAGTAGATGCCATCTATATTCCATTGCCCAATCATCTACACGTGCAATGGGCCATTAAGGCCTTGGAAGCGGACAAGCACGTTCTGGTTGAAAAACCTGTTGGGCTATCCAGTAAGGAAGCCGAAAGATTGTTGCAGGAAACCAAAAAGTACCCGCACTTAAAGGTTATGGAAGCCTTTATGTACAGACATCACCCCCAATGGATAAAGGTTAAGGAATTAGTGGACCAAAAGGCTATAGGTGATATTAAAACCATTCAATCCTCTTTCTCCTTTTTTGAAGATGACCCCAATAGCATTGTCAACAGCAAGGAGTTCGGGGGCGGAAGTTTAATGGATATTGGCTGCTACCCTATATCCCTCTCCAGGTTTTTGTTCAATTCGGAACCCAAAAGCATATCATCGGTTATTGAATACCATCCCAATTTCAAAGTAGACGTCTTGGCCTCTGGAATACTGGAATTTGAAACCGGTACTTCGGTATTCTTCAGCTCCACACAATTGGCGGACAATCAACAAGCACAAATATTTGGAACCAAGGGAAATATAAAATTTGAACTGCCTTTTAACCCGCCTATAGACAGGCCTTCCAAAATATGGGTCACCATAGGCGATGATTGCCAAACCATTGAATTTGAGACCTGTAATCAATACACCATACAGGCCGATCTTTTTGCCTTGGCAATAAGAAACAATACACCAGTTCCCACTCCTTTGGAAGATTCCGTAAAGAATATGATTGTCATAGAAAAATTGGAGGAAAGTAATTTAAAAAAAAAGAGTGTAACGCTCTAATAACTTCTTCAATCTGAAGATCGAATTCAAAGTAAATACTTTCATCCAATAACTAAATAAAACCCAATCCCTACAACGAAGGGATTGGGCTTATCTTAAATGTTTAAAGTACTTATTTTTCGGATTTAATTTTTGATAAAGCGCTTCACCAAAACCTCCCCTAGATCATCATGCCCCATGATATAATACATACCATTGGCCATATCCTCAACATTCATTTCATTACCATCGGTACCTGTCATGCTTCTAACGAAAATACCTGTATGTGTATATACATCCCAACTAGAATTAGGACTTATTCCTTCTCCAGTCATTCGGATTGTAGAGGTGGATGGATTTGGAAATAACAGCACCGAACCTGTTTCCTCCATTGGTGGGCCAAAACTGAAAGTCGACATTTTTAAAGCCACAGCTCCCGAAGAGGCACTGTTGCTGCCTGCAGGTCCCAACAACTGGATCTCTGCCAATTGTGTTTCCGGTTGATTGTCATCATTCTTGGCAATTACCAATTTGTAATGCGTATAGGATGTGGTATTGGGGAAGGTCCATTCGATTCTTTCATAACGGGAGGTGAAATCTATTCCGTTCTGTTTTGTCAATTCATCGTAATTCACCCCATCATTGGACGCTACTAAAAGAATTTTTTGAGGATCTGTACCCAAATTATCATCGGAGCTTATCAAGGCCAGTTTATTTACAATTTTAGCCTCAGGGAACTCTATTTGTATCCACGAGGGATCATCATTTTTAGGTATTCCAGAAGCATCGACCCATTTGGAAAAATCATTGGGTGTGTATCTATTGTCAAAAGCCCTATATCGGCTTTCGCCCTCATTCTTTTCGGACCGTGCCGTAATAATACCACCAAAATCGGAATGATCTACCTCGGTATCCTCCGCTAGAATGGTTATATAGCCAGTCTTAAGGAGTTCATCTTCCCCGGCAATATTGGCCACTCTCAAACTCACATCATAATCACCTGGGGTATGATATTCTACTACTGGGTTCTGAAGGTTACTAGCGGCAGGAATTCCACCCTCAAATGTCCAAGACCAAGTCGTGGGACTGTCCGAAGACTGATCTGCAAAAGCTATGTTATCCCCCACCACGGCAGTCGTACGATCTGATGAAAAGCCAGCAATTGGAGCCGGTGAATTGTCATTTTCGACTTTGATCTGTCCAATGTTAATGCTAAAATCACTTACGGCGGTTGGAGACGACATCTCCAAGCCAATAACCGCTATCTCCTGAGCATTATATTGTCCCAAATCAATTCTCTTTGTAGACCAGCCGCTATCTGGACTATCTCCCAAGTCGAAGCTTACAAAACTATTGGGGTCATCGGAAAAAGACAACATAAGCTTGGTATTACTAGGCAGTATTGCACCCATTTTAAAAGTTAAGTCAATTTTAGTATTGGCTGAAATACCCAGTTTTGTCTTATAAAGTTTAAGGCGATTAATGTCACCGGCATTAAGACTCCCAGAAATATTTATCGATGAACCCCCATCAAAAGCCTGGGAAAAATCAAAATTAGGAATTAAAGGGCTGTTACCAGTTAAGGAAAATTGCCAAGTTGGGAGTATGTCCTGCTTGCCCATATCGTGCCAGTCTCTAACCGTTTCAACACCATTGTTGGCAAACAGTCTGCCGTGACCCGTATTAAAACTGGTTTTAAAGGGTAGTTTAATAATAACAGATTTGGCGGGAATATAATGGCCCATTCCTTTCCATTTTCCAGAAACATCTACCATATCTATATCACCATCATCCCCTGAAAAAAATCTTCTTTCCGTGTCATAGAAATTTTGAACGTCATTGGGGTCGTCTCTATAATTGTTAAATTTGGCATAAGTGAAATTGGTAGCGAAAAGAGCTATGGAGGTAAGGGGATCTGATAGATTTCCGTTATTGAATATTTGATCTATCCAGGTTACATCGTCAAAGACGGGTTGGGCATTTCTATCAGGCCAAAGATCTGCTCCCATGTAAACATCAAATTTACTTCTTCCCAGTACAGTAGTATAATTAGAGGAATTCTGGACATAGGCCGAATTCCAATTGTAATTTGTAAACATAGCATCTGAAGTTCTCTTGAGGTTTTCCAGATCTTGCAGATAGGCATCGTTCAAAGAATTTAATTGATTTTGCCATATAACAGGTCCCGTTTCTATCATGGCATCGTACCAATGTATCTCCATTTCCTCCGGTTTATTTTCCTGAAGATAGGCCATAAATGTTCGCATGGCGGTTGCGACAGCTAAGGAGGTGGAGGTTTCCTGATTAAAAAGCCATCCGTCAAAACCATAATATAAGGCAATTTCGATCAGTTTGTCCGCTGCAATATAATTGCCATTGGCATCCTGTTCCATGAAATTGTCTATAACCGCAGAATTTCCACCCCACGCAGTAGGTGCAAAAAATACCGATCCTATTACCTTAACCCCGTTCTTGTGTGCTGCATTTACCCAAGGAGCGGATGGCATAACTATATTCTGGGAAGCCGTACCTCCAAACCAGTTCAATACATCAATGTACTGCCAATGACTGAAATTAAATAGGTTAAACTTACTTTGTTCCGTCATATAATTGCCCAAATTATTTATCCCATCCGGAGCTGATAGCACTTTGATATCGTTACTTAGATTTGGATTCAGTTGGCTATTGGTAGCGGTGAACCGTTGGGCAAGAGGTACTGATGCAATGTTATTGGCATTTGCGGTTGGAGCCGTTGGACTCCAATTTTTCAATTGGTCCACATTAAGGACATAGGGAGGCGATCCACCTTCTATTTGTGCCTTGGCAGATGGCAGTAAGAATAAGCTTAACAGTAAGAAAAAGAGTAAATTGAGTAGTTGTGCTTTCATTTTTAGGGGATTTTTAATAAACTAGCACTTTGGTTAAAGGTTAAACCTTTTCACTTCAAGTGACATAGTTTCGTTTGTTTATAAGTTAAGGGAATAATCGTTAAGTATCCTCAAATTTTCGATGAACAACCAGCGCGAAAACTCCAACGTCTATTTTTTGAACTATCAATTCCGTAAAAAAAGTACTTTATAGATGCACAATTTTTAATTATTCCATCTCTAAATTTGGAATATACTATTTAATGCTATTTCAACAGCTCCTGTAACGTCCAATAGCTATTCCTTTCCGTGCTTTTGGCACGGATGTCCCTAACCTCATTTTCATGGACCATAGTCGTGTCGTTCATGGAACGAATGTAGGTGGCCACATGGCCTATCCAATCATCATCGTTACTTCCCATTGGCAACATTATGCCGTATTCCTTACCGTCTATAGGTCCGGTAAGTCCGTTTAAAAGAATTTTAACGAGTACTTCCTTATCGCCCATAACTCTTGGCGATCCAATTAAAGATGGTGCGATCAAGGAATTTTCGCCATTGGGAACCCCTTTTAAATCGGAACCATGGCAGGTAACACAGGTCTGTTTATAAATATCGTAGCCATCCAAAGCCCTCCATTTATGACCATTGCTTTTATTGGCCAGCCTATGCTTTAATTGTAGTAAATCTGAATCCTTTGCTTTTAAACCCAGATCAACAGAGGCAGCTACCAGCTCATTGTCTGCATATTCTTCTTGTACAGAACTTAAGATATTGGAGCTTTCTGCACTTTTGGAATATCTTAAACTCAATACTAATTGATTGACGACATTGATATCGCTGTCCTTTTGCAATTTGGCCAAGGCCTGCATTATTTCTTGATCTTCTTTCTTCAAAAATTCTTCACTCAGTCTTATCGCCGTAATACGAACCCTGGGATCAGCATCCTTAAGCTTTTCAAGTATCAACTCCTTGTCTACAACCCCAAGTCCTTCTAAGGTCCAAAGGGCATGGATCCTTTCAATGGGATAGTCCCTATCCCCAAAGTTGTCCGTCCAAAAAGACTCGTTGTCCCTTGCCAATTCCTTTAGCTTGGGTACAATACCCATATCCCCTTTTAAAATGATCAGCTTTTGGGCCGTATTCCTATACCAACCATTGGGGTGTCCCAAGTAATCGACCAGCTCCTCAGCGGACTTATCCAAAAGCTTGGGTTTTCCACTAGGTTCCATCTCTTCATGGACAATACGATATATCCTACCTCTTCCAATATTCTTATCCAAACCTTTACGCAGAATAACGGGTCGTAAATGACTGCCTTCCCTGGTCCAGTTGCCTTCTTGAATTATACCACGGTACATATCAACTATATAAAGGCTCCCATCTGGTCCTGTTTGCGCTTGGACCGGTCTAAAGTTCAAATCTGTAGACGCCAAAAACTCGGCTTGGTCGTAGGCATTGTACAACACTTTTTTACCGTTCTCATTTTTTATTTTTGCCCTACGGATCAATCTGCCCACCGGTTCCGGAATAAAGAGATCCCCATAAGTGGATGGAGGTAATTTATCGCCTCTAAATATTTCTTGGCCTGCCACACCGGTAAATTTATTTAAGGTACCATCTTCCTTCAATCTTAATTTGGCCCCACCCTGAACATCAGGCGTTCCAACAACTGGCCATGGCTCCATAAAGCCTTCTGAAATTTGCCCTTCCAAATTTACTTCACCGTAGATAGGAGGAACTTGAAAACCATAGGCGGCTGTTTCTCCACCCGCAGAAGAATAATACATATTTCCAAGATCGTCCTGGGTTAGACCCCATTGCCCACTGGAACCATCTACCAAGGAATCTACTTTTATCCCGTCCTTATTGAACCTGAACCGTAATGGGTTATAGGTGGTATATACCCAATTGTCCAAGTTCCAAACCAGACCACTCTGCTGGTGCTCCAGGTTTCCTCCCCTTCTTTTTGGATTTTCATAAACCCTAATCTTTTCGTCCGCCACTCCGTCGTTATTGGTATCCCTATAACTCCATAGATCATAGGAGTAGGTTTCATTTACGATAAGTCGGTCATCAAGTGGCAAAATCATTCTTGGCAAAAGAAGACTATCTATAAAAACGGTGCTCTTGTCCATTTTTCCATCCCCATCCAAATCTAACAAGAGTTTAATCTGACTAATGGGTTCATCTTCCCCAAGCGCGTCCACATTTTGCATATAGGTGTCCATTTGGGCTACATACATCTTGCCGTTCCCATCCCAGGCAATAGCTACAGGCTCATTTACCATAGGTTCGCTAGCTACCAACTCAATCTTATAGCCCTCGGGCAGGTAGAACTTTTCCATACTTTCCTCGGGAGAAAGAAAATCCGACGGGGCTTCCCTTACAATTTCGGGTTTTACATAAATTTTATCCTTGTATTCCTTTTTACCACAACCAACAATGCCCACAAGAAGTAGGAACGCACAAATTTTATTCATAACTAATCAACTTGTTATTCAAATATTTCTAGTTTGGCCAAATTTAACTTTAATATTTAGATCACTGGCCTTCTTTCGGAGGTCTCTTATGCCAATAGGAGGCTAAAATAGACCCGGTAATATTCATCAAGGGTCCAAATACGGCCGGTGCCAGACCCATAGTGGCTATCTTACCCAAGGAATTTGCGATGCCCGAAGCAAGGCCCCCGTTCTGCATGCCCACCTCCAAAGCAATGGTACGTGAATCCTGCTCATTCAAACGCAATAGTCGGGCATACCAATACCCTAGCGTGTAGCCAAATAAGTTATGTATGAGTACCAACAACATTAAGATTCCGCCTATATCCAACAGGCTATCCCTACCTGCAGCGGTTATTACAACGATTATAAGCCCAATGCCCAACATGGAAATTACCGGAAGTGCTTGGTCCAGCCATTTTCCCTTGTCCCCTCGCAATTGATTTAAGAGAATGCCTGCTCCCAGAGGTAAAATAATCATCTTTATTATACTCCACATCATATCCATCACATCTATCTCTATAAATTCCCCTGCCAATAACTTCATTAAAAGTGGGGTAACGAAAGGTGCAAGAAGTGTTGAGATAGAAGTAATGGTGATGGAAAGGGCCAGATTGGCCTTCGCCAAATAGGCCATTACGTTAGATGCCACCCCACTGGGGGAACACCCTATCAGCACGATTCCTGCGGCAATCTCGGGAGGGAAATTACTAAATTTTGCCAGCACAAAGCCCATTATCGGCATTATGCCCAACTGTGCAGTGACCCCGACCATAACGCCTTTAGGTGCCTTGACAACCTCGGCAAAATCACTAATCCTCATAGAGGTTCCCATACCGAACATAATAAGTTGGATCAAGGGTATGATCAGCCCAGTAAGCTTAAAATCGCCTATCTGAAGAAAATACTGTGGATAATAAAGAGCTAGGGCTACCCCGGCAAATATAGAGGCGGTAAAAACATAGCTGTTCAAAGATTTATACCCACTGAAGCCAAGGGCCAGCAGTGCAAAAAAGGCCATTATTAAAAGACCTGCCCTTTCTAAATTTTGTGAAAAGATCATGCCTAAAATTACTAGCAGCAATATAGCGGCCATACCAAGGCATATGGAATAAATAGTTGGTTTTTTCAAAATTGGTCAGTTTAGGTGGTTTAGTTTTAATTGGGCAACTTGTAAGCCTGTCTGGCCAAAAGTTTAAGTGCCCCATCGCGGGCTTTTTGGTAAACCTGTGTATTTCC
This sequence comes from Arenibacter algicola, assembly GCF_000733925.1. Lineage (NCBI taxonomy): Bacteria > Pseudomonadati > Bacteroidota > Flavobacteriia > Flavobacteriales > Flavobacteriaceae > Arenibacter > Arenibacter algicola. The sequence continues at coordinate 2,798,257 of NZ_JPOO01000003.1, forward strand.
TATACGGACATCTGCAGGTTCGCCGGCGTTGGTGCCCTTGGCCAAAAAAATATGGCGAACTATTGCCGTATTACCAGAAATAGTGATGGTCTGATCAGCAGCTTCCAAAGACAAAAAATCGAATGGCCCATTCACTATATCATCTATAAACGCTGCCTTGTTCTGGATCAGCCCACTGGAATGCCCATAGGTGAGCTCATCAGCGCATAAGCTGTCCATGAGTTCTGTGCTCGGATTTACCATGGCTTCATTAAAGGTGGACACGGTGCGCTGAACTTCGTCGATTGTAATCAAACCTTGTCCTTCCTCCATCATGTCTGCTGTTGATTGGGACTTGGGTGGATCAACATTTTGTTTGCACCCCATCAAAATTAACAAGGCAAAAATGGGTAATATCCAGCTGCTACTTACACGCTTTATCCATGTATTTCCTCCGATTACCATGTCCTTTTGCTTAATATCTTATTCAAAGTCTCCTTGGACATTTTTACCAATTCCGGATGTTTGTCCAACCAGGCAAAAAATTCCTTTTTTAGCTGTTCGTTCCAATCATTGTCTATCTCTCCAGTGGAATATTTCTTGGACTTCACCATTTCAAAACCAAACTGGTCCTTAAGGGCTACAAATTCTGCGGTGCCCACTACCTGTTCGGCCAAATGTGCGGGAATGAACAATACTCCCTCCCTTTTTGCCAGGACAAGATCTCCCGGCAAAACCATTACCTGCCCTATCCTTATGGGGGTGTTGAGTCCCATTAGCACTTCTTCCTCCAAAAAAGAGGGGTGAAAATCACGTACAAAGGCATTGAAGCCTTCGATTTTGCTTATACTCTCCAAATCCCTTGCACTACCATTAAAAACCACTCCGTTTCCGGACTTGCTATAAATAGAAGTTGCCAGGGTAGCCCCCATCAGTGTACCCGCATCGATCTTGCCAAAACTATCGGCCACATATACGTCACCTTTGGTGAGCACTTCAATGGGCCATGAATTGGTGTTGCCCTTTCTCCCTTGGGAATTTATACCCCTTTCCTTAATGCTTTTCTCCACATCGGGCCTACTGGGCATAAACAAGGCGGTAAGTGCCCTACCTACAACTGGAACCTCATCGTGTACCATTTTCCAATTGCCTTCGAACTGATTTTTATATCCTTCGTTTTCCAGGACGGTCCATGCATCATCGATCCCAATTTTTTTTGCCCGTTCCAAAAGATCGTCCGGAATTTTAGGGCGGCCGTCATCAAAGCGTTCCCCTTTCCATTCGGAGGTCAGGAAAATCAATTCCTCCTTGGGAATGGTCTGTCCAAAAACGACGGAATTCAACACAAAAAAACAAAGAATCTGTAAAATAATATTGAACCTCATAATTTTTAAATCTTTTAGTCCAGTGCAGCTATACAGTCCATTTCAACCAAAGAATTTCCAGGAACGCCCCCGTAGGTGGCCACTGTGGTCCTTACTGGAGGATTTGGTCCAAAACGGCCCCTGAACACTTCGTTCATTCCCTTATAATCCGCCAAATCGGCCAAATACACATTCACTTTCAAAACCTTTTCCATGGAAGAACCATGCTTTTTGAGCTCCTTTTCCAACTCCTGCAAAACAATCTCCGTATGTGCCTTTATCTCATAAGGTTCCACGTGTGCCCCTTTGCCAGCTATATAAAGGGTGTTTCCATGTTTTACCCCTCCTGAAAACAATGGTATATCCTGATCCATGACGATGTCTCCCACTACTTCCTTTTTTGGTTTTGAACCTCCGTCCATTGCCCTGGCCGCAGCACCTATTCCGAACATAGCTGCCAAACCCATTCCTAATTTTTTGAAAGATGCTCTTCTTGTTGTTTTGTTTTCCATGGTTTAAAAATTTATGATTTAATTGCTTATCGATTATTACTTATGTTTTCGTCTCCAATTTCTAAGTGGCCAAGGGAGGACCTCCCGGAACGCTAATTTTTTTATGTTCCACTTTATAATCCAGCTGTTTGGCAGTAAACTTGGCAGTAAGGTATTCGCCCAAAAAAACAGTCCCACTAAAGACTCCGTTGGATACTTTTCCCGAAAACCAATAATGGATGGAGTTTCCTGGAACGTTAAAATGACTCTTAAGTTTCACCTCTTCTCCCTCTATCATTCCGGCCATTTCCTGCATGCCATAATCACTGGTATGAGTTCCCTTGATCCAATTCCCTTCCTGTTCCAAGAAAAATTTATGGGTACTCTTGGAGGTAAAAAACTCCATCTCCACTTTCCAATGCCCTGTAATGTTAACACTTGCCTGGGCCATCTTGTCCGATCGAGGCTCACGCTCTGCCGATAATATATCATAAAGTCGGTTGGCCACCAACTTGGCATTTCCCGGTCTCATTTGACTTGGGGTAATGGATATGGTTGTTGTCGCGTCCTCTGAAGATCTGCCTCCAATGGCTATCCTTGGTCTGTTGCGTGCCACATCCTCGGCAATTTCTTCCCCGGTAATATGAAGCTTGTCCGGATCCCATTTCAGGATGAGTCTAGGGGCCCTATTATCCAAACTCGTCGGCAATTGTACTTCAGTGCTTATTCCCTCTATTTTGGTGAGTTTTGAAGAAATTTCCTCCAACCAGGACATCCAAGTGTCCCACTCCTTATCATGGTCCCTGGTGGTCCAGGCCTCTACGGCCGCCAACATTCCCAGCATTTCCTCCTTCCCTACCTTATTGTCCCTTCCCGGGCCATGGTGTGGGGAACTGGCCTGCCAGGCTGCCATCAATATATCCTTATCCCCCAATAAAAGGCCGGCACATTGTGGTCCGCATATTGCTTTGCCGCCGCTATAGGCCACTACGGTAGCGCCCCTTTCCAGATGCACACAGGGAATACTCAAATTCTCCGCAGCCGCATCGGCCAAAATAGGGATGTTCTTTGATTTGGCAATCCCACTGATCACTTCTAGGGAAAGCGGCCTTCCCGTTTCATTATCTCTTCCGGTCATTATATAGATCATTGCCGTTCTGGAATTAATGGCCCGCTCCAATTCCTCGGGAGTTTCCACCATAATTACCTTGACCCCTATATTGCGAATGGCCTGGTCATAAACATTTCTGGAGCTACGCGGAATAATGACCTCATTTTTCTCAAAACCCTCCAAGTTGGGAATCCTGATCAACTTTTCCGGATTGCCCCCTGTTACACAGGCCGCGGTTACGTGTTTCATACCTGCGGCACATCCCGATGAGACCATTCCCCATGGCGCCTTGGTGAGTTCCGCCAAGCGGCGTCCTATGCCGAAGGCCAATTCATCGTACTGCACAAAATAGCCTGTAGCTGCCTCCATGGCCTTCAATACTTCAGGACGTTCCGTTGAACCTCCCAAAATGGTAAAGGTACCGCGACAGTTGATGATGGTATCCACACCAATAGATTCAAAAATACTTTGCCCAGCGGAGTATGGTCCTCGCGCCAAAGGCCCCGTTGTGCCAAAGGTACTCCCGAACATGGTTTCACTGGCCATTAAACTCCCTGCAATGGGAACAACACCCAGCTGTTTAATTATTTCCCTACGATTCATACTTGTTTTTTTTGTTCCGTTTCAATTATAATTCTATCTCCCAAACCAGTACATTGTCCAATACTATATTACTTTAAGAGTGCCATTGGCCCACGGTTTTTGAATATAAGAAAATTTCTCCATCCCTAACACGGCCATTCCTTTAATTGTTGTTACTGTACTGTAAATTTTAGAACTAACTTGGTCCATACGGGAAAAGATCACAATAATCCTACCCCCCTAACCAAAATTCAAACAGTTTATTAGTCCTTCCAATTTTTACCTGAAAGTCCGTTTAGATCGTAAACAACTTCCCCATCCTTGATAGTAAGTTCGCATTCCAATTTTTGGTTGCCCATGATCTTTACCCCCTTGGTATCCATAAAACCAAACTGGCCCTGTCTAATACTTAAAACGGCCACATCGGCAATGGCGCCTACCTCCAAATGTCCAAGTTCCGGCCTATGTATATACTGTGCAGGATTCCAGGTAACACTTGCAATAACCTCGGGCAATGCCATATTCATATTTAAAAATTTGGACATGATATTTAGTATGTCCTTCATCCCTCCGTTCATACTCCCTATGTGCAAGTCCGTACTTATGGAATTTGGTTTAAAACCCTGATTCATTGCCGGCATGGCCTGTTCAAATGCAAAACTCCCTCCGCCGTGTCCCACATCGAAGATAATTCCCTTTTTCTGGGCCTCAAAAACAAAGGGCTCTACATTACCATTGTTATCTACCACTTTTCCCCTACTATTTAAAGAAGCATAAGCATGGGTAAAAATATCGCCTGGCCTTAATTTTTCCAGGAAAAGGGTTTTCAACGATAGGGCTGGTTTACTGCCTCCAAAATCCACCATTACCGGTACATTGGCAATAACGCCTGCTTCTACAGCTCTTTCCAAAGGATCCCATTCATAGCCTTCGTAATGTGCCAATTTAACCCCCACTAATTCTGGATTGCTTTTTACCGTTTTTGCCGTCAATTTGGGATCCATATCGTTAACATCCTGTTCCACGACACCTCCTTTCATTCCGGAACCAACAATATTCAAAAAGGCCAAAACCCTTGTTTTTGAATTGTTAATAGTCTGTTTTTTGAAAATATGAAAATTTCTCCATCCCGAACTTCCGGCGTCCACTATAGTGGTAACCCCGGTACGGAAGGTGAAATTATCCGGGGCTACACTGCTCATACCACCGCTGTACATACCATTTTCGTCCGTACCATAAAAGACATGGCCATGTATATCCAAAAGACCAGGGGTTACCAACATATTAATGGCGTCTATAACCGTTTTCGCCTTTTTTTCTGAAATGCTTCTGGCAATTTCAACTATTTTGCCATTCAAAATAGCGACGTCCATTTTTTTGTTGATTTCACTTTTGGTATCTATCAGTGTCCCATTCTTAATCAACAAATCATATTCTTGTCCAAGAACCGATTTTGAAAGGAATAGTATTGCTATAGATACAATATAGATTTTCAGATTGCTTTTCACACGTTTAAATTTTTTAATGTTGGTTTTATAGTAATTGTTATTATTATGGGATTTATAAAATCATTTGCTCTTGTCCATCATAATAAATTCCCTCCCCGGATGTTCCGTTTCAAAGGCTTCAAAATTGCCGTTGTCCTGAAGGGTTACAAAGGCCATAGTGCCGTCCTTTCCTCCAAAGGCAATATTGGAAGGGGTTTTACCCTTTAACTGGACTTCCTGTAGAATTTTGCCTTCGGGAGATACCTTCACCACAGTTCCTTTGCCATGCCGAGTGATGTACAGATTGCCCTTCACATCAGTGCGCATGCCATCCATTCCGAAATCTTCAAATTTGATAAGAAGACGTTTATTGCTTATATACCCAGTAGGAGAAAGGTCGTATGCCCAAACATTGCGCTGTACCGATTCGTTTACATATAGAGTCCTATTATCCGGACTAACCTCAATTCCGTTGGTGGTACCCATATCCCCTTCCAATAGGGTTATTTTTCCCTCGGTATCGATTCTCCAGATCTGCCCTTTGGAATTCTTCCAGTCAGGATCACTGGCAAAAAGAATATCGTTGTCCATTATTGCAATATCATTGGGCTGGTTCATATCCCCGTTATGGGCAAAAACGCTGATCTCTTTGGTGTCCATATCCACTTTTAAAATGTTATGCTTTGTATAATCTGCTATGAACATTTCACCTTTGCTGTTAAAACGGATCCCATTGCCTATGCTGCCTTCTGGCAAATTCACAAATAAGGAGGCCATTCCTTGAGGAACTACCTGTCCTATGGTTCCTGGTATTTCAAAATTAACGGCGTATAAAATTCCATTGGCGTCTACCGCAGGACCTTCGATACCCGATGGGAAACCGGAAGGTTTGGTAAATTGGGAACTATGGTACAAGGACGAATTTGCCTCTTGGACAATTTCACCAGGTATCATTGGCGTATCCTTTGGCTGTTTGTCCTTACATCCGGTGACCATTAGCAGTAGACATATCACGGATAGATTGAATTTTATAAATGGACTTAGTTGGTATTTCATGCGGTTTTTGTTTAAAATCTCTTCTAATATCTAAAATACGGTTTATTCATTTTGACCGCATATAGAAGTTGGTATTTCTTTTATGGTGTCTCAAGAGCCATTGGGAACGGTCTCTCTAACATTCGCAACTTCCTCGGGTTCAATAGGTGAGGCATTGTTGCCAAAATTCTGTCTTATAAAAGTCAAAATCGCAGAAATTTCTTCGTCCTTCAACATATGCAATTTGGGCATGGCATTGTTATAGGACTTCCCTTTCACCATTATCTCTCCCCTAAGCCCTTGAAGGATAACATTGATCAATTTCGTTTTATCCCCTAGGACCCATTCCGAATTGTCCAAAGGTGGAAAACGCTCATTGCCCTTCCCGTCCCTTTGGTGGCAGACCGAACAAAAAATATTGTACAGTTGGCCGCCTTTGGACAATTTATCCTCCTCTACTTCCCCAAAATATCCATCGGGAACGAGTATATCCTCTTTTTCATCAGGTGTCTTTATATTAGTAGCGGTCCTTTTTCTTTTATCCATGGCAGCAAGCTGGGAACTCCCAAAATCCGCTTTGTTCCCCTTGTACATAATTCTCCATATTTTTCCCATTTTGGAATCGGAAACATACAATGATCCGTCTGGCCCAACGGCCAATCCCATAGGCCTATATTTGGCTTCACTAGTGTTCGCCACGGTATCCCTGCCCGCAAAACCGTCAGCAAATACCTCCCATGGCCCCGTAGGAATACCATTTTGCATGGGTACAAAGCCTACAAAATAACCGGATTGTGGATAAGGGGAACTACTGGTAGACCCATGAAAGGCTATAAATGCCCCGTTCCTGTATCGATCCGGAAATTGGTCGCCTTCATAAAACAGGAGGTCATTGGGGGCAAAATGACCCGGAAAACCCACTACAGGCTCTGTAAGTTTACTTATGTCGCCCTGCTTTTCCCCATCGCCCCCATACTCTGGATTAAGATAATAGCCTTTCTTGATCTGATCATAATAATGGTAGGGCCAACCGGCATCGTCCCCTTCCCTAAGTCTTAGGAAGACCTCTGAGGGCAAGACCGCACCTTCCCAGGCAGTAAATTCCCTTGGCCAGGTATTGTGGAGGTAATCGCGACCATGAACCACGGCATACAGGTTGTTATCCTGCTTGTTCCAACTTAATCCTACCACACTTCTAAGTCCGGTGGCAAATTTTGTTCCGTCCTGTTGGAACTGCCCCTTTTTGTTGGCATCAAATTTCCATATGCCCGCCCTGTGTTCCAATAACGGACATGGAAAAATACCAGGGGACATAGGCGACCTATCATCCACCTGGCAAGCATCCGAAGGCGCACCAAAAACAGTGTACATATTTCCCTGATTATCAAAGGCCAAAGGCTTGGTAGCATGTTGTCCGGGACGTTCAGTTTCGGACAATATCAACTCCAACTCCGTATCCGGCACCAAATCTTTGGTAAGTTTTTGACGAAAAATACGCGTAACCGAACTAAAATATAGATATCCATTGTGAATTTTCATTTCAGTTCCATAACTGCTCCTGTCCAGATAATCATCGAAAGTTTTGACAATATCCGCTTTCCCATCATTGTCGGTATCCCTAAGCGCAGCATTGCCCCCAAGGGAATCCGGAAACCTCAGCTTCACATAGATATCTCCATTGGTGTTTACCGTTAGGTGCCTTGCCCTTCCCTTTAGACTGTCTATCACCACTACCGCCTCAAAATCTCCGGGCAAATAAAGTCCGCCATTGTCCTTATCCGCTGCAGGAAGGTCATTATTGAACTTACATTTTACATTAAGTAACATACCGATTACTATGATTGATAGGAAGAAAATTAACTTCTTAAAAAATGTTCCTCTCATGATCATCCGTATTTTAAAGTTTTAGTTTAATTCCTTTTTTTACCAACCATCCGGTAAGTAAAACCACTATATAGGCAAAAACCAGGGAGCCCAAAAGCCCCATAACTCCCGTATTAAAGAAATGTGGCAATCTGAACGTACTTAGATTTCTTATAGGGTAGATAAAGTATGGCAACATATAACAGGTTAATGTTGCCGTTCCCGCCGGGGCTATGAATTTTGCCCAGTGGATAATCCCCTTTTGATCCGCGAGGTAATGGAAAATTACAAAAACCAGAAAGCCCAGTCCGGAACAGATGGCCAACCATGATGGAGTAGCTCCCAATTTGGAGATGCCCCATAAAGGACGGGTAACTATGGCAAATGCCAGGCTTGTTATCCCCAAAAGACCCAATATAACATACCCTTTTTTTAAACTTGCCCCGGACCATTTAATAAGCACCAAGGAGGCGATCATTCCGGAGGCGGTAAATGCAGGAATCGTTCCCTGCACGATAGTTGAAAAATATCTGAATATCCCTTGCAGTTCAAAGGCGGCATCGGTTTGGTTCCAAACGGACAGCACATAAAATAACAGCCAAAAGGACACTATCACGGTCCCATTGCCCCGTGAAAGGAGAAAGATAAACGCATTTACCAGATAGGCCCACCCAATAAGCCCTAGTATGCCCCACCACTGGGGTCGCATCCAGTACTCCCCTGAGCCACCCCCTTCATAAATCATCGCGAGAAAAAGTAAAACAAGAAAACCCAAAATCTGCAAAGGAAATTGCCATTTTCTGGAGACAGGACTCTTTTTCCAATCGGTCCAGATAAGAAATATAGCAAGGGCCATTAAGATGCCCCAAAAATATTTTCCAATTGGAATCCCCAAATTGTAGGCAGTATCGTAATTGACCATAAATAGACCGATCAATAAGAGCGAAAAAGACCGTATTATGATATGCTTACCAATTTCCACGAAGCTATGGCCCTTGTCAAATCGACTTTTTATGGCAAAAGGAATACTTAAGCCTACGATGAACAGGAATAAGGGAAATATGATATCCGAAAAGCCTAAATAATCTTCATTGACCTTGGCATGCAGCAACCATTTGGGAACGTTGTTCAATGTCCAAAAATCATTGACCCAAATCATGAAAAACATGGTCAGTGCCCTTAAAATATCAATGGAATACAATCTCATGTTTCGTATTAATTTTATGGCTTATAGGTATTCCTTCTCCAATTATAAGATTGGATATTGCTGGCAAATACCCATACGTCCCCGATTTTAACCTACTATCCTCTCCCAATAATCTTATATTATATAAATATTTGTTATTCAGACAGATAAATCTAATAGATTATAGGTTATCCGAAGTTATTATTTTTATTAATGCGCATTCCGCTTTTTATCCCAACAGCGTCCTTTTCATAATCAACTACCTACTGCAATGGATATTAGTATTTATTACATTGAAAATTAGGTAATTGATCATAGAAACTGTTTAAATTTTGTTTTTGGAATATTTTGCTGGAACTACATATATCCCTATTTTACAATCTAATTTCAGGGAATCCAATGCAAATTAAAAAGCTGCTCCAAGAAAAGGGGGAACATGCCAGGCCTACAATACCTAGAAGGTACCATATTATTTTTTGGATAATATATTTTACCTTCAACTCCATTCGCTGGGGAAGCTATTTTGGTGATTATTGGCATTCTTTCAAATCCAATCTGGTAGAGTTTCCGCTACATATTGCTATCGTCTATTTTAATATCTATTATTTGGTTCCCAAATTCATCATAGGCAAGAGGTATAAAACCTACCTAGCCCTTTTTTCCGTTGTACTTGGGCTACATTATTTTGTTCGAATAGGCCTTTTTCATTGGCTCGTTCCCAGTAACACCGCTACAGATGTGCAGGCTGCCCACGGCTTGTTCAGTTTTAACCATATCGTTACGGTTACCCTGGGCGAGATCTATGTAATCGGGCTGGTCTCCGCCATTAAATTCACTATAGATTATGTTATTGAACTGAACAAGAACAACCTTCTTTTGGAGCTACAGTCCGAAACCGAAATGAAATATCTCAAAGCCCAGATCCAACCCCATTTCTTCTTCAATACATTGAACAATCTATATGCCCTTACCCTTAAGAGATCAAAAAAAGCGGCCGAGGTGGTTTTAAAATTGTCCGAAATCATGGAATACATGATATATGATCTGAACAAAAAAAAAATATCCCTTCGCAAAGAAATCAACTATGTAGAAAATTATATTGAATTGGAAAGGATAAGAAAAAAAGATCTGGTAGCCTCCAATATTGAAATTATAGGACAGGTAGATGATATAATGCTTCCGCCATTTCTTTTTCTTCCCTTTGTTGAAAATTGCTTCAAACACGGACAATTGGGCAATGGAAAGCTATTTATGGAAATGAAATTTATACGAAATGAGCGGCATTTGGAATTTCACCTTAAAAATGATTTTGAAAAAAACAATAATACGCGCGACAATTCCGGAATTGGACTTATAAACATAAAAAGGAGATTGGAATTAATATATGGAAACCAGTTTGAACTGGAGAACTATTCTTCAGGTTGTCATTATATAGTGGTCCTAAAAATCCCAATAAAATGAAACAGACATATTTAAAATAATCTTAAAACGCACAGAGGAATGATTATTTTTAAACATCAAACCTGTCCATACCGGCACAGGCGTAGGTTACACCCGCCAGAATGACTTTGTCGGGCTGGTATGACATTTGAAAAACCTGTCTGCCGAACAGGCAGGCAATAAACATAAACACATGAAAATTAATTGTCTAATAATTGATGATGAGCCCCTTGCCATAAGTATTTTGGAATCGTATATCAAAACCCTTGACTATATGACTATTGTAAATTCATATACCAATGCGGTAGATGCACTTTCCGATATTAAAGAGGGGAGCATAGACGTTATATATTTGGACATCAATATGTCTCGAATAAACGGACTGGAATTTCTCCGTACCCTCAAAAATCATCCCTTAATAATAATAACAACGGCGTATAGGGAACATGCCTTGGAGAGTTACGAGTTTGATGTGCTGGATTATTTGGTAAAACCTATCCCTTTTAACAGGTTTGTGAAATCGGCCAATAGGCTTGTAGATCGCCTTAAGGCCAAAAATGAAAACAATGGACGGCCCATGTTGGACAACCATGTATTTGTAAAAGTGGATAAGAAAATGGTAAGAGTAGTTTTGAATGAAATCCTATTTATTGAAAGTCTAAAAGATTATATTAAAATTCATACTACAACAGGTTCCCTTGTTGCTTATAAGTCATTATCGAGTATTGTTGAAGAGTTGCCTTCCGTAAATTTTATCCGGGTACACAAATCATACGCCATAGCAATTGACAAAGTTAAGACTGTAGATGGAAACAGTATCGAAATAGATAACAGATCCATCCCAATTGGTAGAATCTATTTAAGAAAAGCGAAGAAATTCATTCTTTCCGATAATGCCATATCTCCCAAGAACTTTACCTTCCCCAAAAAAGATAGCTTATAATATCCATTCTTTGATGCAAATCCTAACAATGACAAGTTTGTTTGGATATTAAAATAGAAAATCATGTAATTTAAGTAGGCTCCTGTAAATTGGTGCTTAAGACCTTCAAACGGTATCTTCATAATTCATCGAACCTCAATTCAATTGGCGAAAGTTCGGTCTGGACAGGGGTAAAAGACGATAAAAATAGGCTTTGGTTTGAACTTAAGACGGTAAACAACCATATGACCATTGGTAACTTTCAGGATATGGATTAAAGGTTGCGGAATGAACAGTTCCCTTAACCTCCATTCAAATAGAAATAAAAATCCCTATCCCCTGGAGCGTATTTCCCGCTTCATAAAGATTATATAAGAAAGCAGAAAACACAGCAACGTAAGCGACAATAAACCCGTAAACTGTGGCCATACCAACATAATACTCTGTCCCAATGGCAGGGAACTGGGAATGGCCCCTTGCAGCTGCTCTATGCTAAGTGGCCCCAAACTACGAACCGAAGGCACTAAAATTGCGGAGGTAATCCCATCAAACAGCTCATTGGGCATGATCTGTAGCAAATAAAACTTCAATTTTTCATAGAAATAAATGGCCCTCGAGGAGGCGAATTTAGATGGTTCATAGGCCTTTATGAAGATATTGGCGATCAAAGGATAAAAAATGGTGAAAAATAACCATACCGCTATACCCAACAGGGCGGAAGTGGCAGATTGCTTAAAACGGACCGAAAACAAAATAGCAAGGTTCAGCCAAAAGGATACATAGACAATACTAAGTACCGTATATACCATGATACGCATAAATTCCTCTGCGGTGGGCGGTATTCCTAAAGCTATCAATCCCGAGCCTAAGACCAAGAAGCTCAATGTAAAGAACATGACACCGATCACGATAATACCTGCCAAGAATTTAGCGTTAAGGATACTATCTCTGGGAACAGGTTGCGCCATAACCCTGCTCAAGGTTCCCCTTTGTTGTTCCGAACTAATGGCATCGAACCCCAAGCTTATACCAAACAAGGGGCCAAGGAATCCCACAAACCCAAAAAACGGCGGCAGGGTACCGTCGGATTTGGTAAATAAATTCAAGAAAAAAAAGTTGTTCTCCGCACTGTCGGCAACAAGGACCTTCATGCCATTGGCCATAGTGGCAAATAATGTTCCCATACAGGCCAGGGAAATAATAACAAATAGAATTATAAAACGCCAGTTCCTAATATGGTCTGAAATCTCCTTTTGTACAATAGCCTTGAACGGACCCCATGGAAAATTTCTTTTACTGGTTACTGCATTGTCATCCCTGAACACCAAGGAGTGCAGCTGGGTAATCCTATCGCGAAATTTTAATTCGTTTAATTTTGATATACTTAATCTTAAGACTTTATTTTTCATGTGCTTTACCTTCTTGAAAATATTGATAATAAATATCGTCCAGTCCATATTCCTTTTTGCTAAGGAAATTTAGACCGTATCCCGACTGTACTACTAGTCTTGACAATTCAGCAGAGACATCCTTATTGGATTCTACTACAAATCGGTTTTCCCCAAATTCCACATGTGCAACCTCGGGAATCGCATTCATTTTGTGGACCAATTCCTTAATTGACAAGGAAGGTTTAACATATTGCTCCACAGAAGAAATACCCCCTTCCAAGGTAAAGGAGTTTTTGGAAAACAACTGTTGGGCCAAGGAGCTAATTTTGCCCTCTGCCAGCATTTTACCTTTCACAAAGATCCCCACCCTGTCACATACCTGTTGAATCTGGTGCAAATGATGGGAGGAGAACAATACGGTGATGCCCTTTTTTCTACTAAGCCGCACAATGAGCTGTAGAAACTTTTTTACCCCCTCTGGATCTAGTCCTAGGGTAGGTTCGTCCAATATTATGACCTCCGGGTTTTTTATAAGCACATCTGCCAGACCAAGACGTTGCCGCATTCCTCGGGAATAGCTGGCCACCTTACTATCCTTGACATCTTCCAAACCCACCTCTTGCAATATCTCCAAGGCCGCCCTCTTGGCCTCTTCCTCCCGGATGTCGTTTAAACGGGCTATATACATCAGATTCTGCAATCCGGAATAATCGTTGTAAAAACCAACATCTTCCGGTAGATATCCTACTTTTCTTTTCACTTCCAGCGGATTCCTGCTACTGTCTATACCACATACCTTTACACTCCCCGAATCCACTTCGGTAAGCCCCAATAGCATAAGGATGGTGGTAGATTTACCCGCGCCGTTGGGTCCCAATAGACCAAAAATCTCACCCTTTTCTATGGACAGGTTTAAATTGTTTACCGCAATGTGATCACCGTACTTTTTGGTGAGCCCCTTTATATCTATACTCTTTTCCGCCATTACCTTCTACCGTATTTTCTAAACAGGTAATAAATTCCACCCAATGTGCCTAAGATGATAAAAATCCCGAGCCAACCCCATAGTAAAGGAGTCTTAACCAAGACCCTAATGGCAGCAGTTGACGAGACCTCAGGAGTCTTGGCCGTAATCTTGGGAAGGTAATCGCCCGGAATGGTCTTATCGGCCGACTTAATAATAGCCTGGACCTTTGTACTGCCACCGGCCTGAACCACTGCAATGGTGTCCGGCTCAATGGAAATTTCCCAATCCTTGGGTTTTGAAGTGCTAAAACTAACATTCCTCAGTTCGCTAGATCCGGTATTTCTCAACAGCAGTTCCAGTTTCTTTTCCCTTCCCGAAGTAATACTGGAACTCAACAATCCAGTTGGGGTGGTAAGCTCCATATCATAGGATCCCTTTATGACCACCTCCAGTTCCAATTCGGCCGTGCTGTACTTGTTGGTAGCCTTTACCGGTATTTTATAGGATCCGGATGTTACTTGGGAGGAAGGCTGTACCTCCACCGTAATATTGGTGGTTTTACCCGCTTCGATCTCTACTGCCGTGGCCTGTCTGCCATTGGGCTTAAAGGCCAGGTTCCAACCCCGTGGCGGTGCTGCCATTAAGGAATACAGCTGCTTTTCGCCGGTATGGTTTTTTAATTTGGTAGAAAAATTGAAATTGGATTTGGAATGCCCCTCCATATTTATTTGGTCCGAGCTAAACTCGGACTTGAAAGTTCCCTCCTCCGATACGTTCACCACTATAGGGAGCACATCGTAATTTTTGGCAATGAGCCTGAGGTTGTATTTGCCCTTATCTACCTTTAAGGGTACATTTAAGGTTAGGGATACGGTTTTTTTCTCGCCCGGCAATACCGCTATCCGCTTAATGGAATAACCCCCTGCCTTTAGGGTAGAATTCCAATCTTCAGGTAGCCCGGAAAAGTCAATTTCCACATCCTTTACCTGGCTGCCATAATTTTTAACCTCAACGGTATAGTCGATTGATTCTCCAGGGGGTACCGTAATATAGGTATAAGGGGTATATAGTATAATACCATTCCCCGCCTTGGCGCCCTGACTATAAAAGAATAATAAGGCAATTAAAAAGAGTACACTTCTTAAATTAGGTTTATTCGATTTCATAAAAATTGGTTTATAATTCATAAAAATTTAAAAGTTTGGGCCGAGTTAACGGCTGGTCTATTACAGTATTCATTATTATCAATGTGCCAATATTCCCTGCATACTAGTATTGGCTTAAAATCACTATAGGAATCCATTGCACCAATACCGCTGACTCTGGACCACAGGTTTCAGTCAGTTTTTCAATTTGTTCATCCATATGCAATACATCATTATTTATTACGGTAAAACAATTATTTAGCGTCCCGTAAGGACGTGGATATCCCTACAAGGGTAAGGCCAAATCATTTGCCGTTAATACGGTACTGATGAGTTAATGAAATTGGAAATCTTAGATGGTTCCGCGTACTTTATGGCAGCTCTCCCACGGTACCCATCTACAAGATGAATCTGCAGGCTACCGTTTTGAAAGCGAACGGAATTTATATGCCAGTACTTTTTTTGGGGCAAACACATTTTAAAATCCATATCCTTGTCATGGACCCCTTGTGAAATGGTATTATTGGCATACCCGAACAGATCTGTGGATCGTTTGATCTTTAAGTGTAGCATCCCATTTTGTACCCTTACGGAATGATTACCCTTTTTAAGAAAATTGGCCGAAATCAGGATATGGACTCCAGTTTTATCCATGTTCATTTGGAATTTCCTGAATTTCAGCGTAGGAAGGGAATTTAGTCTTTGGTGATAGTTTTTTTTCTTATTTGTCTTTATTGCTTCCATAACTATTTATTTAAATTATACTTCACTGTTAGCAAGTAATCGTCTAAAGAAACAGAACGAAATAATGATTGATTTTTGCGCTAAAAAGAATTCCCACCACGGCCTTTATTGGCCAAAGGGTTTGCGGAGCCGTCACTCACATAAGCTTGGGCCGTTATGCCCTCATCTATAAAACTTGAATTCAAAGAGTTCATTCCCCTGAAGATTAATGGGGAGTAGAAATTGGAACAACATCCCTAGAGCGGGAGGTTGCAAAAAATGCCCACTTTTAGTACTATTTGACAATAGATTCTTGGTTACTTTTTCAATTGACCAAACTGAAAACGTGGGCGAAAAATCGTTCTCTCGTTTAATAAATTGCATGATATTGTAGGCTTCCCTAAAAATGTAGGCTTCCCTAAAAATAGGACAGTATAAAATTCGAATTTATTAATTTTAAATTTTAACTGTCACATGAAAAGAACAAAATTTACGGAAAGCCAGATTGTCAAGGCACTAAGGGAAAACGAACAGGGAAGATCCGTTGGCGATATTTCCAGGGAACTGGGTATCGACAAAAGTACATTTTACTACTGGCGCAAGAAATACGGAGGTATGGAGCAGCAGCAACTGAAACGTCTAAAGGAGCTCGAAGAAGAGAACAATAGGCTAAAACAAATGTATGCGGATGTTAGTCTGGACAATAAAATGTTAAAGGACGTTTTGTCAAAAAAGTTCTAAGGCCTTCCGACAAGAGAGTTCGAGCAAAATATCTCATCAAACAATATACGGTTCCCATATTACGTGCGTGTAAACTTGTTGATTTAAGCAGATCAATGTGGTATTACCAAAGTAGACGGGATGACAGCGAAGTCATCGACAAGCTAACCGAGTTGGCCGAATCATATCCGACCCGGGGTTTTGATGAGTATTATCATAAGATCCGTCGTGAGGGCCTAAAATGGAATCGAAAGCGTGTGTTGCGTGTGTACCGCAATATGAAGCTGGGCCTTAGGCGCAAGCACAAGAAACGTTTGGTAAAACGTGTAAAGCAACCCTTGGAAGCACCTTCACAGCTCAATGAATGCTGGAGCATGGACTTTATGAGCGATGCGCTTAGCGATGGCAGAAAAGTACGCGTATTCAACGTTATTGACGACTGTAACCGTGAAGCTATCGCCATTGATGCCGGACTATCCTATCCGGCACGGGCGGTCATTGAAACATTGGAAAACCTGAAAGAAGATATAGGGACTCCCAAATATATAAGATGTGATAACGGACCGGAATTTATCTCAAAGACATTTATGAACTGGTGTAAAAAGAACTTTATAGAAATCAAATACACCCAACCTGGAAAACCGATGCAGAACGGATACATAGAACGGTTCAACCGCTTTTTTAGAGAAGACATATTGGACGCTTATTATTTTAATGACGTATATCAGCTCCAAAAGATAAGCGATAACTGGCGGGAGGACTATAATTTTAACCACCCACATAAATCTCTGGGCAATAAATCGCCCAAAGAATATATGCCCAGATTTGATGAAGAATTTAAATTCTTCATCAAATCTGACCTAAACAACAATTATTTATCGAATTTAGAGGTGTCCTAAAAAGGGGAAGGCTACAGTTCCGAAAGATGAATTTTCAGGCTCTGCGCTTCAACGTAAGAAAAAAGAACCTGAAAAGGATAAGTCCAAACCAAAATCCAAAAAGACTGATGGAAAAATAAAACTGCGGTCCCTTTCAAGGAGGTCAAAGCAAAAAATCAGGAAGAAAATAACCTGCTTTGCAAGATGCTATAAGCGATTAAGTTTTGTTACCCTCACATTTTTGAACAAGGTAGAAGATAAACAGGCTGTGGATGTCCTTAGAAAATTCTTGGACAACGTTAAAAAACGCAGTACCGATTTTCAATATGTATGGGTAGCGGAACGGCAAACCAAAAACGCAGAATTTGAGGGCAATGTTCACTTCCATATCATCACCAATAAATATTGGAAAATAGACAAATGGTGGAATTATTGGTTGAATTTGCAAAAAAAGAACGGGATAGAACCTAGGGAAAAGGATTTCAAGCCCTCTAGTGCATTTGATGTAAAGCAATTAAATTCGAGTAACATCAGGTCAATTGCATCTTACGTAACCAAGTACGTTACCAAGAACAATGCAAAGTTTAAATGCCAGGTCTGGAACTGTTCTAGGCGCGTTTCTGAACTGTACACAGACTTTTATACTACTACGGAGTTTACAGACCATTTTAAGCGTCTAAAAGCCGTTTTAAAGGAAACTGTGATTTTAGGGGAAAGAAATCAACCCGCCCTGAACATAAAAATGATTGACCTGAATAGGCAAACCTTACCACTGTACAAAAGATTGGACGATAAAAACAAAACACTTAAATAAAACTATAAATATGAAAACACAAAAAGAAAATATATTGGAAAATTACTTATATGATATCAATTTGGCTGATGAACTTTTTATCACTCTAAACATAGACAAAATAAACACAAACGGCGATAATTTTAGACAATACACTGTTGATGCAATGGATATTGAACACACAATATTTTGTATTGCATTCTATCATATAGGAAAAAACACAATACTCACAATACTTGAAGGTGAAGAAACACTGTACCATCCCGAATATGAACTAAAAATAAACAGTCAATTTTTAATTACTAAAAATGAATTATCTGAAAACTTGGAAATTAGGGATTTAGCTAAATATGTTAATCCTGAAGTGGCTGATTTGGTTTTTGGGTACTTTGATTAATAATAAAGAAAAAGGTTCTGTAATACATATATTCAGAACCTTTTTTATTAGGATTATGATGATTATTCTAATCCGTTGGAAATTCAACAGTTTGATTTAGCAAAACCCTAATGTTTGAAATTTCATTTTTAATATTTTCATTATCGAAGGCATATATAAAATCAATATCCTTTTTAATTGTGGCTTCAATCTGTTTAAGTTGCCCCACAGCTTCCGGGGCAACAATCTCTAAAAGACATAGGTTCGCGTCATTTAAGTTTGTAATTGTAAAAGCATAGGCATTTTCATCTGTTTCCTTTATCTTTTTTAAAGACAATTGTAGTTTACTTGATAAGCCATGAGATTTGGCCGCCACAATATAGAAATGAAAGGCATTTACATAATCATTTTTCGCTTGGTAATATTGACCAATAGATGTATTAAGATTGCCCTGTGTTAAATGTAAAGTCATTTGTGTTGAACTCAATTCAGTCTTATATACATCTAATTTTTTGTTTTGACTATTAATTCTTTTTAAAGTAAATTTCTTAATCTGCTTTATTTCGTAACGAAAAGCTGTGAATGATATCAATGCAACTAATGCTAAAATGCCAGAAATAATTAGGGCAAATCTGGTTGATTGTTCTGACAACGCAGATGAATAGTAATCTTCCTTAACTCTATAAAAAAGGTTTTCCTTTTCTAAAGAATCTAAATTCGACCTAGTCAAAAGGAGTTGCTCTATCGCTTGATTATTAATCTTGTTGTAATTCTCGTTAACAATACTAATACTGTCAATTCTTTTATTTATTATTTCCCATTGTTCTTTGGAAGTAAAATTCTGGGAAGCAACTGTTAATGATGTCAAAAACAGCAAAAGTAAAATAAGAGTTTTATTCATGACATTGACTTATTACTTTTTAGTTGGAATTAAGGATTTCTTTTAAAGTAGATATACTTAAAGTACTTATTTCCTTATGTAGCATTCTATGACAATTAGAACAAACCAGGGCAAGGTCCGAAAGTTTTGTTTCTGTGTTTGGCTCCAATTCTGAAAGTGGCGTCTTGTGGTGACATTCAATAAAGCCTTTGCCTAATTCACCATATTTCAAATAGAAATCAAATCCACATACCTCGCAATCTAACTTTCCATTAGACTTAAAATAACTATTCTTTTTAGCCTTAATAATTTTAGTATTACGCTCTCGGAATTTATGAAGCTTATAAATTACTTGACTGAACTTGCAACAAAAAACGGGACAAAAAGTTAAGCTACATTTTTAAATTGCATTATTTGTTCAAATTCTAGTATTGTGCGGTTACCCAGAGCTGAATGTCTTCTGTTTCGGTTATACCAGGTTTCTATCCACTCGAACACAGATATAGCGGCCTGTTCTTTTCTCTTATAACGGGTCCTGTATATGAGTTCTACCTTTATGGATTTAAAGAAGCTTTCCGCAACGGCATTGTCCCAACAGTTCCCTTTCCTGCTCATACTCTGCTGAACTCCTTCATAACTGCCCAATAGGTTTCTAAAGGCATTGCAGGCATATTGTACGCCCCTATCCGAATGGAATATCAATTTTCCCGAAAGCGGTCTGTTTTTAACAGCCATTCTCCATGCGGCCATACAAGTGTTTGCGGCACTCAGATCGCTACTGAGTGACCAACCTATGACCTTACGGTCGAAAAGGTCAATAATTATCGTTAAGTAAAGCCATCCCCTCCCGGTCTTTATGTAGGTGATGTCCGATACCCAGGCCCGGGCCTTAGCTTGCGCTGAAAAGTTTCTGTCCAATTTATTTTCTGCTACCGGATATTTGTGTTTGGAATCGGTGGTGACCACAAACTTTTTAGCATGCACGGCCCGTATACCTTTTTGTTTCATCAGCCGGGCCACCCGTGGCCTGGACACATCGAATCCTTGGGCCCTGAGCTCATCGGTTATCCGCGGGCTTCCGTAGGTCGCCTTACTTTTCTGGTGTATCCGCCCAATTTGAAAAAGTAGCATCCGGTTCTCATTGTCCCGGTCGCAAGGAAGCATTCTTTGACTTCTGTAAAACCCACTTTTGCTCACTTTAAAAACTTTGCACATCTTCCCAACATGAAATTCCAATCGGTGGTCCTTCATGAATTTGTAGATTTCCTGTCGCTCGCGGAGAAGATGCCTATCGCCTTTTTTAAGATATCCCGCTCCATGGTTACATCGGCGAGCTCCCTTTTTAACCTGGCAACTTCTTTTGCTTCCGGGGTGAGCTGTTTATTCCCGTTGCCACTAAAGGACAGGGAAGGATCATGGGCAAACTCTCGTCTCCAGCGATAGAGAAGTTCCGATCTGACACCCAGTTCACGGGCAATATCGTTCACATTGCCACGAACGTGGCTCAATTCCACCGCCTTTTGTTTAAATTCTTTACTGTAGATTCTTCTGTTTTCTTTCATCGTTTTAACAAGTTAAGGATTTTTCAATATTGCCCTTAACTAAGTGTCCCAACAAATGTAGCAAGACCAGACCTTCTTTAACTGAACTTAATTCTTCATCGTTTTCAACATTTGAAAGGCTTAAATTAAGACTTGTTTTATTTACAGTTGATTTTATTTGATTTGCAATTTTAAATAGTTCATTCTTTCGATTAACAAACTCCTCAAAAATCTCCTTATCCAATCTACTATACGATTGCATTCCTTTTTGATTACTGTTCGGGTCAATAGCTAAGAAGTTACTAAGTTTGAGACTTGCTCCATTAGGGTTCCTAAACTTAACAGCATCTGGTCGCTCTTCGTGTAAAGGCAATTTATTTAGGAGTTCAGAAAGTGTAATTATCGCGGGATTCCTGGAATGGATTTGCCCAGGCTCTATTTTGAAGTATAAATCTAAAGCCAGGATTATTTCATCTCGATGCCATTTCGGATTGCGCATTAATTTTCCTCTTTTTTAGATTAAGTTCTCATAAAACTAATAAATAATGTCGTATAAATGTTTAGTAAGTTATAGCATTCTATAATTATACTAATGCCCTATATTTCCTAAAACTTGAAATATAGGCAATGTGTTCTTTCTTATATTTACAGTCAAAATTCATTAACCCTCACTTTTCCTCTATGAAATATGCAATAATTACTACTATTATAACGGCATTAGGAGCAATACTTTTATTATTTATAGATACAGGTC
This sequence comes from Arenibacter algicola, assembly GCF_000733925.1. Classification (NCBI taxonomy): domain Bacteria; kingdom Pseudomonadati; phylum Bacteroidota; class Flavobacteriia; order Flavobacteriales; family Flavobacteriaceae; genus Arenibacter; species Arenibacter algicola. The sequence continues at coordinate 2,819,885 of NZ_JPOO01000003.1, forward strand.
TAACTAAAAATGATAAGTCATTTATAATTACAATTCTCGTCATTTTGTTCCTTTCGGGTGTATATTTTTCAATTAAGGACATTCGTGAGAAAAAATTAGAATCTGTAAAATTTGAAAATAAATTAGACGGGACTTTAAATAATACTGAAAATATCAAGCTTAAAGCTGATAAAATAATTTCAAATCTGGATGAAAGCCTTGAAGAAGCACTTAAAATTAGTGATTCTATTAAAGGCTTCAATAAGACATTAGGGGTAATTGAGCAAAATGTCTCTAATCAAATTAGAATTTTGAATAAGACACTAAAACAAACTGAAATCTTCGAAAGAAAAGTGCAGGAACAATTGACGTTGGATAAAGCTCGGTTTGCTCTAGAAAAAGCTGATATTATCGTTTATGGTGCAGATGTGATGTTAGTAATATCACCCAGAGATTCAAGCAAGTTGTCCGTTGAATATAAATTATATAATTCAGGTAAAAGATCAGCTATCAATATCAATCACAAATTTGCCCTCATAGGTTTTGATAATAATGATAGTATTCTTGGGTTTGAAACATCGAAAGAATATGAAAAAGGACAATTGAAAGGAGATATTGCTGCTTTTGAAAAAGTAACCAGTTTTCCGTTTCTTCCCTTAAATTCTTTGGATTCTCACTCAAGTATTGTATTAATCATAAAACTAAATTTTAAAGATGAATCTGATAATGAAGATATTCAAAAGAATTTCTTTTTCCAGTGGACAAGAAAACAAAATCAAGACCATCAATTTTATTCCATCAAAGATAATTTTAGGAATAGATGCATCAAATATATTAAGGAAAAAAACATTGATATTTTAATTGATTAACAAGAATTCAGTTTCAATCAATTCGTAACCGACATAGTGATATCCCAATACAATAACTTACCTGTCTCCCTCAACCGAAAAGAACAATTAGAATTTGCACTGGTTTTATTCCGCCCCGTATTCCGCCCCTGAAATAAAAAAAGCCCCGTAAACGTAGTGTTTACAGGGCTTATCAAGCGATTTCTGTGGTCCCACCTGGGCTCGAACCAGGGACCACCTGATTATGAGTCAGTACAAATATGGTCTCATATAACTTAATATGGCTTGAAATGCCCATTTTACGGGTATTTTTCATATCTTCAATATCACATTAAACCATCTGAAATCAAAAAAAGCACGCCGAAAGCACGCCGAAAAAAACACTCACTTTTTATGGCCACTATTAAGATAGCCCTTGATAAACGGGCAGACCACACTACCAAAGATAATAAACACCCGTTGGTTTTACGCATAGGGCACGCCGGAAAAACACGAGATATTCCATTCAATTTACACTTAAAAGAAAATCAATACAATTTTAACACTGGAAAAATAACAGGTATATTGAATGCCGTGCGCCATACCAAGCGAACCCATAAAATCTATTCCGATGTGGATTTATGGGTCCATGAAAACCAGGGCGGAATCAAGAAATGGGAAATGGATCGTTTGAAATCAGAAATTGAAGAACGCTTTTTTAAAATTTCACCGTCCCGGACCATCTTAAACCATGGAGGGAAATATCTTTCTCGCTTGCGCCTGGAACAACGCTTTTCCACCGCCAGTTCTTACGAAGATGCATTAAAGTCCCTGATTAAATTTAGGAGACATTTAAAAGGAATGACGGACACTAAAATAAAAACTCTTTATGAAATCAAAGAAGACAAATTGGTGCCTCTTGATGAATTCAAGGATTTGGACATGGAAATCAAGGCCATAGACTATGGTTTTGCGAAGGACTTTAAAGCCTATTTAAGTAACCGCTATAAATCAAAAAATACGCCGGCAATATTCCTAAGAAGTTTACAAGCTATTATGAACGATGCAGGTAAGACTTTTGAGGATCTAAGAAGCCATAAGCCATTATCGAACATCAAAAAGAAGAGCCATGCGAATGCTCCTGCCCCACTTGATTTGGAGGATATTCATAAAATTAGAATGTTGGAATTAGAGCCTAGAACCCCGATTTGGGACAATCGAAATTATCTATTGTTCATGTTCAATAATATGGGAATGAATTTTTTTGACATGGCAATATTAAAACGTTTCCAGTTTGAGGATAATCGTATCAAGTATTTTCGAAAAAAAACTCATTATGAGGGGGATTATTTTAGCGTACTGCAGAGTGATGAATCATTAAAAATTATAAATCATTATTTAAACGGTCAAAAAGATAACGAATACCTATTTCCAATCATACCTGAAAATACTTCACCAGAACGCTTGCATAAAGTAAACAAAGCAAAAGCAAAAATTTTCAATGAGTATGCAGCGAGAATTGCCGCCTTGTTGGGAATAGAAAAAAAGATTACTACATACACGCTTCGGGACACGTGGACTAATATTGGTCTTGACATGGGAATAGACATCCGTAAAATATCTTCCGGACTTGGTCATTCGAGTGTTCAAGTGACCGAGAAGCACTATGGCAAAAGCGTTACGGCAAAAATACTCGATGAAATTAATGCCAAGATTACTGGAGCATAAAAAGCAATTTTATAATGACAGGTATTTGAGTCCTATACGTCTACAATTCAATTTTGGAAAGCCAAGAAGTAAACAAGTTGAAATTTAAGCATTCATCCAAAGTCCATAAATGAACCATCATCGAACAATGCCCCTATTTTAATTCCAAAAATATAATTTGCGCCCATATTTCATCTTACGCACTCGAATTTTTTATATATTGCGCCTAAATTCTACTTTTTATGTCTTCTAGCCCTCATTTTTCAACTCATGCACCCATTTTTCAAGGAAGAAAAGTTCCTGAAGAAGGAGTCATTGTCGGATATGCTGCCATTATTCAAAAATTAGGGTTAAAAGTACCTATGCCAAGTCAAATCGCATTGGTCTGCCAGCAAAACAAAAAATATCAATCCGAAGATTGGAACGTTTTACCAAAAAGTTACTTGCCGGATGACAATGGAAATCTCACAGAAATAGAAGCGCTTTACAAACACTTGGTATTTTCGTTAAAATATGAAGGCATCAATCTTTTGTTTTTTAGCTTTCTAGCCAAACACTATTACGAGGAACAACTATCAATTTTGGTAAGCATAGAACCAACCGGGCAGTACAGCAGACGTATTTGGTTCTTGCTAGAATGGATTATGCAGAAACCTTTGGCAGGAAAAGAAGATCTGACCAAGAAAAGTTATGTGCCATTATTGGATGAAAATCTGCAATATGCTATAGAAGGTATAAGGTCATCTCGGCATTTAATTATCAACAATCTACCAGGCACCCCTGATTTCTGTCCTCTCATATTCAAGACTGAAAAGTTAGAGAATTACATTTCCTCTAAACTTTCAGAACGAGAAAACGAGTACTTAAAAGGAATCCGCAAAGACATTCTGCAACGTGCCGCGGCATTTCTACTATTGAAGGATTCCAAAGCATCGTTCACAATCGAAGGGGAGAGTCCTCGAAGTAAAAGGGCTGCCCGCTGGGGACAAGCCATAGGCCAAGCTGGCTATAGTGATCTTAGCAAAGAGGAATTCATCCGTCTCCAACAAATTGTAATAGAGAATCCAAGGTTTATAGATATTGGTTTTCGAAAAAAGGGAGGATTTGTGGGAGAGCATGACCGCACAACTGGGGAACCTATTCCAGATCATTTCTCTGCACGCTGGCAGGATATAGAAAAATTGATCAACGGTCTTTTGGAAACCAATCGACTGCTGTTGAGTACCAATATGGATGCGGTATTGATTGCAGCTTCGATTGCCTTTGGTTTTGTTTTTATCCACCCTTTACAGGATGGCAATGGCCGGATACACCGCTACCTTATTCATCATATCTTGGCAAAAAAACAATTTTCGCAACAAGGCATCATATTTCCAATATCCGCTTCTATTTTGGATCATATCACCGATTACAGAAAAGTACTGGAGGCCTATTCCCATCCGCTGTTGGATTTTATTGAATGGAAAGAGACACCTGACCATAATGTAGAGGTTATCAATGAAACTCTAGATTACTATCGTTACTATAATGCCACCAAACAGGCCGAGTTCTTGTTTGATTGTGTGAACGACACCATAGAGAACGTTATTCCCAAGGAAGTGGTCTATTTAAGAAAGTTTGACGCCTACAAAAGGTTCTTGGAAGATGAATATGAAATGCCAGATAAGATGATAGCAACATTGGTTCGCTTTTTGGAACAAAACGAGGGCCAGCTTTCCCAAAGAGCACGGAAAAAAGAGTTTAATCAGCTAAAAGATGAAGAAATCCATCGTATTGAAAAAAAGTTCAATGAAATCTTCAAATAATTATTCGACAGTTATGTTTTGGATGTAGCTATTGACTTGTTACTGCTATAAAATGCTGTTGATCAATGATTATTCTTAAACAAATTCCTTATTGATAAAATTAAGTTGGAAACCTTTATAATATCCTTGATTGATCGATTTCCCTGCTTTAAATTCTTTCATTTTTTTACTTTTCCTAAATCATCCTTAATTAACAAAATTATCGCTTTCTTAAATAACTATATTCTTATTTAAGATTTCTGTATAAAAGCTTAAATAGCTGGCTTCTTGTTCAAGCCTTTGAGGAAACATCCCCCCAACACCTAACTATCGTATCTCCACCAATTGAATTTCATTAACGTTTAGATAGATAGAACCCAATGGGGCATCCAAAGCATTTTGAATACTTTATCCTCTTCTTCCCCCTAACCACTAATAAATCACCCATAGTGAGCAAATTCCAATAACGGAACAGCTTTCCTGAAGTCTACATCGAAAGACCCCTGCCCTTATACTTGGAATAATCCGTCAGCTCATCCTTGAAGCCGTTGAAGGCTTCTTGGCTATTTCGGAGTGACGAACCGAAGTATCCAGGAAATTGTTGATTTAGCAAAAATGTACAATCTGGATAAAATTGATATTTCCATAATAGACGATCGTTTTCAAGAGATTGTTAAGGAAAAGGGCAGGGAGAACATAAAAATAGAATTTCTACGGAATATTATTAATGATGAACTCAAAGTACAAATGGTCAAGAACATTCATAAAATGACAAATCTTAGGGATGAATTGGAAAAGGTATAGGGCAAGTAGCATAAGAACAGCATGGATTCTATAGCAGCCATAAAGCACTTGTTGGACATTGCCCAGGAATTGGAGCAAGATGATATCAGAACAAAACAATTAGGTCCTAAAGAGGATGAACTGGCGTTTTACGACTTGTTGGCTGCAAACGAGAAATTATTGAACGTAAAGGGTCGTATTCAAGATTTAGTGCATTACGTAGTCGCATCGGTTAAGAAAAATCTACAACTGGATTGGACCAAGAAAGAAGATGCCAGGTCAGCAATACGCCTGGCGGTAAAAAAGGAACTGAATGGCAAGATCCCTTTCTGTGAATTGGGTAATCTTTTAAAAGAGTCAGTGGAACAGGCAGAAGGTCAGTATAAGGATTGGCCGTTGATGGGGTGATTACCTTGTGCATGGCAAGCATACTTTAGGTATAATTTGGGAAAAGATTTCGAATTCAACCTAGAAAATCATCAAAAACAAAAGTGTTCAGCTTTTTATATACTTAGCGGAATATTCACTTGGGGTACACTTATAATGGTTTTTAAATACTGTTGCAAAGTACTGGGAAGTTGAAAAACCACAACTATATCCAACGTCTGTTATATTCTTGGACTTATTCTCTCTTAATATTTCCGCAGCTGCATGAAGCCTCAAGTTGATTAAATAATCAATAGGGGTCATATTGGTAAGCTGTTTGCAATATTTGGACAGACTTGTCTTACCGATTCCGCAATGTTCTGCCATATCGTCAAGTGTCCATAACTTTTCGTAATCACTTCGTAAATAGTTCAAAAAAATTTCCACTGTACGCAAATTTAAGGTAAGGGATTCATCAAGTTTCACCTTGCCTGTTTTAAATAGGCAAAGTATTTCTAAGAGAAGGTCGTTAATTAAAATATTAAATTTAGATTGTGGGATTTCTAAATTACAATTATCGAGACAATATCCCAATTCTTTAAAACATTGCTGTATTTTTCTATCTGAGTTCCAAACCTGAATATCATTCTGCCTCAAAATGAGGGTTAAAAAGTCTAAATCCTGTTTTGAAAGTATAATCCAATCGGGCCATTCCCATTGTTGATGTGGTTGGCGTACTTGTACGTCAATGATCAACCAATGCAACTTTCCAACAGTGACTTCAGGATTCCCCACCTTATGAAGCTGCCATGGTCTGGTTACCGTTAAATTTCCAGGAACCAAATTAAATTGTTCTGTTTCGGTGGAAAAACTCAAGTTTCCAGATTCCAAAAAAGTAAACTCTATTCCTTCATTTCTGTGCCAATCCAAACCCCAATTTTGGTGTGTTTTAGCATCCCAATAACCAATACTTAAAATTCCCGGTAAAACTTCTTCAGGGAGCTCCGTTCCGGGATAATCCTCCCTCTTTAAGGCTCTCATTTCGAGTTCACCGGAATCTACCGCATTAATTAAGGGATCACAGCGGTCAGGGCGATATATTTTAGAAAAATCTTTACTTCCTTTCTTCCCCATAATACCTTTTTAATGGTTGCATTTTAATTTTCAATCTAAACATTTAAAACACTAACTATCAGCATCTACTAAATAAATTAACCCAAAAATGTCTCTGTACTTTAAAATAATTTTACAAAAAAAATATAATAACAGTATTCCAATTTTGTTTTGCAGTGGGTCTAAGTCCAAAAATAATGTACTGCTTTTTATCTGGATAGTTCTATGCTATCTTTTACATTTAAAATATAGCCAACCATCTTCTCCACATCCTCCTTGGCAAGTTGGGGGTGGGCACTCATAGGGCTCTGACCCCAAATCCCGCTTCCTCCTTCAATTACTTTATTTATAAGACTATCCACAATATCGGGTTGATCTTTATATTTCAAGGCAATTTCACGGAAGGAGGGTCCCACAGATTTTTGCTTCATGGAATGACAAGCCATACAATCACTTTTTTCCATCAAAGTAAGCCCTTTATCCTTATTCCTAGTACTCAAATGATGCCCACTGCTCGCTGTATCCTCAATTTCTGATTTTACAGTTGTCGATCCGTCTATGTGAATGTCTTTCCGAAATTCAAGTCTACTAAGCCTGGCATCTCTGTTGGGGGAGTACCAATTTTTGCCATACTCTAAAATGTACAAGGCTCCATCCGGACCCAATTCCATATCAATAATCTTTTCAAAATTCGTTGAGGGCATAAAAGGTTCCATGCCAACATAATTTCCGTGCTTATCAGTTCTTACTACCATAATCCAATTTCGCATCCAGTCATAAATAAAAATGCCATTGTCATAATATCTTGGAAGCTTCACATCTGATTGTAATTCCGCGTCAAAATGGTATACTGGGCCAGCCATGGCTGTACGTCCACCCTCGCCTACCAAGGGAAACTCGTCAGACTTCACGTAAGGATAATAAATTAAAGCAGGTTTTGCAGGCGGAAGTACCTTGGAACCTGTATTTCTTGGTGAATTGTTTATGGGAGCCTTGGTGTCGTAAGTTTCACTGATTGCTCCTGTTGTAAAATCGACCTTATTATATGCTTTATTGTTACCCACAAAATAAGGCCATCCAAAATTCCCTGCAGCACGCGCCTGATTAATTTCGTCGTAGCCGCGAGTACCTTGAATACTATCTTTCCCTGCATCGGGGCCAACATCACCCCAATAAAGCCAAGATGTTTTTGGATCAATTGAAATCCGAAATGAATTCCGGGTACCCATAACATAAATTTCTGGTTTTCCCTCTATGCCATCCATAGGAAACAAGTTCCCCGATGGAATGGTATAAGAACCGTCCGGTTCCGGTTTAATACGAAGAATTTTACCGCGAAGATCATTGGTATTGCCAGAAGAACGCTGAGCATCAAAATCCGTTCTACCCGGGCGCTCGTCTATAGGTGCATAACCATGGGAATCTCCAAAAGGATTTGTATTGTCCCCAATTGCTATAAACAAATTACCATTACCGTCAAAAGCAAGTGATCCACCCGTATGATTACTTTCTGAATGTTCTTCATGCACTTTCAAAATAATCTTTTCCGAACCCATGTCCAACATGCTAGTATCATCAAGGGAAAATCGCGAAATATGATATTCATAAAGTCCGTCAGGAGAAGAATACATTACATATATCCATCTAGTACTTTCAAAATTAGGATCAAGGGTCAATCCTAATAATCCGTCCTCATATTTATGGTAAACGGGAATTGTTCCTATTATTTTAGTAACCCCACTTCCCGGGTCAAACATCTTTATCATTCCTTTTCTTTCCACAAAAAATATTCGCCCGTTATTGGCAACCGCAAGTTCCATCGGCTCAGAAACATTGGTGCTATCCAACAATATGTTCCTTCTAAAATGTCCCTCCATCGGGGCTGCCAAGGTATTTGCCTTTGCATAATCCAAAGGAGCATTGTCATCCATAACATATTCGAGTCCATTCATAATATGCATTCTAAAAATACTGTCTATATATGCTTCAGGTCTATGACCTAATGCCGTATAAAAAGACCGCCCACCGTCAAATTTTTGTTTCCAAAAAATAGGGTGGTTATCGCCATGCTTACCTCCTTTAAAAGAACTTTCGTTTACCCTGGCTAATACCTTTATTTCTGGGCTAATAGAATCAAAATTGTACCATTCCTCCTTAAATCTCCATGGGTTTGGTAAACCCTTGGTAGCTGGGTCGATCAAATCTTCAATAATTATTTCTCCGGTCTGTAATTCTTCTGGGTGACTTTCAAACCTTGCTCCCATTAATTTGCCATACCATGGCCAAGAATATTCTGCACCACTGGCACCATGAATCCCCATTACCCCTCCTCCCGATTGCACATAACGTTTTAAGGCAGATTTTTGTCGATAGTCCAAAATCTCTCCGGTGTTACTAAGGAAGACGATTGCACTATAGTTTTTAAGGGAATCGTCCACAAAATAATCTACATTTTCCGTAGTGTCAACCATTAAATTATTTTCATTACCCAATTCTAAAAACATTGCTTTGCCATCCTCGATCGAAGCATGGCGAAATCCGAGGGTTTTTGAGAATACCAATACTCTCCTTTCCTTTCTTTGCTCCTCTTGACAAGATATAACAGCAAAAAGTACAATTATCATCAAAAAAAATATTCTGGTACCCCTAGACATCATGGTATTCCATTTATAGTTACAATTTTGAATTTTTATTCAGCTCCCAATGATTTTAAATACTTATAACTTTCCAGAACTGAATCTTGGCCTGCAATTTCCAAAGTGGAATGTCCATCGTAACCAGCTTTTACAAGTTCTTTATAAATTTCTTCAATACCAACTACCCCTGTTCCCAATGAGATCAGCGACATACCGCAACCATATAACTTTCCTCTCTGTTCCTCCATTTCTTGCGGAAGGTCCTTCCAATGAACATGTTCAATTTTTGATCCTAGTTTTTTGATCATAGCTATTGGATCTCCACCGCCCAACCATAAATTCCCTGTATCCAAATTAATGCCAAGTGCATCTGAATTACAGGCATCTATGATGCGCTCCATTTGTTTGATAGAATCAGTATACTTTCCATGTGGCTCCAATAAAATTTTGACACCATAATCTCTGGCCATCCTTAGCGGTTCATGCAATTTTTCCCTTATTGAAAATATGGCCTCATCATCAGTTAGGTTTTCCCCAAATTCGGTATGGGCATCTCCTTCTGTCGTTATTACATGCTCAACACCTATTGCCGCTGCCATTCGGATGGCTTTAACGATTTGCGCAGTACCATAGCGCCAGGGCGCAGAAGGATCAAGCAAAGTTGCATGTGCACAGACGCTAGTAATTGTAATGCCCCTGGACTCGAACAGCCTTTTTAAATCAAATGCATTAGCATCCAGACTTGCCACTGCGTTGAAACCAAAATGAGATCCTAAGCATGCCCCGTCAGCATTGTCTGTAATATCTGCATATTTAAACCCCCATTCCCTAATCTGATCTACTTGTTTGTCCAAAGTTTGAAATGGATTGATAAGCGCGAAGCACCCTACTTTAATTGCCATAGTAAAAATGTTTTATTATTGTTATACTAATTTTAATTTCCTATTCATCATTTAATTTACGCCTTCAAGGCTTCGTAAATAGCCCAATAGATCCTTAATATCAGAGTCGGTAAGCCCATTAAGTAATCCCTCAGGCATCAAGGAAGTCTTAATCATATTACTTGATTGAATATCCTTTCTACCTATTTTTATTTCTTCATTTCCGATTGTCATCATAACAATGTACTCCTTGTTAGAAGTTACCATTCTACCATCTATGATTGTCCCATCATTCTTTTTTATTTTAATATGATCAAAACCCGTTTTAATATTTCTATTGGGATCTGTTATAGACTCTAATAATTGTCCTCCTTGTAGTAATGTACCTATGCCACCAAGATCTGGACCAAGTAGTTGTTTTGAACCGTCTATCGAATGGCAAGTCATACATGCTCTACTTTTAAAGACACCCTCGCCATGATGAACATTGCCTTCAACAGCTGCAGTATTATCTTTCGGATTGTCTGGCTCTATGGAAGGCATATAAATAAATCTATAAATAGCACCCATAGGATTTTTATATGGAATATGATACGCCCCTTCTGTACCGAATTGAGAAACATACAAATCTCCTGTTTTGCCAAACTCAAGATCGGAAAGTTTAGCAATCTTATCGGCTATCGGAAATTCTTTTCCCTCATAAGTACCATCTTCATTTTTAACAAGATGGACTCTTGATATAGAACCATCCTCCCATTGACCATCGGGTCCATAAAAAGCAATAAACAAATCCCCTGAGGTCCTATCAAAATCATTCAATTTATCGTTAAAATCCATACCAACAGGAGCATAACCGTATTGCAATCTTAGAAAAGGTTCAATTGCTTTCCCTTGATCTTCATATTTGTTGGGATTGTTCCCATAAAAACCACTTTTTACAACATAGTTTAATTCTTCATACTTATTTTCGTTACCCCTGTTGTCATTAAAAAACAAATCTCCTTTTTCATTAAAAGCCAAATCATAGGCATACCGTAACCCAGTAGCATATCTTTCGTGTGATTGTCCATTGGGTGCAATTTTCAAAATACTGCCCCTAAGACGATTTGGATCCGGTGCAGGGTTGTCATTTAAGGCGTCCGTGCATAATATTGCGAATACATAGCCATCAGGACCAAATTCGAGTCCAAATGTCCAATCAAAATAATGCATGGTATATGGAAAATCATTGAAAAAGGTATAGCTCTTATCGGCTATTAGGTCCGCATCTACATCCTCATATACCCTTATTTCTTGGGTCGTGGCAACAAATAGTTCATTACCCCTAAATACCATACTTGTAGGATATCTTAGGCTGTCGTTAATAACATTACAATATAATTTGGCAAAGTCCTCCAAACCATCTCCATCAGTATCCTGCAAGGAAAAAATTTCCCCAGTATAATTGGCTACATACATTACCCCTCCTGGTCCCTCCGCAATGGCCGTAGGGTTCCATAATTTCACTCCATTCCTAATAGGCAATTTTACCGCAGCGTAACGACCATAGACCCGAACCGTTGTATCTATATTTTCCTTAACGGCCGTTTCCCATTCCCCTGTGTCTTTTGATGGTAATTTCCCTTCACCACACGCCAAATTCAAAAAAATGAAAATAAAAAGATTAAAAATTAGAATTCCATTTCTTAATTGAACTAAATAATTGATAATCAAATTTCCTGAATTCATTTTTAATCTAATTTAATATGGGGTATCTACTCAATTCCCGAGACCGTGAATTCAATTGTATCAAATAATACACGAAAAATGATTTTACAAACCCCAAGCTATATTATTAAACCTTTATTTTTCCCATCCAACATTCTGGATTAACAAGCCATCGGATAAATCAATTTCGTCCCACGGAATTTGTTGTAATCCAGAGGTTTTAAGAACATTATTCCCGTCTACAACTATATTTGTAGACCCATAAATGCTTGGCCCGTCTTTAACTACGATTCCGGGTGCAGGGATAGCGAGTATCTCGGCAGCCTTTTCCACACCCTGTCTTAAAACGTCATAATACCGGATTCCCTCACCGAAGAATTCCAAATGACGCTCATGCATGATATTCTCATAATTTGGAGTCACAGGGTTGGCATTAACATAATCCTGGCCATATGCTCTAATGCGAACAGCCTCCAGATTTGACTGTGCATCTATACCCATTTCGGCTGCCATTAACAACACATCTGCATATCTAATTAATGTATAATCCTGATACCAAGCACCAGCCCAATTTTTACCTCCACGTAAGGTACCATCCTGAAGACCTGGTTCTGCATTAAGCGGAATATATTTTTTATAATAAAATCCGGTAAATGAGCGCTGGTCCTTTGTACTCCACAAGTTGTACCCTACATCTCCCCGTTCTAATTGAAGGTTCAACAAAGAAGCCCCTCTTCTTGTATCTTCTTCCTCAAAAAGATCCCATCCTTTGGCAAACGGAAGACCGATTCCCCAACCTGTACCATATATGCTATCGGATTGAACCTGTCGAGGCCCTATCCATTTTGAAAACCCATTAAATGAATTCCCAGAGTATGAAGCTTTCATAGTCATTATAACCTCGGGATTATTTTCACCTAAGTAATCGGGGAAGTTTGGATTGATTTTCTGTGCTTCTGCAGTTCCCGTAACCCATAAGGTCTGAAAATTAGGAGCCAAAGAAAAGCCACCATTGTTGATAACATCGGATAAATACCCCTTAATCTCATTCTCGGTCAATATCCCATTTATATAGTTTATCAATGCAGCTTTATCTACTGACCCTTTGCCAACACCTAAGGGAATATCCTGGATTGTTTTACCATAATATCCTGTAGCAAATAAATACACTCTAGCCGCCAAGGCTTTTGCAGCCCACTCAGTCATTCTTCCAGTCGAAGTTGACGGAGAATAGGCTCCATTGTTTAAAAGGGACGCTGCATCTTTTAAATCCTGTAAAATCTGCCCATAAACCAAACTGGGATCCGCTTGTGCTTCTTTGGCAGGGTCTTCTGTCTTCTCTGTTATCAATGGCACATTTCCATATCGACGCGCAAGACAATAATAAATCCAAGCCCTTAAGACTTTTGTTTCCCCTTCCGCTTGTTCCTTTGTCAAATTCTCTCCACCTGGAACATTAGACCAATCTATATCATCTAATTTTCCTAACAAAGTATTCATTCGGCCAATTGCGACCCAAGCTGCCTTGTAATGAGCTTTGTAAATATTAAGAGAAGAAGGGTTGACCCCTATGTCGAAACGATCAACTGCATCCGCTTCGAAACCAATGCCTTGAGCTGATCCGGCAACCCCATCATCGCTTAGTATTTCAGCTGCAGTAAATTGTGCCCACCAGGAATATGAAGTATTGTCGTAATCCAAAAAAGCAGCATAACAGCCTATTAATGCTTGATAAGCATCCTGCTGGGTTTTAAAGAAAAATGGCTCTGTCTTTTCTGTAAGTGGCTCTGTATCCAAAAAATCATCACTACAGCTAATAATGAACGAAATTGATAACCCGACCAACAAAAATATTTTTATAGTTTTCATAATCGCTTATTTTATAGTTTGATATTTGCTCCAAGCATTATTGTTCTAGGGTTGGGTACGAACCCTACGTCATGACCCATCTCGTAATCCGGTCCCTGTCCAACCTCTGGATCCATCCCAGGATATTTCGTAAAAGTGTAGGCATTTAATACAGATGCAAAAACTCTAAACTGGGACAGAGGATTAATATTTACCAATTTAGTTATATCATAGCTTAAGGTAATATTGCTTAATCTCAGAAAGTCCCCATCATACACATAAATGTCTGAATTATTGGTCCAGTTCGTATTGGCCTTATCCAATCTGGGATAATGATTGGACGTCCCTTCACCGTGCCATCTGCCCAGTGCTTCAGTAGTATAATTTGGAAAATAACGGGCATAATTGTAATATGCTTGTACAATTTGAAGGCCGGCCATACCATTGGCATTTACCATCAAATTCAGGTCTTTATAGTTTAAATTCAGATTGATTCCGTAAACAAAATCAGGAAATGGATCCCCTACATTGATCCTATCCTCATCATTTATTATCCCATCACCATTCTGGTCAACATACTTTAAATCCCCAGGTACAGCACTTGGCTGAATTAGGTTTCCATCTTTGATATAATTATTTACATCAGTCGTATTTTGAAAAAGACCGTCTGTTTCAAGCATCCAATAATATCCTAATGGCTTTCCTGTCTCGGTTCTAAAATATTCCTGTGAATTGTCCCACAGGCTGCCACCTGGTCCATGAATAATATCGTTGGGCACTTCAGTAACCTTATTCTTGTTATAGGCACCATTTAAGTTTATATTGAATTTGAAATCACCAATGCTTTCCTTATAGGTAAGGGCTAGCTCAACGCCCTCATTGATAACATTTCCTCCATTAATCCAAGGCGGGGCTAGACCAATCACACTACTTATCGGCGGAGATAATAGCCAACCATTCGTCGATTTCTTATAATAGTCAAAATTAACGGCAAACTTATTTTCAAACAGAGCTGCATCAAAACCGATATTGGTTTGTTCAGATATTTCCCATTTCAAGTTAGGATTAGCCATACGGTCTATTTGTGCTCCAGAGGCTAAAAAACCGTCCTCTTGAGTACCTAAAGAATAGATCGAATTTGATGTTACCGTAGCAAGGTATCTAAATGGCGGCAGGTTCTGATTTCCATTTTGCCCCCAACTTGCCCTAAATTTAAAAGATGTCAACCATGCACTAGTGGGCTCCATAAATTGTTCATTGGTTAGCACCCACCCTCCAGAAACAGAAGGGAAATACCCGCGTCTATTTTCTTTGGAAAAATTTGAAGATCCATCCGAGCGAAGGGTGGCATTCAACAGATATTTTTCCTTATAATTATAATTGATACGGCCAAAATAGGACAACAATCTGTGCTGCATAGGATATCCGTTCATAGACATAAGACCCTCATTATTCTTTCCTAGGGCATTATCTAAATATGCATGTTCATAGTCTTGAAAAATTAAATTCTTATTGCCAGCAGCCAGATATTCCCCGTCCGTTTTTTGTGATTCGGAACCAAGCACCATATCAAACTCATGATTATTCAAATTGTAATTATAAGATACTGTATTGGTCCAGACGACTTGCAAAGATTTATTATCACTTTGAAAAACCTCGTCAAAAGGCCGTGTGGACGGATTATTAAACTGTCCCAAGGAAGGGTATTTCGGAGTATATCTTCGAAAACCTTCATCTTCGAAAACCGTACCAATACTAGACCGAATTCTCAAATCCTTAATTGGCTGAAGTTCAGCATAGAAATTACCAAGCACCTTAAATGTTTTGGATTTTTGTTGATTATTGAGAAGCATTATAGCATATGGATTTGCCAATCCACCAGCACCAAAGTCAGCCAAAAGCCCAGTGGAATTATCAACAAAATCTCCATTTTCATTGGTATTCTGAAGAATGGGTGGCATTGAAAGTGCCTGATAAACATAATTGCCTCTGCCATCTTGCTGCCCCCCTTGCAAATCCACATGGGTAACTGTCAAATTCTCACCTACCTTTAGAATATCATCATAAAACTTGTGTTCAGAATTGATTTTAAAAGTTAATCTTTTTAAATTGTTTTGGGATGCCCCACCAAGTATTCCTCCTTGTTCCGTATAGGAAAGAGCCGTAGAATAAACTGATTTATCTGTACCTCCCGATAACCCTAATGAATAATTTTGAGTTGGGACATTATCCTTGAACATAACGTCTATCCAGTTCGTTCCCTCTCCCAAGGCCGTAATGGCATCCATTTTTTCACCCACAAAGAAGGGGGTATCCCCAGAATTTTGGAACTTCTCATTCATTAACATTGCATATTCCTGGGCATTTAACAAATTAGGCCTTTTGGCCAAACTTTGCATCCCATAATAGGTATCAAAAGTAATTTGAGCATGGCCTGCGACTCCTTTTTTAGTTGTTATTAATACAACGCCATTGGACGCCCTAGATCCATAAATTGCAGCAGAAGCAGCATCCTTAAGTACATCCATTGACTCAATGTCATTACTGTTTAAATAATCTATACTTTCGGTTTGAACGCCGTCCACAATAAAAAGTGGTGTAGTACTTCCAATGGTACCCATTCCACGGATAAAGACTTTGGTGGGGGATCCAGGTTGGCCGCCGTCTGTAGCAATGGTTACACCAGGGGATTGCCCTTGAAGGGCGTCTAATGGATTCGTCTTCATTCGATCTGCTAAGTCTTCTCCCTTTACTTGAAGTGTAGCTCCGGTATTGAGCTTCTTCTTTTGGGTTCCATAACCTATAACAACAATTTCGTCCAACTGAGCAGCATCCAATTGCATTTGTACCTCAATGCTGTTTCTTCCTGCGATTTCGATTTTTTGGGTCTGGTATCCTATATAGGAAACTTCCAATACAGCATCTGTATTGACAACCCCAATCGTAAACTTACCATCGAAATCGGCAGAAACACCATTTGTTGTACCTTGCTCTACAACATTAGCCCCCGGCAATGGCTGCCCTAATTCATCCAAAATAGTACCAGTAATATCAATTTTTTGATTTTGTGCAGATAGAGTGTTTATTACACCAAAACACAAACAAATTAATGAACACAGAACATAACGCCATTGTTCACTGAAGAATATTGAACATTTCATAATAATAGTTTAAAGTCAGTTAATAATTTAAAGGGTTATATCAATTCTATTTTTATTTTACCCAATTTAATCCTAAGCTTAACAATCCTAAAGAGGATCGAATATTCTACTCCTTGGCCCGCAAGCTATCAAAAATGAAAATTTGCTTTGATTTTTCATTATAGTATGCTTACATTTTAACCTAAATATTCCAAATCAATAAGCAAAAAGGTGGCAAGTATGTATTGTAACATTTTTTTCAATAGCAAAAGGTAACGACCAACGTTTTCTGGAAAACACTCCTTATTATCAATTTGATTGGTCTTCCTTAGAATCAAATATAATTATCCAAGTCCATTTAGATGTTCATTATATTTTAACGGTATATATTGAACATAAAAAAAAATTAAAACTTGCTGAAATTTGATTGACCTGTTTCCTATAAACAATGAAACTCAGGAACATTCCTTCGTTGACAATTGACTAAATAATCTTTCGCATTTAATTATGTGAGGAGAGTTCGTGGGAGTGAGAAAGAATGGTTTGATTATACCGCCTTTAGAAATTAATCTAAATATTAAAAATTAGCTAAGCGGGGTTACACATTAACAAACTTAACGATAACCATAAGTAATTTGTACAGCAAAACTACTACCCGGTTATCCGTATAATAAGTACAATGAAGTTGGCAAAAACTAGAGAAGAAATAGTTATATAGATTTATGTAGCTATTATCCATATTCCGATTTAATACCCTTAATGACTACCAAACACGGGCTCAACCGTACTTTATCTCAGCTTTTCACTCGTTTGCCCCATTTATTGTGCTGTCGTGCGTAGGCCCTCAAGTATTGTTGATCATAGATGGTTCTGGTGATTTTTTTGCATTTGGTATTCGGCACACATTGGGATTTCATGGGACAGTCCTTGCAGTCCCTGGGTGCCGCCCAATAGCATTTCAATACGCTACCGTCCCGGTTGGTTCGGAATCCCTTGAAGGGCAGGGGCATGTCCATCGGTCAACTGTATTCGTCCTTTTCCTTGTTGTAGGGAAAACCGTCTATCTTGGGTTTGTACTTCCCGAAAACGGGTATCCATGTGGTGACCTGCGTTCTTGCCGTAAATTTCTTGCTGGGTTAGTAATCGGCACTTAAAGAAGCTAATTTATTTCATAAATAATTATACCATTATTTATACCAAAATATAATTAACTGTAAATAAAATAATTATGTAAAATTCTTTTTGAAGTGGAATTAAAAGCATAAAATGACTTTACAGAAAGTGTCTAATTTTTTTTACATTGTATCTGGTAATTTATTGGATAATTTCGTCATGCTAGTCGTTACGTTAAGCAGTTCGTAAAACGAAACTTTTTGGAACTAATGATAACTAGGAAGAAATCTATTGAAATTTACATTGAAATCCCCCTACCCTTGTACTTCGACCAATCCGTCAGCTCATCCTTGAAGCCGTTGTAGGCTTCTTCCGGTTTGGGATTTTCACTTCCCAACAGATTGCCCAGGGCATAGACACCTTTTCTCAGAAGATGTGCATGCTTCCTGTCAATCTGTATTTTGGCAACGGTGTGCAGTGCTTCCCTTAACCCATTTTCCATATGGTGTTCCAATATCTCAATGGGGAGGTTTGGCCTTACCCCTTCCAACACGTACAAATAGGCTACTTTATTATATTGCCCTCTCTCCATCAGATACCCGGACCAGAGGTTTTTTAGATTATCTCGCCCGTTGGCTCCAATATCTTCCAAGATTTTTGTTTGACCCTCCAAGATATTGTCCAAGTTAATCGATGATTCCAGATAAGCTTGTGTTTTTGGTGCTATAGAAACTTTTACCGGGTACTTGGAATATATAGAACCGATGCATATTTTCTCTCCCTGTTTCTCAAAATAAAAGCCTTTGGCATTGAAAAACTGGACATAGTCTTTCGGGGATTTCTCGAAGGATACTTGCGCACGTTCTGCATATTTGTAATAAGCCCTTAGGCTCAAGTTTTCAAATTTTTTCCTGTACGGCGAGGCCATGGCGCCGTAAAGGTTCGGAAACATCAACGGCTGGAATATCGCGGTCGGATTTAGTTTAATTTCCTTTGCCGTTTTGTCGTTCAGAATTCCGTCCAATACTTTTTCGTTTTCCTTTATAAAGCCAGGGGATACATAAAAATCGATTTGGTTTGGCATCGGTATTGGGCCCATATTCAGCTCGGCCTTGTGCCGGTTAGAATTCGCATAGGTAAGGTTACCGTTGTCATATATGGTACTCAGGCTGCGAATAAATTCAAAAAGGACTTCCCTTTGCTTGGTAGGTTCGAACAGTTGTTTGTCGATCGCCTGTATTATCAGTCCCGCTTTTGTTTGCAATGCCCGTTCCTCCCTTACCAATTCCGGAGTATACAGCTTGTCCTTTGTAATTTCGAATTGTTTTCGTATCAGATCGCCCAGGTTTCGGTTGTCGGTATGCAGATACTTCCTAAGAAACCTAAAGCGTTCCGATTTGGCCATTTCCGTAACTATAGACTTTATGGGCATCCTAATGATATGTTCAGAAAAAAGGGTCCTGTTCCATGAATCCTGATAGCTGCTACGATAGGCTTCCTTGATGCACCGCTGGAGCTCCAATTGCAGCTGAACGCTTTCCGCATACATCTGGGTATATTCACATTCGAACAGTGCCGGGTTTTCTAGGATTCCTATATCCTTCTCCATTTCTTTGCTATTGAGGACATATCCCGATTTGTCATATATCGAGAAATCCACTGCTTTTCCCTGTCCGTCATAGTTTAGCCTACAATCCAGATTTTGATGGGATCTCAGTATATCGGGAAGGTGTTCGGGGCCGATGGTCCTGAAAAGTCCAAAAGTGGTACGCAGTTGTTTTTCCAGCCGTTTTTTGACCATAGGAAATAACTTGGATTTTTGGTTGAGCTCAAAGACCTTTTGCAGTTTTGGACCGCTCAATTGTGGGTGGACGGTATAACCGTTGATAAATCTCGACCTGTAGCCGTCCTTTACTTCGATGCCGAACGATACGCCTATCCTGCCATTGTGATCCACCGTCCTTAATTGAATGTGGTTCGGGCCCAGTAGTTCGGCCAGTTCCTTAAAGCTTCGCACCTTGTACTTCTGCAAGGTGTTGTTTATAATATCTTGCATATAGAACCTTACTCCGCTGATGTCCTCGTTCTTGAATTGGGGCATTTCGTATTTCGGGAGCACCTTGCTCTGACGTGTTTCGGGGGATGGGGAGAGCCCGAACTGTTTTTCCAGGTATTTCTGGGTGGCAACGTTCCTTTTAAAATCATTGGAAAGGTTTATTTGTAGACAATCTTCCCTTATAGTGGTAGAGACGATATGGACATGCTCGTGCTTGGTATCACAGTGACGTACTACAATAAAGGGCTGTTCCCCATAGCCCATATGTTCCATGTAAGCTTTGGAAAGTTCAAAAAAGTCCTTGTCGTCCAATTGTTCGCCACGGGGAAGATTGATAGTGGCATGCACATACCGTTTTTCAGAATCGTGCCGATTACCGAGATAATGAAGCACCCTTCCAAAAAAATCGGTATTGGTATCGGTATCGGAATAGGTGTTCTGGAAGCCGAGTATGGTGCTTTCGGCCTTGCCCAATACATAGTTCAATACTCCCTGAACGCTGTTCCGATATAGAATCCTTGCTATCATTCTTGATCTTTGGTGTTGATGGTCTCCATGAGTTCAAGCATCAGTTCGCTGGCCTTTTGCATCTCCAGATCCAAGTTTGAATTTGGGCTTCTCATGTTCTTGTAGTTCGCCACCTTGACCAGTTGGTTGATGTTGGTGCCTATCCTGTTCAATTGGTAACTGAGGTTCGAAATACTATCGGGTATCCGTTTCTCCTTTATGGATTCCCTATTAAGGATAAGCTTTCTAAGGAAAGGGCCAACGGTTCCCCTTTTCCGAAAATCGAGATTATAGGACTGCAGGATGGCCTTTACCTTTTCCAGTTCCCTGCCATTGAAACGAAGCGTTATGGCATGCTCCCGTTTCCTGTCCCCCAACTGTTTTCTGCCGCCTTTGTTTCCAACCATTTTTTAAATCGATTTTATCGTTTTTCACTTCGTCAGAAGTAGGCGTTTTAAGATGCTTAAAACATAACTTGCTATCCTTTCCAAGGATAAATATAGTGGATCAATATTAAATATAACTATCTTATAATCAATATTTTAACCTCTTCAAACATATGGAGCCATATCAATATAAATGGGTACAGACAGAAAATTTATCTGGTCCTATTTGGTGTTCAAAAAATAATAGGTATATGGATGTATCCAAGTTTTTTATGGGCAGGGAGAGAAAAGTTCAAGCGGTTTTTTCGCCGCTGGTACTTTTGCGCGGCTCCGAGGGTGTAGTGCAAACCTGGAACGAAAAGACTTCAAGGGCGGACCGGCCCAGCGTGTTCGCAGGGGGAGGATTGTAGTGGAAGGTTTGTGCGACTTCCGCAGGTGCTCGGGTTAACAATTGTAGTAACCATTTTTTTGAAGCACATTTAAAATTTGGAACGCAAAATTTAATTTATGCACTTCAACTGCATAGGATTTCATACTTTTAACATCTTAATCAAAATCGAACAAAGTGGCCATTACCAAAAATGCTTTTATCCGATATCAGGCATTGGATAGGTGTTTCCGAAATCCTGGTAGAAATTTTTATATTGATGATCTCCTAGAAGTTTGTAATGAAGCCATTACTGAACTAGATCCAGATTCCTCCGGTATTAAAAAACGTCAACTTTATGACGACATTACTTTTATGGAATCATCTCAAGGATGGAGCATTCCGTTAGAGAGAATGAAAGATGGTAGAAAAAAGTATTTCCGATACGAAGACCTGTCCTTTTCCATAAATAGTCAACCGATAAATGACTTGGAGGCCGAACAATTGAAATCTGCGATGATGGTATTGCGACGTTTTAAGGGAATGCCGCAATTTGAATGGATCAACGAATTATTGCCCAAGCTTGACGATACTTTCAAATTATCGAACCATTCCGAAAACATTATCAGTATTGACCGTAATGAATTTTTAAAAGGTACGGAACATCTATCCCCATTGTTCAATGCAATTCTATATAAGCAAACACTGCTAATAACCTATCAATCCTTCAAAAGTGATACTGAACAAGAAATCGTCTTTCATCCCTATCATTTAAAAAGTTATAACAACCGTTGGTTTTTATTTGGGAAAAGTGGCAACTATGAGAATCTTACAAATCTGGCACTTGACAGAATCAAGGAAATAATAAATTCCGATACGCAGTATATTGAAGATGACTCTTTGGACTTTGATGAGTACTTCGAAGACATTATTGGTGTGTCAAAATTGGCTGAACAAGAACCAACTAAGATAGAGTTGCACGCTACAGCAAAGCTTGCCCCCTATATAAAAACAAAACCTTTGCACGGTTCACAAAAGACAATTAGCGAATCAAAAGATGGATATCTCTTTTCTATTGAAGTAATACTCAACTTCGAATTAGAGCAACTATTACTGTCATATGGAGAAGCTATAAAAATTATAGAGCCTCCCAGTTTTAAAGAAAAGATGAAAGAAAGAGTTGTGGCATTACTCGCCAACTTTAACTAGTGCAGTTGTACTGCAAACATTAGTCTTAGATTTATAGTGGAATAAGATTTAGATATTTGAAAAAGAAAAAGTATTTATGAGAGAAGACAACTACGAAAATATTGAAGATATAAATTTCATTACTCACCAAGTATGGAAATCTATGAATATTCTTCGTGGTGTAATACCTGCGCAGCAACAACACGTGTATCTCTTTTTGCTTTCCGCTTATTATGATGGTATTCTTAGTAAACGCGATATAGATTTTTCAAATAATCTTTATAACTACGTATATCATTCTATCGAGGGTAAAGAAAAATATTCTGAAATTATCGATGTCTATGGTCCGATAATAAAAAGTATTCCTGAACAGAAGTTGAATGAGATTTTACACCACTTTTCCATCTTCAACATAGACCATTTAGAAAACAATTTTGAGCAAATTTTTGATAACCTTTTGTTCAAACTAGCCGAAGCACAAGGTAAAGCTTCTGGAGAATTCTTATTACCCTATGAAATCAGCAAATTTGCTATGGACATTGCTCAACTTCCTTTGAACGGTAGAGTTTTCAATCCATTTGCTGGCCTTGCGTCATTCGCCACTCATTTAGAAGGAGATCAATCCTATTACGGTCAAGAAATTGTTAAGTCAACTTGGGCTTTAGGAATGTTACGGCTAATTCGTCAAAGAAAAAGCAGAAATTTCGATTACCATAACGAAGATTCTATTCGCTACTGGCCTCAATCCGATAAATATGATTTGGTAATCTCTAATCCACCTTTCGGATTAAAGATTGACCCCAATCTATCATCATATTATACAGGGAACCCTAGAATCAATGCAGAACAATTTGTTATCAAGCAAGGCTTGGAATCTATCAATTATGATGGCAAGGTAGTCTGTATTGCATCGCAAGGAGTGCTATTCCGTAAAGGCTCTGAAGCGATATTACGCGAAGAATATGTTGAACAAGGCTTGTTAGACACCATAATTTCCCTGCCTAGTGGACTCTTGAAACATACTGGAATCCCAATTTGCATTCTAATTCTTACTAGAAAAAAATCTTCTACTGGAAAAATTAGAATGGTCGATGCATCTGATTTCGTTATTAATAATGGAAAAAGAGATAAACGGTTAGATGGCGAGAGGCTTTTGGTATATTTAAAATCTCCGGATAATGACGAATCTGTTAAATCGGTTTCGATTGAACAAGTCAGAAGTAATGATTACAACCTAAGTGTTCAGAGATATTTTGCAGATGAATTTAGCGGGGAAGCACTTAAGGGATATGTAAATAGCTTATCAGGAATCCGCATAGACAAGGGCAGCTCTGGAAAATTTGTTAGAACTAGTAATCTTTCTGATGACAGCATAGATTTTATGTTAGATGTATCTGCACTTAATGATAGGGAACTGCCCACACATTCCAGAAGGATAGAGGAAAGTTGCTTACTGATTTCAACAAGATGGAAATCTTTAAAACCCACTTATTTCAAATATGACGGGGTACCTATTCATATTGGCATTGAGATAATGCCATTTAAAATTAAAGAGGACTTAATAGATAGGCATTATTTAATAAACGAGTTGCGTTCTCCAAAGGTTCTTGAACAGGTTAAAGCTTATCAAAATCCTGGCGCTATCCAATTTATTAAAAGAGCTGATTTAACGGGTATAAAAATCGATGTGCCCTCGTTAAATGAACAAAGAGCTAAAATCAAGGGTTTTCAAGAATTATCTCAAAAACTCAGGTCTTTAGAACAAGAACGCAATGCCTTAGCGCATGGTCAAGAAATAAAAAGCTATGATGAATTTGCTTCCTTGAAGCATTCAATGGGAGCTCCTCGTCAAAATATACTTTCTAATGCAAAGAGTTTACTCCGTTTTTTTGAAGAGAACGATTCAGAAGCTTTTTCAGAGGTCAAGAATAATTATAAATCTCGTTATAATGCTGACCTGCTTTCAACCTTTGAACAAATAAGGGATAACATAAACCATATAAGCACAATTCTTGAAAAAGGAGAAGGCGGTTTAATTCTTGAAAACTATAAAAAAGAAATAGTCCCATTAAAAGAATTTAATCAATGGCTAAATAGTCTAGATGATAAGGGGCTAAAATTTTCAATTAAATATGATAAAATGCTCAGTTCAGAAGTAACAAATAGAGCAGTAGTGGTGCAGGAAACACTTCTGAAAATACTTCTAAACAATATAATTTCAAACACAGAAAAGTATGCGTTTAAAAACAAAGAGAAAGGCAATCGACTACTTATCGAATCAAAAATTGTTGATGACTTTCTAGAGCTTGAAATAAAGAATAATGGTGTTCCGTTTCCGAAAAATTTTAATAAAGATAAGTTTACTGTAAAGTATAGTACGGCTAATTCAGAAAAGGGAACAGGTTTAGGTGGCTACGATATCAACAGAATTGCTGCATATTTTGGCAACCCGGACTGGGAACTTATTCTTGATGAAAACACTATTTACCCTGTAATATTTAAGTTCAATTTTCCCATAGTACCTTTATCAAATACGAAATCATAAGAGAAATGAAGAGTAAATTCAATGTCCTTTGGATTGATGACCAACATGAAGATTTAACTGGTTTACATAAAACCGCAGTAGATTTCAACATCCAACTTTTCCCATTTAAGTCAATGAATGGTGGGTGTGCTGCATTGGAAGAAAACCCCGCAAACTACGATGCTGTGCTGTTAGATGCAAAGTTCTTCGAGAATGAAAATGATGCTGCCGGTACCGAAGACACAAAATGGGTTCATAAAGCAAAGGACAGAATAAGAGATGTGGACAAGTCTTTAGAATATTTTGTCTTAACAGGTCAAGCAGCAGCTCACGCATCTCTAGAATTTAAGAATGCCTTTCAACATGTATTTGAAAAGGGAAAAGATGAAGATGAAGATAATCTTTTTAAAATGTTGGTCAAGTCATGCGAAAACAGGACATTGACTCAGCTAAAACACAAATACCCGAATCCATTTATAATTTGCACAGATGAATATATTGGCATCAAACACTTTGGCAGGCTTTTTAGTTTAATTCAACATATCGAACAACCTAAAAGCCTCACTAGAGCCGAAGACATGCTTAATCCTATGCGAAAAATCATTGAAGCACTTTTCGCTAAATTAAATCAGATAGGCATAATTCCAGATGAAGTTTCTCAAGGAGCGGGCTCAATAAATGGATCAAGTTATTTTCTAACTGGAAAGAACTCGTCGTATACTTATAATGAGGTTTTGATACACCCAATGGTTGCTGAAAATATTTACAGATTGACAACCTTAACACAGGATGCTTCGCACAATGTAGGCAGTAAATTAGAAGCGGATGAATATCTAGCTAATAGTAAAACGAATCACCTTTATATAAGCAGCATTTATTTATTACTTGACATATTGGATTGGATGAAATATTATATCGATGCCAACCCTAATAAGGAAACCAATTTAGAAAAATGGTCTAAAAAAGAGCAAAAGGCGGATGCCTCTATTTACGAAGGGGAAATAGGCCAAGACGAAAACAATAATTATTATTGTGGAAAGTACCATTTGAACTATGGTTATGTAGATGGTAATTTTCCAATCGGACAGAAAATTAAAATTCTTCAAGAGGATATAAACTCAAATCCAAGAACAAAACATTTCTACAGTCACTATGCTGTAAAATTTGAAATCATAAACTAAATGATCACAGGAGACCTAAAATCACAAATAGACCAAATCTGGAATACCTTTTGGACAGGCGGCATTACAAACACCATTACCATCGTAGAGCAATTGACCTACCTCATCTTTATTAAAAACCTTGATGAGACCGAGACTCGTAACGAGCTAAAGGCCAAACGTGGATTTAAGTTCACTCCTATTTTTAGCGAAGACCAACAAGATTTTCGTTGGAAAAATCTTCGCCAGATGGATGTTAATCCACGTCACTCTGTTTTTAGCAATACGGTCGATGGGGTCTTCCCCTTTATTCGTTCGTTGGGTAAAGAAAAAAGCCTCTTTAGTACCTACATGAAAGGAGCCACTTTTGGTATTTCAAAACCTGCCGTTCTCGATCAGGTCATCGAGAAACTCGAAAGGCTACCCATGGAAAACCAAGATACCAAAGGCGATATTTACGAGTATCTGCTTTCCAAGCTTGAAGGCGGTGGAACTGCCGGCCAGTTTCGTACACCTCGTCATATCATCAAATTAATGGTAGAGCTAATGCAGCCTACTTTGGAAGATATAATTAGTGACCCTTCCGCAGGCACCGCAGGCTTTTTGGTCGCTGCAAAGGAATATATTGATACACATCATAGTGTAACCGAACTGGACAAACATGCCGATTTTATCAACAAGAAAATGTTCAACGGTACGGAGTTCGATGCTACCATGTTACGTATTGCCTCCATGAACCTTTATCTGCATGGTGTGGAAGAACCCAATATTATCGATGTGGATGCCGTATCTAAAGATAACACCATTAGCGATGCTTATACCTTAGTACTCGCCAACCCGCCTTTTAAGGGCACAATTGACAAGGAAAGTATTGCACCCGGACTCAAAAACGTGACCAATACTACGAAGACTGAATTGCTGTTTTTGGCCTTGATGCTTCGACAATTGAAAACGGGAGGCCGAGCGGCCGTTATCGTGCCCGACGGCGTGCTATTCGGTAGTGGCAAGGCACATAAGAATATTCGTGAAGAAATCGTAGCGAACCATAAATTAGAGGCCGTAATCTCAATGCCCAGCGGTGTATTTAAACCGTATGCAGGGGTTAGTACGGCCATCATGATTTTTACCAAAACAGGTTCGGGCGGTACAGATCATGTATGGTTCTATGATATGCTGCAAGATGGCAAATCTTTGGATGATAAACGAAATCTATTGGTCGACGAAACCTTGTTCGACGACTTTGCTTTTGGCGACGGTTCAAAGGCACTAAGCGCAGCAGAAGCGCATGAAAAATTTAATCTGCCGCAGTTATTGGATCATTACCGTTACTTGAAAAGCCACTATTTTAAAAAAATGCATGCTAAGGATGGAGAATTGTTACATGTACAAGATGTCCCAGAAAATTTAGGGCTAAACCAATTTCTAGAAAACACGTGTACCCATAATTATAAAGACCGTACCTCACAATCTTTTTTAGTGCCGTTTAAAGAAATAAAGGAGAATGACTGGGACTTGTCTATCAACCGCTACAAAGAGATAGTTTATGAAGAAGTGGAGTATGATGCACCAGAAGTAATCATAAAAAGAATTAAAGAAATTGATTCAGAAAGAAAGACAATTTTAGTGGATTTACAGAAACAATTGATTTAATGATAGCAACTGAAAAAGAGAACAAAATTGTGAATTGGAGTGAGGTTTTAACCATCAAAAATGGTAAAAATCAGCGAAAAGTTGAGAATCCAAAGGGCAAATATCCAATTTACGGCAGCGGTGGGGTGATGGGCTACGCAGATGATTATATTTGTGATGAGCATACTGTAATTATAGGACGAAAGGGTTCAATAAATAAACCGCTATACATCTTAGAGAAGTTTTGGAATGTTGATACTGCTTTTGGCTTAGTAGCGGGTAAAAATCTATCTTCAAAATACCTCTATTATTTTTGCATACAGTATGATTTTTTAAGACATAATAAAGCCACCACAATACCAAGTCTTACCAAAGCAGATTTACTTAAAGTTGAAATTCCCTTACCACCCCTAGAAACCCAAAAGCGAATTGCCCAGATTTTAGACGAAGCCTGCGCCCTCCGCGACAAGACCCAACAACTTTTAAAAGAATATGATTTGCTCGCTCAGTCTATCTTTTTGGAGATGTTTGGGGATCCGGCTATAAATCAAAAAGGTTGGGAAATGAAAGAATTTGGTGATGTCGGCAAATTAGACAGAGGTAAATCAAAACATCGCCCTAGAAACGCACCAGAATTATTAGGCGGCATTTATCCTTTAATTCAAACAGGAGATGTGGCAAACTCAAATGGGCGAATAGAGGAGTATACATCCACATATTCTGAAATAGGGTTAGCACAAAGTAAAATGTGGCCAAAAGGTACACTTTGCATTACTGTTGCCGCAAATATCGCTAAAACAGGTATTTTAACGATGGATGCATGTTTCCCTGATAGTGTTGTAGGCTTTATTCCCAATGAACACACTAATAATGAATTTACTCTATTTTG
The DNA here is from genome assembly GCF_000733925.1 of Arenibacter algicola. Lineage (NCBI taxonomy): Bacteria > Pseudomonadati > Bacteroidota > Flavobacteriia > Flavobacteriales > Flavobacteriaceae > Arenibacter > Arenibacter algicola. Next base: position 2,848,475 of record NZ_JPOO01000003.1, read on the forward strand.
GATGTCATTTTTACAAAAAATAATTGAAGCAAATGCGCCACAAGCAGCTCAAAAAAATATTAATCTTAAAATTTTAAAAGAACTAAAATTTTTCTGTCCCCCAATCAACCTCCAAAACCAATTCGCTGAAAAAATCGCCCTAATTGAAAAACAAAAGGATTTGGCGAAACAAGAACTTAAAGAAAGTAAAGAGCTATTCAATTGTCTTTTACAAAAGGCGTTTAAAGGGGAATTGGTAAATTAGCAGCACATGACCGCAGAAAGACTTCAAGCCATAATAGACCAAGGCGAAAGCGTAAATGTTGAGTTCAAGACATCAAGCATAGCGCTCAATAAGGATGCCTTTGATTCCATTTGTGGTTTTTTGAACCGAAGCGGCGGTCATTTGCTCCTAGGAGTGCAAAATGATGGTGCGGTAAGCGGGGTACACGAAGATAAAGTACAGGGTATTATTGATGGCTTGGTCGCCAATGCCAATAACCCCCAGAAACTGAACCCACCTTATTATGTTTCCCCAGAGGTCTTAGATATGAATGGCAAAAAAGTCATCGTAGTCTATGTGCCCGAAAGTTCACAAGTACATGCCACTAAAGGTAGAATCTACGATCGCAACCAAGATGGCGATTTCGACATTACCAATCAACAAGACCAAGTGTCTCAATTGTATCTGCGTAAACAGAATTCGTATTCCGAGAATCAGGTATATCCGTACGTGGAGCTATCGGACTTTAAAGAATCGCTCTTTGAAAAGGTTCGCAACTTGGCTAGAAACCAACAGCCCAAACACCCGTGGTTGGCTATGACCAATGAAGAACTGCTGCGTTCCGTAGGGCTTTATAAAAAAGATATGAAAACGGGGCAATCAGGTTATACGCTAGCAGCCGTTTTGCTCTTTGGCAAAGATGAAACCATACAAAGTGTAGTGCCACACTACAAAACCGATGCCCTTGCCCGAATAGAAAACAAAGACCGCTACGACGATAGAGACGATATACGCACCAATCTTTTTGAGAGTTATGACCGTCTCATGGCATTTGTGGCTAAACACCTATCGGAAAAATTTCATTTAATAAATACACAGCGTATCAATGTAAGAGATAACCTTTTTCGAGAAGTAATCGCCAATCTATTGGTACATCGGGAATACACAAATCCCTTTCCGGCAAAGTTCATCATCGAAGCAAATCAGGTGCGTGCAGAAAATTGGAACAAACCCCATGGTAGCGGCAATATAGATCCTGCCAATTTTTCGCCCTATCCCAAAAACCCTATTATCGCAAAGTTGTTCAAGGAAATCGGATGGGTAGATGAATTGGGTTCCGGTGTACGAAATACTTATAAGTACACAGAATTATATACTCCAGGAGCGAAACCTACTTTTACCGAAGGCGATGTTTTTGAGATTATAATTCCACTTAGCGAAAAGGCAAGCGAGGAAACGTCGGAGAAAGTATCAGGCAAAACGTCGGAGAAAATTATTACCCTTTTAAAGGAAGATAATAAAAGAACCGCCAAGGAATTATCGAAAATCATTGGTGTTTCTGATAGGGCAATAGAAAAACAGATAGCAAAATTACAGCAACAAGGCAAGCTAACAAGGGTAGGCTCCGATAAAGCTGGCCATTGGAAAGTGATGAATTAATAAATAGAATAGTAAGCCAGCTTTAAAAAGTTCGGAGTAAAGTTCGGAGTAAAGTTCGGAGTAAAGTTCGGAGTAAAGTTCGGAGTAAAGTTCGGAGTAAAGTTCGGAGTAAAGTTCGGAGTAAAGTAAATTTTAAAAAAAGACAACACAAAACAAATGGGTACAAATTTCCAATTTTTGGCTACTGAATGGGACACTTTCTACGAAAGAGCAACCAAAGCGGAGCAATTGGTCATTACAGACCCTCGTGCTTCTTTAGCCTATTCGCGTATGGCCCTGGAACTTGCCGTGAACTGGATGTACACGAACGACGAAGAACTAACGCTACCATTCGATACTTCGCTCAACAGCTTAATCACAGCGAAAGCTTTTGAATTACAGTTCAATCATAAACTGTACAATGAAATCCACCTCATTCGAAAAGCAGGCAATCTGGCCTTGCACAACAAAAGGGTTTCAGATGTCGATTCACATACCATAATCGAGTACCTGTTCTATTTTGCCAAGTGGTTCGCAAAATCGTATACACAAGAAGTTCCTGAAAACATAGGTCTTTTTGATTGGGAATTGATTCCAAAGGAAGGGCAAGATGCACTTTCAAAAAAGCAGTTGGCTCAACTTCAAGAAAAACTTGATACCGAGAAAAATACTTTTCAAAAGCAACTGGCGGCATCAGCGGAGAAAAATAGGTTATTAGAGGAAAAGAACGAACTTTTCAAAAAACAGCTCGAAGCCTTACAGCAGCAAATCGAAGCGAACAAAGTTGTCGCTAATACGCAAGATGAAGTACACCATCCGCGAAACGAATACGAAACCCGAAAATATTTTATAGATGTGCTTTTACGGGAAGCAGGATGGGATTTGGCAGGAATCAAGGATACCGAATTCAAGGTACAGTACATGCCCAAATCAACAAATACTTCCGAAACCGGGTATGTAGACTATGTGTTGTGGGACGATGACGGCCTCCCATTGGCCTTGGTAGAAGCAAAAAAGACCTTGGAAAGTGTCAGCAAGGGCGAAAACCAAGCCCAATTATATGCTGATAGTTTAGAGAAAATGTACGGTCGAAGGCCTGTAATGTATTATAGCAATGGATTCGAAACCTATCTCTGGGACGACCAATTTTATAAAAGGTCACGACCCGTACATGGTTTTTATACCAAACAGGAACTCCAAACCCTAATGTACCGTCGCAACCATCGCACAGATATTAGAACGGCGGATGTTGATGTATTGATTGCGGGTAGGACGTATCAATTACGATCCATAAAAAGTATTGCCGAACACTTTGCAGGCACTGATAAATCAACAGGAAACCTTATCGGAACAAACCGTGGTGCCCTATTGGTTTTGGCAACAGGTACTGGAAAGACCAGAACATCCATCGCCCTCTCAAAAATGATGTTGGAAGCCAATTGGGTAAAGCGTGTACTCTTTTTGGCAGACCGAAAAAGTTTGGTGCGACAAGCAAAGAGCAATTTTGTAAAATTTCTGCCTGAACATTCCAGCGTAAATCTATTGAAGGAAAAAGATAATCCGGATGCCCGTTTTGCTTTTTCTACATATCAGACCATGATGGGATTGATAGACAGTTCAAAAGATGATGACAAACGTTTTTATGGGGTCGGGCATTTTGATTTGATTATAGTAGACGAAGCACATCGTTCCATCTATAAAAAGTACCAAGCGATTTTTGAATATTTTGACGGCTTATTCTTAGGACTCACCGCAACGCCAAAAAACAGTATCGATAAAAATACGTACTCCATTTTTGGTTTGGCAGACAAGTCTCCTACAGATGCCTATACTTTTCAAGAAGCAGTTGCCAATAAACATTTAGTCCCCTATCGAACCGTTTCCGCACCGACCAAATTTTTGAGGGAAGGCATTCGCTACGATGAGCTTTCCGATGAAGAAAAAGAAGAATTCGAAGAAGAAATATTAGATGGGGAAAAGGCAACGGGCAATGAATGGATATCATCCAATGAATTGTACCAATGGCTGTTCAATAGAGATACCACGATAAAAACATTACAATTTATCCTGAAAAACGGCATCAAAAAACGAGGTGGAGAAGAACTCGGAAAAACCATTTTTTTCGCCCGTAATAAAAAACACGCACAGTTCTTAAAAGATATTTTCATGGAATTGGATAAGGAGCGTTTCGGCAACGACTATGTAAAGGTTATTACACATGGCGAACCCAAAGCGGAAGAATTTATTCAGCGTTTCTGCGATGAAGAAAAAGACCGTTTGCCCCAGATAACCATTTCTGTGGATATGATGGATACCGGTATCGATGCACCCAGTTGCGTAAACCTCGTATTTTACAAACCTGTAAAGTCGTATGCCAAATTTTGGCAGATGATTGGTAGAGGTTCACGCTTACGCCCTAATCTATTTGGTGTCGGAAAGGACAAAGAGCGTTTCTTGATATTCGATCTATGCGGCAACTTCGAGTTTTTTAAGGAAAATCCCGAAGGCATAGAAAGTAGTTCCCAAAAAAGTTTGACCGAAATCGTTTTTGGTTTAAAGCTACGTCTGGCAGAATATCTAAAAACCAATGCCTTTATCGAAGAAGCGGATTTACACCAATTCAGAACAGAACTATTAGATACCCTGCATTCGGAAATCTCCCATCTCAACAAGGATAGATTCGACGTTAAAATGCGAATGCAAACTGTTTTGGAGTACGGAAGCGAAAATCGTGAACTGTGGAACCACCTCTCGAAAAAGGATATTAAGATTATCGAAGAAGCATTGGCACCATTGGTCAGGCCAGCAAAAGGCGATGTTGATTTAGCTCGATTCTACGATAAACTATTGTACACTCTAATGATAAAAGGTTTGGAAACCCCGAATGGAACCGAATTTGTTTCCTCTTTTACCATACCCATTTCTAAAGTGGCCGTCATTTCCAAAAAACTACTAAAGAAAACGACTATTCCAGAAGTAAAAGAAAAAGAAGGCCTTATAACAAAACCTTTGGAAGAAGTTTTTTGGAAAAAGGAGGGTATCGCACATCTGGAAGAAATAAGAAAAGGTATCCGCAACCTCGTAAAGTACATTGACCCTTCCGATCAGAAGTATGTAACTACCGATTTTGAGGACAGCTTGGACGAAAGTCAGGTTACCACTAACGATTATGTCAATGAACCACCAATAACCTTAAGTACACCGTTTACCAATAATCTGCACCGACTAAAAGAGCTAATACGAGCAAACAAAAACAACCTGACCATATCAAGAATACGCAAGGGCGAGACGATAACCGAAAAAGAATTGCAGTCTTTGGAAACTATCATATTTACTGACGGAATCAAGAAAGATGCAATTGAAAAAGAAATAGGCGAGCAATTTATTCTTGTCCCATTTGTCATCTCACTTATGGGTCTTTCGGCTGATCGGGTTGACGAAGCCTTCGCCAATTTTATCAATCTATATCAACTTAATTCGATACAAATCCAATTTTTAGATACCATCAAACTGTTCTTGACCAAGAATGGAAAAATAGACCCGACTAAACTTTACGACTCCCCTTTCAGAAATTATCATTCCATGGGTATCGACGGCGTATTTGACGAGACGCAGGCAGATACCATCTTCGAAATTATCCAAACCTTGAACGATAGCCAGTCCGTATAATTCTTTTTTGACGTCGAAAAAACTCCCGACTTTACTTTTAATTTTTATGTATGCAGATAGGTTGCATACATTGTTATCATCTTTGTACCAGTTTAATAAAGGTCTAATTGCCAGCACCTTAAAAAGATGGCATAAACTAAATAGTAAGAAAGATGAAAAATTTTCATTTGGTTCAGGAAGACGGGGTTTATAAACTCAAAAAAGAAAATGCCCAACGAGCATCTAAAATCATTGACGCAAACAAGCCGGAAGCTATTAAGGAAGCACGGGATTTTATCACCGAACAAGGGGGAGGGTCATTAAAAATTCACAAAAATAAGGGAGGGTTTCAAGAAGAAAGAACTTATCCGAAATCAAAAGACCCTAGAAAATCAAAAGGATAATAGTTATGAAAAAAAACTACGAACTGCTCATACAAAGAGTAAAGCAAAGATCAAATCCCAATGCAATCGATGAATCAGTTCTATTGGAAAAGTCCTTTAGTGCTGAGCTTAAGGGTCTATATGATAAAAAGGTTCTTGTCTATATAAAACGAGCTATGCAAGGAGTAGAACCTGTATATACAAGCAACACACTTGTTGCTGGGGACAAAGTTAAGACTCAATTGAAAAATTTGTATCCAAAATTAGACTATAAATATCAAGGTTCCGTCCCGTCAAACACGCACATCAGAGGATATAGCGATATTGATTTAGTGCAAATTGGTGGTGGCTTTTACGCGCACGACGATAGATCAAATTTTATTACAGAATATCAAAAGCCAAATTTAAGCCAGGACCAGAAAATAAGATTGTGCGAAGTAATAAATGGAGCACCTTATTTGGGAAATTCTAATGAGGATTTAAAAAAGATCAGACTAAATGCTGAAGAGGTTCTAACTAAAGCCTATAAGGAGGTCAATATATTAAAGGCCAAATCCATTGAAGTCAATCTAACCAACCCAAAAAGAATGGTAGATGTAGTTACGGCATCTTGGTATAAGTCCGTTGAGGCTGTTTTAAGTGCCAATGACTACGAAAATGGTATTCAAATCTATAATAAGGAAAAAAATCATCGTCTAAACGCAGATTTTCCATTTTTAAAGATTCATCTGATCAATAAAAAAGATTCCGACGTCAACGGTAGATTGAAGAAAATGATTCGCTTTTTGAAAACCTTGAAAGCAGATTCTGATATTGAGATAGATTTCTCCAGTTTTGACATATCTTCCGTCTGTTATAACATAGAGAAAATAAAATATTATGATAAGTCGTATGATGCGCTTGTTCACGTGCTACATGAGGAACTAGATAGGATTGCCATCGATTCGGTGTATAGAGACACCATTCAGTCTATTGACAAATCTGAGCATATCTTCAGGGATAAACCAGAAAAGATTGCTCAGTTAAAGCTATTACTAGATGAACTGAAGATAATAAGAGAAGACTTATTTAAGGATAGCTTGGTTAAAAGGTTTTTATCATGAAAAGAATATTTATAGGAAGTTCAAGTGAAGAATTAGGTACTGCCAAAATCGTAAAGGCGATTTTGCAGCAAGATTTTGAGGTGATCATTTGGGATGAGGCATTATGGAATAAATCGGTTTTTAAATTAAACCGTAACTTCTTGTCGAGCCTAATGACCGCTACCTTAAAATTTGATTATGGCATTCTAATCGGTTCGCCTGATGACAAGGTAGATTATAGGGGAAAGGAAATGCTTCAGGCCCGTGATAATGTTTTATTCGAATTGGGCCTATTTACAGGACGTTTGGGATTGGATAAATGTGCCTTTCTTGTAGATGATGCTGTAAAGATTCCTAGTGATTTAGGAGGTATCAAGCTGGCAATGTTCAACAAAGGAAATCTTGCAGAAAAAGTTGAGGAGGTCAAGCAAATGTTTCAAAATTCTAGTGAAGCGGATTTGAACTTTTTCCCTTCAAGTACATTGGCATATGCATATTATGAGAACTTTATCAAGTACGTTTGTGAACATTTTGTCATGAACAAAGGATTCGAGTTCCAAAATAAACTGCATGACAATTGCAAATTCAAAATAATGATACCTAATACCCTACCCAACGATTTGAACATGGCATTCCAGAAGATTCAAAATAAGATAGGAGTGGAAAAAATTTCATTTGGGGCCACGGGAAGGGTTAGAAATGTACATGTGGATGTTAAAATTGAGAACGGACAGCTTATTTTATTGGATTTTCCAACAACGTTAACCGGTATTGATCATGCGATTTCGAATTTACTCCCTAATGATTATAAAAATCAAACCAATGATTATAAATTGATATTAGATAGGGAATTAAACAAATTCATGTCAACCTTGAAGAAAACAATAGAAAAAAATGAATATGATGATTTTGTGATTATTGAAAGAATATAGAGCATCATTCTGTCATACTCATTGGAATTAGCGCCTCGAAGCGTTGGGGTAACAAGTGACTTCTTTCCTACAAGTAGTGAATTAGGAAATAAATTTATCCAATTGGTTTTAAAAAAACAATTGTTCCTGATCAAAAAAGCACGCCGAAAGCACGCCGAAAAATAAAAAAGACAGTTACAAATTTATGTAACTGTCTGATTTCTAAGTGGTCCCACCTGGACTCGAACCAGGGACCACCTGATTATGAGAATCTTAATATTGTCTTCATTAGGTATCATTTATTTTCTTATAGTCTGATTATCAATAATTTATGATTTTATTCTTTGTAACAAATTACATTTATTTTACCTTTAAAGGGCTAAATGTTGTACCTATGTTGTACCCAAATTTAGAATTAAATGATAAATGTCAAGACAGTTTTACGAAAAAAGAAACTCTCAACAGGAGCGTATCCAATATGCCTCAGAATTACCAAAGATCGCCAAACAAAATATTTCAAAACTCTTTTTAATGCCACTGAAATTGAATGGGACGCCCAAGCAGGTAAATTTAACAAACGAAATCAGAATTATCTACAAAACAACCGTTTGATAAATAAGTTCCAAGATAGGGCACTAAAAATTATTGGTGAACTTGAGTTAGAACAGGACGATTATACTTTAGATGATATTGAAAAAAAATATCGTATCGAATCCAATCCTATAAAGAATAATGTGTTCGAGTTTTGGGATGAAATAATAGAAGAAATGCTTTTGGCCGGAAGAGCAGGGAATGCACAAGTAAATAAAGACGCCCGACATATCGTCAAATTATTTCATAATTCACTAAAACTGACATTTAAGGAGATTACTCCGGCCTTCCTGCAGAAATTTGAAGTCTTTTTAAGGTCTAGAGGAGGTACGGATGGTGGAATTGGGGTAAAAATGAGAGCTATTAGAGCACTTTACAACTTTGCAATTGAACGCAACCTTGTTAAGGAAGAGTTCTACCCATTCAAAACATATAAGGTTTCCAAATTGAAGGGTAAAAGTCCTAAAAAGGCATTGACTATGGAGCAAGTCAAGAAAATAGTTGACCTTGACTTGAAGAAATATCCTTCTTTCACCAATACCAGAAATTATTTTGTCTTTAGCTTTTATACAAGGGGAATGAACTTTACCGACATGATGAAGCTGGAATGGAGGGCAATTGCTGACAACAAAATTTTCTATACCCGTTCGAAAACCAAAGGAAATTTTATGATTAAGATATTACCTCCTGTTCGGGAAATTTTAGAATATTATCAAGAAAATTCCTTGGGAACGAAATATGTATTCCCCATTCTGTTAAAGGATGAATTAACCCCATTACAACTCGAAAATAGAAAGCACAAAACCCTTCAACGTTACAATAAGGAACTAAAAGAAATTGCGAAAATCTGTGGAATAAATAAACCTTTGAGCAGTTACGTTGCACGACATAGTTATGCCAACTGCTTAAAGCAAAAAGGAGTTGCTACCGATGTTATCAGTGAATCTATGGGGCATCAAAATTTGACAGTTACACAAGCTTATTTAAAAGAATTGGATAGCGCTGTTTTGGATGAGGCGAGTGAACTACTTTTATAAGCAAAATAAACTTGAGTTTATCAATTATCCAAGCCCCTAAGTCTTTCAAATAACCTATAGGCGTTTTCCACTTTTTCTTTAGAAGCGTTGAGAAATTCTTGATCCGTAAGCCGGTAAAATTTCTGTACACTGTCCAATTTACGGTGCATTTCAATTAATACATCACTATATTGCCCATCATCGATTAGATTGTGTTGTTCTAGTGGGTCCTTTTCTAGGTCATAAAATTCCCATTGATCTATATCATCGTAAAAATGCATCAGTTTGAAGCGTTGCGTTCTAATCCCATAATGCTTTTTCACCATATGAAAGGCGGGATAATCATAGTAATGATAGTAGATTACATCTCTAAAATCAGCTTCCAACGTACTGTCTTTAAGAATTCCCAAAAAGGATTCTCCTTGCATATCTTCACCTAAATGCGGTACTCCTGCCGACTCCAAAAATGTTTGGGCAAAATCGAGATTCTGAACCATGGCATCAATTTTTATTCCCTTCTCTATAGTACCTGGCCATTGCATCAACAAAGGAGTCCGAAAGGAAGGTTCGTACATAAACCGTTTATCGAACCAGCCATTCTCTCCCAAATAAAAGCCTTGGTCAGAGGTATAGACCACCAAAGTGTTTTCTGCCAAACCCTCGCCTTCCAAATAATCCAATAATTTTCCAACCCCCTCGTCTACCGAGGCTATGGTTGCCATATAATCCTGTAAATATCGCTGACCCTTCCATTCGTCCAACTCCCTACCCATTAAATCTGATTTGTGAAAAATGTTATTCTTGACCAAATATCCGGTGTCCCATTCTTTTCGCTGTTCTGGGTCCATCCTATCAAAATCGGTCGTCCAAGGGTTGTGAGCTAATTCCGTGCTGCCATACTCCATGGACATCTTAAGGTCATGGCCCTCATACATATCCTTATAGATAGTCTGTAATTGCTCTTCAGCAGCCTGTTGATCTATAAATGTTGGGAAGTAGGTTTCCGGTAAAGGAAATTGTACAGAATCATATTTATTGATATGCCTTAGTGCCGGCATCCAATTCCTGTGGGGCGCTTTGTGCTGTACCATAAGAAAAAAAGGAACACTGTCGTTACGTTGGTTTTTTAGCCAATTCAAGGCATCATTTGTAATGATATCCGTGGCATATCCTTTAACTCGGGTAGTATCGCCATTTTCAATAAAATCGGGATTATAATAATTGCCTTGATCCACTATTATTTTCCAATAATCAATACCTTCAGGGTATCCATGTAAATGCCATTTTCCCAATAAAGCAGTTTGGTATCCCTCTTGTTGTAGAATCTTGGGCAAGGTAGGTTGACTCCCATCAAAACGGTCGCCGTTTTGCCGAAAACCATTTATATGGCTGTGTTTGCCCGTTAAAATAACCGCCCTACTGGGACCACAGATAGAATTGGTGACGTAACTATGATTAAAAATTGCTCCATTATTGGCAATCCGATCTATATTGGGTGTTGACGCCAACTTTCCAATTGGATGACCATAGGCACTAATTGCCTGAATAGCATGATCATCGGCCATTATAAAAAGAATATTGGGCCTTTGATTTTCGACTGCTTTTTTAGCCTGCTCACTTTTACACGAAAAGGCAAACGCTAAAAAAACCAAAAGCTGGAATCTAATGAAGTAATGCATTTTAAATTCAATTTGGGCCAATCTGTATATATTGACCATGTCAATCTATTTTAACGTAAAGGTTACTTTGTCAGTAGCATTGGAATCCGTACCGATATACACCTCAAATTCTCCTGGTTCCGAAACAAAATTTAGCTGGCTGTTATAAAATTTTAAATCGTCCGGGTCAAGGGTGATACTAACTGACTTGCTTTCTCCCTGTTTTAGAAATACCTTAGTAAATCCCTTTAGCTCCCGTATTGATGGAGTAATACTTCTCACTACATCCCTAAGATAAAGTTGCACCACTTCCACCCCATCATAGTTACCGGTATTCTTTAGGCTTACCGTAACAGTCACGGATTCTCCTTCCCCTATTTCCGCTTTATCGATACTTAGGTCCGAATACTCAAATTGGGTATAGCTAAGTCCGTAGCCAAAAGGCAATAATGGAGCATTAGGGGCATCTAAATAATTGGATTGGAATTTCTGGAAAGATTCTGATGTTGCCGGCCTTCCCGTATTCTTCATGCTGTAAAAAATGGGGATTTGCCCAACCTTTACTGGCCAAGTGGCTGTAAGTTTTCCTGACGGATTATAGTATCCAAACAGCACATCAGCTACAGCATTTCCTGCCTCTACACCGGGATGCCAAACCTGTAAGATACTCACAGGAAGGGCTAACTCCTCTGGGATGGTCAATGGACGTCCGCTCATCAGCACCAACGCAACAGGTTTGCCAGTACCTACTAGGGCGCGAATCAATTTTTTCTGACTTTCCGGAATGGAAAGGTCCGCTCTACTGGCTGCTTCTCCACTCATTTCGGTGGCTTCCCCCACTACAGCGACCACTACATCGGATGTATTGGCCAGATTTAAGGCTTCTTTGAGCATATCCTCAGGGGAACGCCCATCAATCTCTATTCTGGGACCAAATACATTGACTTTTTTCGCCAACTCCGGGTCATCTGAAATATTTGCACCTTTGGCATACTTAATTGTAGCCAATGGGGCTACTTTCATTAATCCGTCCAAAATAGGAACCGATAATTCCGGATTTCCCGTTGGCGCCCAAGTACCCAGCATATTGTTTTTGTTATTTGCCAAGGGTCCTACCAAGGCAATTTTTATATCCTTTTTTAAAGGAAGAAGATTATTGTGGTTTTTAAACAACACAAAAGAACGGGCCGCAGCTTCACGGGCCACTTTTCTATTTTCCTCACTATCGATATCCTTGGCTGGTCTCTTGGCATCGATATAGCGATAAGGATCTTCAAAAAGGCCCAATTTATATTTCGCTTCCAAAATTCTACGACACGCGCGTGTAATCTGATCCTCTGTGACCTTTCCTTCTTCCATTGACTTTTTTAAAGTGGTCAGAAAGCCTTCCCCTACCATATCCATATCTAGTCCGGCATTAAGTGCCAAGGCAGATACGGCTTGTAAATCCCCAAGTCCATGGGCAATCATTTCATTCACGGAGGTATAGTCTGATACTACAAAACCATTAAAACCCCATTGATCTCTCAGCAGATCGGTCAGGAGCCATTTGTTTCCGGAAGCCGGAACACCGTCTATATCGTTAAATGAAGTCATCACACTTGAAACCCCTGCATCTATTGCCGCTTTATAGGGTGGCAAATAATGGTTAAACATTTTCACTCTACCCATATCAACCGAATTATAATCACGACCTCCGTCCACAGCCCCGTAGAGTGCCAAGTGTTTTACAGTCGCCAGCATAGTCTTGGCATTGCTTAAATTATCTCCCTGATAACCTTGGACCATAGCTTTCGCAATGGCAGAGCCTAAATATGGGTCTTCTCCTGCCCCTTCAGCTATTCTACCCCACCTAGGATCGCGGGCAATATCCACCATGGGAGAAAAATTCCAGTTAATCCCATCTGCGGTAGCTTCCTTAGCTGCTATCTGCGCCGTTTTTTCGATCAATACCATGTCCCAGCTCGAGGCAAGCCCCAAGGGAATCGGGAAAGTGGTCTTATATCCGTGGATAACATCGGAACCGAATAACAAAGGAATTTTTAATCGGGTATAGTTGACCGCATAATCCTGTGCCATCTTTATCCTTTCGGGACCAGCAACCCCGAAGAGTCCGCCAACCTGGCCAGACTTTATCTTGGCTTCCACATTCTCACTGACTACTGCGCCAGTTGCAATACCCCCACCTGGAGTCAATAAATTTAATTGCCCAATTTTTTCCTCTACGGTCATTTTCTGCAAGAGGCCTTCCACAAAGGGGATATTTTCTTGTGATTGTAGACTTGAAAGCCCTGTAAAAAGCAGAAAAGCGACAAACAGATTAAATTTTCTCATCTTAGTTATAATGTAATAAATTGATAATTTCTTTTCATTATTTCACTTCCACTACTTCAGTTTTATCTGAAATCCCATTTTCATTAAATGCTTCGATACTAAAATAATATCGGGTATCGCGATCAAGGTTGCGCATAAAATGTTCATTTACATCATAAATCAACCAGGAGTGGTATAATTTATCTGGTGCGATACCCCATCGGATATTGTAACCCTGTGCTCCTTTCACGGAGTTCCAGGTAAAAGAGGCATCTCTTCTATCTTCCTCCCGGGATACTTTAAATCCCTTCACCTTTTCCGGTTTCTTCCCTAAACCTTTTCCAAATACCCGTATTTCTGATAATGCCAGGTTATTCCCCGGAACCTCCACATTATTGTAGCGTACATATTTTCCACGTACAGGTTGATTAAGGGTGAGGTAGGCATTTGGAGCATCTTTAAAACTCCCGCTTCTGTCTACAACAGTTACCCAGTTTTTTCCATCCTCTGAAACCTCCAATATAAATCGATGTCGCAGGCCTTCGGTACGGGTATAAATGGCCGACTCATGATCATGAAAATTCAATTGAAAAGCATAAATATTTCCAGGTGAAGACATTTCGATCTTAACCCATTGCTCATCATCGTTGGATTCTGCAACCCAAAATGATTTCGGGCTTTCATCGGTTAACAGCTTCGAAATAATTTCACCTTCACTATTTCTTTCAAGTGGCAATTCGCTGATGTCGAAATCATCATCGGTAGTAGTACTTTTTTTCACCTGCATTAGTGAAGATGAAACCGTTGTTTTTCCTTTGTAAGAAAGCAACATCCAGCCACTATGCTGTCCTGCTTTTGTTGGATGATTTGGCCCAAACAAAGGGTAATCGCCATAGCTGGTGTTGGAATACATTAACCCTTCATCATCGAAATAGGTGGGGAACATGGCCAAACGACGTTCCCAATGAGAATTTGAAGCCAACGCCATGGTGGAAAAATGCCAGTATTGGCCATTGGTTTGTTTCACAGTAATACCATGGCCTGCCCCATTAGTGAAACCGCCAGGCTTGAAACTCATGGGATTATTTTTCATATAAGTAAAAGGGCCAAGTGGGGTTTCACCAACATAAGCACCGTCGGCATACACATTAAATTGCGTCCCGGGCGCCGCATACTGTAAATAGTATTTCCCGTTGTGTTTGGTCATCGAGGCACCTTCCATGTATCCTTCCTTTAAGGTTGGATGGTAATTATTTTCGCCAAAACGTTCCCAACCATGTTCTTCCTCAACCAAATTGATAAGGTCTTTCTGAACTCCTGTTTCAAGAAAACGATCGTCTTTATTCAGCATTTTCACGCGAAGGGGATGTACGTTTGACGAGCCCCAGTACAGATAGGTTTTCCCGTCGGCGTCAATAAACAACTCCGAATCCTGGATGTTATTGGTAATTGAAGCAGTAGGTGTCCACTCCCCTTTTTTTGGGTCATCGGTATGAAGAATACTTCCGTAACCCGCGGGATCACCTGCAAAATATACCAACGAATCTTTATAATTGAATGCAGTTGGGGCATTGGAACCCTCGAAAAACCATTGTTTAGGTTTAATAAATTCCCAGTTGATCAAATTGGGGGAATGCCAATAACCAAAAGACCGAGTGACAAACATGTAGTATTCACCACGAAATTCAATTACTGCGGGATCTGCACCGGAACGGTAGGAAATATTCTTACTTGAATTATAAACCATATAGGTATAGTCAATATCCAGAGGATTGATATAAGTTTCCGGAACCACTTCCTGTGCATATATTATTACACTTAATAGTAAAACCACTGTTGTAATTGTTGTTTTAAAATTTTTCATCTGGTTCCGTTCTACACAAATTTATGATTGCAAAATTCTTTGGTTACTCTCTATTCAGATCGTTTTAGTGAAAACAACCAGGGCAGTAAATTAGGCTCAGCAAAAGCTGGATCCCAACTATTGTGATTGGAATCTCCAAAAATGGTTAAGTTTGGACGCCCACCATATTCTATAATTTTGGACGTCATATCCATGGACAAATTCGGATCTACTACGTTATCCTGGGCTCCATGAAATATCCATAAAGGAACTTTATGGGCGTAGGCCTTTGCCGCATCAGTATCTCCGCCTCCACAAATTGGTATGGCAGCCGCGAACATTTCCGGTTTTCTATACAATATTTCAAAAGTGCCCATACCGCCCATGGACAATCCCATAACATACACTTGGTCCCTTTTTATGTGGGATTCCGCTACTAAAGAATCCATTAAGGCCATAGTAAGGCCTAGGGCTTTGGTAGGGCCCTTGTCGTATTCAAAACTTAAACCAACGGGCTCAGTTCTCCTATCTACCTGAACACTGGACCAATAGTCCTCTATAGGGCATTGGGGAAAAACTACGAAAGCAGGAAATTTGTCCCTATTCTCTTCACTAGAAAATAAAGTACTGCCGTGGGCCAGCTGCTTTTTATTATCATGACCTCTTTCTCCCGCGCCGTGCAAGAATAGTATTATGGGATATTGTTCATCGACCGAGTAATTTGGGGGATACATTATGCGGTACCTTAAGGTATCTGAGTCCTTTGTGAACATTTCTGACTTGTAGAAATCATTTTGCCCATGCAATACCACAGTGCCCAATACAATAACGAGCGATATAAGGTTATGTTTAATTTCCATAAGTAAACCCGAGTTTTGTTAAACCAGCTTTGATATCTTCATTCTGCATAAACAACTTCCACAACAACCCGGTTCTATAATTTTCTATCATTATGATCTGAGGCCCTTGGTCTATAGCCAGATAGGCCTGCGCCACCCAGAAATTATACTGTGGGCTAAAAGCATCGTAAAAGCCGGCTGGACCCAATAAATTATTCTTATTCCGATAAAAATACTGCATGGCTCTAAGCGATTCGGTGGGTGTGTAGGGAATGGAGCTTATTGCTGCCGTGGGGGAAATAAGTCCCAAGTCCTTTGAAGGGGAATGGGCATTATACCCAAGGCTACCATCAGAATTTCTAGAATAACTAGCGGTTAAGCCCCAACATTCAGTACTATAGCCCAGATAATTCTTAGGGTTCTCCACCGCATAGCGATAGTTGATAATGGCGTGATTGATACTTACCGCACCATAATCCACGAACTCGTCTTTAAGCCCAATTGGATTTAGGCCCAAAAAGGAGTAATGCGAAAAGAACAAGGGTCCTCCATAGATTTCGGAACCAGCATGTTTTACCAATAAAGGATAATTGTATGCGGATATATTGGATTTTAAATTGCCATTGGATGCCCAACCATTATTATATACTTCCTTGGATATTGAATAATCCGGAGAAGCGGCAGCCAATATATAGGTAACCAAAGTTTCATTATATCCTTTTAGCTGAAGATTAATTGCGAATTGATTATCAGGGCTCCAATGCCAGTAAAGGACGTTGTGATTCTGGGTGTACCAATTCCATTCCACCCCTTTCCACAAGGCATCGGCTTTGGCCGCCAAATCTATTTCGGTCTGTGTCCCATTTTTGAAATACTCCTTTACACAAATGAGACCTTGAACCAAAAAAGCTGTTTCTACCAAATCACCTCCATTGTCCATTGCGCTAAAGGGTTTTACTTTACCAGTATTACCATTTAGCCAATGGGGCCAAGCCCCATGGAATCGATCGGCATTCTCTAGAAAACCCAACATCTTTTGCAATCGAATAACTGCCTCTTCCCTAGACACATATCTGCGTTCTATGGCCACCAAAATGGCCATAAGTCCAAAACCGGTTCCTCCTATGGCAACGGTATTGGCATCATTCTCGGGACTATCCGGATGATACCGCTCCCTGGCACAACCGGAGTTAACTTCCGCAAAATCCCAGAAATACCTAAAGGTTTCCCTTTGGGTAAGCTCCATCAAATTTTCATCCGAAATCTCTTCCGGCTTGGGTTGTTCGGTCATAGGTGGATCGGGTAATTGCGATTCACCTGTAGGTCCAGTTACATCATCTCCTGAGCAGGAAAAAGATAGAACTAGCATTAAGATTATAAAAACACTTCTCATTTTAGCTTTTCTTTATCGGCTAGTGCTATTACGCCCTCGCTTTTTTATAGATGTTGCGATACCGTTTAGCCGGTCATAGGGATCAAGGCATACACCACTAAGCAACCGTATAGGCATTTTATGTATATAAGCCATCAACGTACTTGAAAACCGTCAACCAAGCAGATTACTGGGAAAGGGTGACCTCGAATCCCAATTTCCGCAATCCTGCTTGGACTTCCTTGTTTTTCATGAATAGGGTCCAAAGCATGCCAGACCTATAATTTTCTATCATAACAGGTATTGGTCCCTGATCAATGGCCAAGTATCTGGGAAGGCTCCAGTTATGTTCCAAACTAAAGGCATCATAAGGCCCATATTTACCGATCAAGGAATCCTGTTCCTGATACATAAAACGCAAAAAACGTATACTTTCCTCGGGAGTATAGGGCATAGAGGACAAGGCTGCTGTTGGAGAAATTACCCCTAGATCCTTATCTGGTCTGTGGCCAGCATATCCTTTCATAGAGTAGCTTGATGTCTGTCCCCACAAACTCTCTCCATACCCCTTGAAATTATTGGGATTGGCCACGGCATGCTTGTAATGGATCATGGCATGGTTCCTGTTCAATTTCCAATAATCGGCATATTTATCTTTTAATCCCTTTGGGTTCAATCCTAAATAGGAATAGTGTGCCCAGAACAAAGGACCAACTGGCGACTTGTCATGCTCGTAATGGTTTAATTCCGTCTCAAGACCGTAGTAAACTGTATCCTTAGTAATTTCGCCTTTAAGCGCCCAACCTTTGTCATAAACGTCTCTATCAATGGGGTGTGTTGGTGATGCCGCTGCCAATACATACATGATCAGGGCTTCATTGTATCCTCCAACAGGAAAATTCATTTCCCAACCATGATTTGGGGACCAATGCCAATATAAAACATCTTCACCCCCTTTGGTATACCAGTCCCATTCTACTTCTTCCCATAATTTTTGAATTCTAGTACTTATGGATTTTTCCTCCAATGTAGTTCCCCGACTATCATAAAATTCCTTTACAGTTAGCAAACCTTGAATCAAAAATGCTGATTCCACAAGATCTCCCCCATCATCTTTTTTACTAAAAGGTGCAGTAGATCCATCTGGGTTTAACCAATGGGGCCAAGCACCGTGAAAACGATCTGCCTTTTCCAAAAAATCCAGTATTCGCACGTAGCGTTCCGTTGCCTGTTCCTGGGTAATAAATCCTCGTTCCACTCCAACCAAAATGGCCATCAAACCAAATCCTGAACCCCCAATGGTGATTATATCCTTGTCATGAGTTGGATAGACATTATCCATATGGATGCGCTCTCTCGCCAAGCCGGAAATGGGTTCTGATCCTTCCCAAAAATATTCAAAAGTCTGTCGTTGAACCTTATCCAATAATTCCGCATCCGTTTCAACCTCAGTCATTAGGTTTAACGTGCCATCCTTATTATTGGCAGTTGTTTTTTTTTGGTCGTTGCAACAGTATAAAAGAATTGCAACGACCAATATTATTGTTAACCTCATAATTATTTATGCTATAAATCAGCGTTTCTAATGTTTTGCACTTCCTCTTGGGTCAACACTTTATTGAACAAGCGAAGTTCATCCATATAACTTAAATCGGACAAATGACCCCATTCGGTAAACCTAGGTGCCCCAGAACCTATTGAAAGAAGGTTACAACCTGTCCAATCCACACCTGTGAAATCTGATTCCTTTACAATTTCCCCATCAAAGTATACAATGGCTTTTCCATTGCCAATGGTAAATGCCATATGTACCCAGTCAGTTGAAGTAGGATCCAATGATGCGGCAGCTCCACCATCTACCCAAGTATCTGCAGAACCATTGCCCACATTTAATTTAAAGGTCTGATTTGTAGCGTTGCCCTCCCTAAAAAATCTAAATCCGCTAGTTCTTAAGTTTTGCACAGTGGGATATTCAGGTCTTTCTAAATCTTCCGGACCCATAACCAGAATCCCTGCCCTATCTGGAGCGGCATTGAGGTTGTACCAAAAGCTGGCGCTAAACTCTTGTGTTGTTAGTCCTGTAGTCGGGAATGATAAATAGGAATCGGCTGCTCCGGCATAGGCATCTGCCCCTCTAATGCTTTCTCCTGCAAAGCCAGTAGTGCCTATCATTGTAGCCTCTGCATTGGTAAATTTATTTTTGGTATCCCCGTCAAAAGGAAGGTAAAACATTTCTCCATCAAATTCTCCGGTATAGGGATTGGTAACATTGATCATATTCTGAATGTCGGTTTCCGTTAATGCCTTGTTGAACAACCTTAATTCATCCATTGGGCTACTATCGGATTTATGGTTCCAATAGCTAAACGTAGGACCTCCCGAACCTATTACCAATTCATCACAACCTGTCCAATCTACAGGTGAACTTAGAGCGGCTGTCCGAACTGCTACACCATTAAAAAAGATTGTACTTTGGGTTGCAGAAATGGAAAGCGCTATGTGAACCCATTCCCCTGCGGTTACGTCTATTACACCACCATCGTTCCAGCTTTCACCGCTGCCAATACCCACATTTGCTTTAATGGTCTGGTTGGTAGTGTTACCCTCCCTAAACAACCTAAGTCCCTGAAAACGGTCATCGGCATCGTCTCCAATTATTATTATACCAGCTCTATCTGGACTAGCCTCTACCTTATACCAAAAGGCTGCCGTAAATTCATTACCTAATAGGCCTGCAGTGGGGTATGTTAAGTAGGCATCAGTGGTTCCCTTATAGGCATTTGTCCCTATCAATCCCTCACCGGAAAAACCAGGAGTGCCCACTTTATCAGCTTGCTTCAGGCCCACAAGATCGAAATAATCGCCATCAAATGGCATATAAAGGATTTCCCCTGCAAATAATGGTGTATATGCAGGTTCCTTTTCAAAATTTATTGTTGTTACGGTATTTTTCCCTTCCAAATCTGTTGCACTAACCGATAGTTCATGGGCGCCATCCGTCAATTTATCGTACACCAAGTCCTTGACCAACAATCGACGGTAATCCTTGAAACTATTGTAGGTTCCTATAGTACTTCCATCGAGCAATACATCGACTTTGGCTATCTCAATATCATCGGTCACTTCAAAATCGATGTTAATGGAAGTTACAACCTCCAGTACTTTTATTTTCACGCCCTCTGTAGGGTAATTGACCTTTATCTGTGGTGCTGTCGCATCCGTCCCCGGATCTACTTGTGTAATGGCGTCTATTCCCTGATCACACCCGTAAAAAAGAAACACGGCGACCAAACTTGCACATATTAGTTTAATATTTTTCATTTGTTGTTTATTGAATATTAGTTATTGATCTCTCCCAAAATAGGAAATTGATCTACTTGACTTTGTGGATAGGGAAGGAAAGTATTATTCTCTGAAAAGGTCCTTCCATCATAACTGAGCTCATTAAATCGTCCCAAGCGTATCATATCATAATAGCGTTTACCCCACTCCATACTCAACTCGGCGAACTTCTCGTCCAATACTTGATCTAAACTAACCCCAGACAATGGAGTCATGTTGGCTCTTACCCTTACTAGGTTTACTGCTTGATCTGCAGTCATCCCCGTGCCAGTGGCACCTTGGGCCAGAGCTTCCGCATATACCAATAAAATTTCTGCATAACGGATGACGTTGTAGTTTTTATTGCTACCGTAGTCTGTTCTACCTGGTATTAATTGATTGGATGGCAAATAGTGCTTTCCGCTTGCAAAAAGTGCCCTTGGATAGTCATTAATAACATCTCCATCCCGAGTTGTATTTGTAATAAAACTCGGCAAGGTAGCGTATGCAGGATCAGTTTTGATTTCAGCGATTCCTCTATCAGTGAACAAAACACTGGTTTCCAATCTTACGGTTTCTCCACGGTCCAGCATAAACTTTATGAACTTCATACTAGGTTCAAAGAAACCCCAACCACTGCCAGATCCTGCAACTTCAGGGGTCCAGTTTTGTGGTCCATAAGGTGCATAAAGATGAGCAGATCGATCGCCTTCACCTTGGTTATAGTCAGAATATTGCAAATCTAGAATGGTTTCATCGCTCAATTTACCTGGGGTCTTAAACTGTTCGTAAAAATCAGGATATAGAGTAAATTTTCCAGAGCTTATAATCTGGCCGGCTGCGTCGGCAACAACCTGATAGTTCTTCAGTTCCTGGTTGGCCAGAGCTTTAATTGCCAAGGCCGTATATCTTGTAACCCCTCCAGGAAGGTCTGTCCGTTCATTAGGCCTTAGGTTGGGCAAAAAAGGAATGGCCTCATCCATTTGATCGGAAATATGCTGCATTACCTCTGCTTTCGTTGGTACCTGGGTCACATCTAGTAGAAGATCGGTATTAGACGATTCTGGAATAAATACATCTCCCCATACTAGGGAAATATGAAAAAGCATGATACCTCTGAGTACCTTTGCTTCGGCAATGTATTGATTCCCCAAAGCAACTCCACTTTCATTGGCAAACTCCTGGTACCTAGCAATTTGTTCCATGGCTGTGTGTGCAGATATTACATCAACATAGGTGTTCTCCCAAAGGGAATTGTACATCCAATAATCCTTGTTGTAAGTAAACTTGTCGGTCTCGGCAAAATCCTGTTGATCCCCTAGTCCCCCGGCATTTACGTCGTCACCCCTAACAGAAATCAACAAAGGCTGTTCCCATCCACGGGACTGAAATGCTTCATAGACGCCCACAATTGATAACTGCATGTCTGCCGTCTTGGTAAAATCCGTACCGCCAGCAAAATTATTGTTCAGTTCAGGTTCTTCCAATTTGTCCGTACATCCTATATTGCTCAAGAAAGATATGGCCAGCAGGACAAATACTGATATTTTATAAGATAGTTTCATAGTTTCTATATTTTATATTTTTATGTTAACACCTATGGTATAAACAGATGGTATAGGATAGGTCTCATTATCTACACCGTTAGCTACTTCAGGATTGAATCCGTTGTAGTTAAAAAGAGTTAAGGGCTTTTCAGCGGTCAGATAAATTCTGGTTTCCGGTATTCCTGCACGCTCTCCCTTTTTATTAATGGTATATCCTAATGTAATGTTCTGAATTCTGAAAAAATCGCCGTCTTCAATAAAGTAGTCACTTAGTCTTTGGTTCCAGCCCTTTCTAATTCCCGCTGCTGAAGGATAACTATTGGTAGTTCCCTCTCCGTGCCAACGATTTACGGCAAAATCACGATCTATATTGGTGTCGTTGGTAAAGATTACCTCTCCTCTTTTCCGGTTCAAAATCTTATTTCCACCCTGGCCTAAAGCGCTTGCTGAAAAGTCAAATCCCTTATAATTCACGCCCACATTAAATCCAAAAGAGTAAGAGGGCAAGAATGACCCCAGGACAACCCTATCATCATCATTAATTTCCCCATCACCATTCTGGTCCTTATATTTAAAATCGCCCGGAACCAAATTATTAGATACAGCCACCGGATCGGCCTGTACTTCAGCTTCATTTTGGTATACTCCGGCCACTTCCCGACCAAAGAATGCGAATATGGGTTCCCCAACAATAGATCGTTGTCTAAATTCTGCCGTTCCGGCATCCAAGGCAACTGCGCCATTTATGTCCAACACCTCGTTCGTCAAAGTGGAAATATTGGCTCCAATGTTATAACTAAAATCCTTGGATACCATTTTATCCCAATTAAGGGCCAATTCAAAGCCTGAGTTTCTAATCTCTCCGACATTCTGTCTAGTCGTCCCAGGTATAAGCGGTCTCGCTACAGGGATAACTGCATCCTTGGTATCCCTAACGTAATAATCCGCTTCAAGTCCAAGATTATTATCAAAAAACCTTGCTGAGATACCTCCGTTTATCTCCTCAGTAACCTCCCATTTTAATGCTGTAAAGTCACTATTTGTATTTACTCCACTAAATTGGGTATCCCCAAGAGCTGTAGTCACTACCGTAGAAGTAATAGAGCCCTCACTGGATGCAATTTTATCGTTGCCCAATTCACCCCAACTACCACGTAACTTCAAATAATCGAAAATGCCATTGTTCTCCATAAATGATTCCTCAGAAAGGACCCATCCAGCTCCTACAGTAGGGAAATAACCCCATTTTTCCTGATATTTGTTGGTTCCATCTGCCCGAAAAGTACCATAAAGCAAATAGCGGTTGTCATAATTATAAGATATCCGTGAGAAATACGAAAATCCATACTCACGTTTCCCATCATCTCCTACGCCATCAGTTACTATAGTCTGGGCTTGATCCAGAAAGTAGGCCTCCTCGCCAGACAAAGGAAAATTAAGACCTTCTGCCTGTAATTGTTCATACGATTCATCTCTAAATGAAGTTCCTGCCAACACCGTTAGGT